>NZ_JAIUKE010000181.1 GCF_020176795.1 Streptomyces sp. 8L
CGAGGCGACACTCGGGCCCTCGGAATGCCCGCCATCAGAAACCGAAAGCGAAACGGTCCACCGACTCCGTCGGCGGACCGTCATGCAAGATCGAGGCTAGTGCTGCCTCCTGCGCTCCGTATGCCCGCCGCAACCGCTGAGTCACCCTGGCCTCGACCACCGAAGCCAGGGTGATCGAAGGGGTCGGGCCCGGTCGTGCGAGGTCGTGCATCCGACCACGCTGTCGCGAATGCGCGGGCATATGGGAAGACAGACGGCGAGAACTATTTCAACACCAAGCCCGCGTAACCGGATTAGTGCTCCTCGTTCGTCCCCTGGGCAGTGCGCCTTCGGTGCGCCCCGGCCAACATCTTGGCCCCCGCTCCCCGCTGGATGGCCCAGCCGGTCCACACGGCGAGGACGAGCTCTGGGCGGTCGACCGCTGAATCCTGCACGACGAGGTCCTCTCGACGGCCGACCGTGTAGCCGGCCTGCTGGTACGCCAAACTGCGCCGATCACACGCGACATGCCCCACATCCGAGCAGCAAGAATGGGCGCAGAGTTCCCGGTCTCGACCAGCTACTACATCTCCATGATCAAGTGGGGAAGGGGCGCTGATAGAAGGAGACCGGGAACAGCACTGCGACGAGTGAGAGATCAGGCAGGAATTCGTCTCACTGCGTTGTCCTTAGGGCCGGACGAGGGCCATCGTCAATGAGAAAGGGACACGCGAAATGCGAACCTACATGCGGTGAGCTGGGCGAGCTCGCGCTCGACCGGGAGGTCGGCCAGCAGGTAGGCATGCAGGATCGTCAGACCGTCGGGCCAGGAGGTACCCGGAACTGCGGCGTGAACTTCTTCACGATGTGGTTTCCTTCCGCAACGCCGCCGTCCTCAGGATGGCTTCACGGGAGCGGGCGCCCGGCCCGATTCGCCGATGGTGTTCTTGCGCCCAGACCGGCGTCGAGCCGTTCACGCCGTCGGGCGGAAGTCGATGCACGCCAAGGCCTTGTCGTCGGACACCTTGTAGCGGGGGTGCTTCACGCCGCTCGGGTCGTCGTCGTGCTCATAGGCGTGGATGGCGTCGACGACCTGCTGGGGTCCGACCGCGGTGCAGGCGTCGGCGAACGCAGCCCAGGACCAGAGCCCGTAGGACTCGATACCGGCCAGGGCGCCATCCGTCATGACCCACATGCGCTTGATGTCCGAGATGGGCCAGGACCGCACCACGGCGTAGCGGGCAGCCGCTGGTGTGGCCTCGGCCACCCAGTACGCCAGCGGGTCACCGACCTGGTTGATGTGCTGCATCTGGTGCTCCCGCAACTGCTGGACCACCCGGCGGTGTTCGGGCCCAGCGAACCCACCCCCGGCACGCAGCTGCTCGACCATGACGTCCCGGTGGGGAGAGAGCCGGACGAGAGTCTCCAGGCGCTCGTCGCGTAGCACCTCGAAGCCGTCGTGCTTCTCGATGACCACGGGCGTGTCGCAGAGTACGAGAGCGTCGACCATGTGGTCGTGGGAGCGTTGGCGCACGATCGCCGCGGTGGCAGCTGGCGAGGCGCCCGGGACCAGGCCGTGTTCGCCGGCCACCCTCGTGAGGGCCTCCTGGAGCGTGGTGCGCAGGTCAAGGTGCTGGGCGCGGTCGTGTACCGCGATAAACTCCTCGCCGAGGGTCTGGGCGTACCAGCCGCCACGGGGAGTGTCATCGGTGAGGGTGGAGACGCCGTCGAGGACGACGACCAGGGTGGCGTCGTTGGCGGTGAGGATGCGGTCCTCGGAAGGCCGCCCTCCGCCGGACAGCTTGCCGGTCGCAATCTGCATGGAAGTGCCTTTCATTGTCGTCGTGCGGTGGCTGGGGACGCCGGTACGCCGCGGGGCGGCCGGCGTGCGCGGGGCTACGACGGGGCGTTGCCCTTGCCGAGATGCAGTTCGTGGACGCGCTCGAAGGTGTACGTACTGCACTCGGGAACCTGCCGCTGCCACACCAGCCACACGCTGGAGATCGTGGCGCGGCTGCGGATCGCGGGCCGGATCGCCTTGCCGATGTCGGAGGCGAACTTGTCCGAACGCATCGCAGCCTCGGCCGTCGTGGCATCCTCCACTCCGTAGCCGCAGGACATGTGGGGCCAGAAGTGCTCTTCGGGCGGCGGAAGCACCATGCCAGCCTTCTCCAGCCCCGCACGCACCCGCCGGTTGAGCTCGGCGGGCCCAGCTTCCGGCCAGATCTCCACGATGCCTGCGGAACCGGATGCCCGGGCCGGACCGATCTCGAGGTCGAACGACTCCATCCCGCCCAGCTCGTGCTGGACCAGGACGGCCGCCCGAGCCATCTGCTTCGCGTCCACGCGCACACCGTCGGTGTTCAGCTGGCGCACCGACTGGATCGTTAGGTGCAGGTCCTCGTCAGCGATCGGCGTGATCACGTCCGGGAATCTGGCGACGACTTGACGCAGTCCTCCAAAGTAGTCCAGCACCTGCGGATCGTGCTGCGGCAGCCACAGCACGTGCGGTTTGACCCAGTCCTCCGCCGGACTTTCCTCGCTGGCCCACAGCCGCGCCGGGCCCATGAAACGTCGCATCACTGTTCCGCGCTGATCTTGGACGGTGCGATTTCGCAGGCCACTAGCCGATGATCCGTGGCTTCCCTCGCGGCCGGGCTGTTGTGTGTGCGGTGGCTGACCAGGGCCGGCGCGACGGGCCGCGTGACATACACCAGGTCGATACGACGCGGACCCCATGGGTCGGGATCGCCCTGCCCGTCCTTCCACTGCCCCGTCGTCGCTTGCCACGGTACCCCGAGACGGGCAGCAGCGTCGACCATGAAATCGCGCCGCAGGAGGGCCTCGCTCTGGCGGCGGTCGGCCAGCTGTATGGTGCCGATGGTGCCCTCCAGCAGCTGGTACTCCAGGTCGTCGTGGTCTTGTTCGAGGTAGGGCTCGGGGTCGTAGTACCGTTCACCATCCGACCGGCTGGCCTTCGCGGCCGACAAGCCATTGAAGTCGCCAAGCACTGCGCCGGGTTCGGCGCCGCCGGTTGTGCGGAAAATACTCTTGATCCGGAACCCCTCGCTCTTGCGCCAGCTGGGGCGGATCGGGTCGCCGTGGTACGAGCCGACCTTGATCGGCTTGGCGGCTCCAATGTCGAACCGCGCCGTGGTGAAACCGTGCCAGAAATCAGGCGCGCCGTATGGGCGGAAACTCCCTGCGACAAACCTGACCGTGCTGGGGTTCCACAGGAGCGCCGTGTACCAGCCGCGAGCCAGGTTGTTGGCCATCGCGGTGGGGCCCGGCGTGCCGTCGGCACGTACGGTGGTCGCGCTTAGCCCAGTCTCCGCGGCGAGCTGCTGGATGATTGCCGACGCTTCGGCCGCCCACTCCCCGTGCGGCCGAGTCTCGTCGACGATCACCTCCTGCAGGGCCAGGATGTCCGGGGCGACCTCGCCGATCGCGGTCACGCGCGCCTTCCAAGACGAATTGCTGATCGTGCCGCTGCCGAGCTTGTACGCGTTGAGGCTGGCAAGCCGTACGGTCCGCATGAAGTCCCCTCCTGTTATGGGCTGGTGGTCGATGCTGGCGTGTTACATCTGGACGAGTCGAGGGCGGGGCCGCGTGCTGGGGCGGCCGCGTGGACCTTGTCGGGGCGGACAAACGGCGAGCCCCGCCAGGATGGTCGCGGCATTGACCTGCAACGTCTCGAAATTTCGGACGACGAGGCCCGTGGAGCGCTCGTTCCGGGGTGCCCGTCGCTCAGAACTGCTCGCAGGTGAGGGTGCCTGGGTAGGGGTTCCGGCTCGGCGCTGTCCTCGCCCGCGGGGGAGGTACGAACGGTAGGCGCCGGATGCGTCTGATCGCGATGGTGGACTGGCAGCGTGGGGTTCGCGGTCCGCAGCTGCCCGGAATGGTCCTCACTGTCCAGAGGCTGGTAGTTCGGTGATCGGTGTCGGCGGGCAAGCCCTAAGCGGTCTCCGGGGAATCAACTAGGCAGCATTCGGCGCACAGAGATCACCGACCTGGGTGCGCCTCGTATGGGACCGCGCGAATAGCTGGTTGTAGGGCTACTGCCTGAGCGAGGGTTTCACTCAGGTTCGTACGGAGTACCCCGGCACTGCCTGTCCGAGCGGGAGGCGTGGGCGATCTGACGAGCGGTCCGGAACATCTCGCCGCCGCAGCTGCCGTCGGGGAAGCGCTCAACGATGCGGTGGTGTACGTGCTGGCGGAAGGCCAGTTCGGTGAGGCCGCCGAAGACCGCCATGTCGAGCTGCTGCTGCGAGGCGAAGCAGGCCAGCGCCGCCTGCTTGGCGGCTAGGAGGTTGGGGGTGCCGATGAAGTACAGGTTCGGCTCGAAGTTCCGGCTGTAGGGGGAGCGGAAGTGGATCAGGTCGGCGGCCTCGCGCATCGCGACGGTGGTTGCCTCCTCGCCCGTGATGGCGTGGTCGAGGTGCTGGTCGTCGGGGTGATGGGTGTAGACGATGTCGGGGCGCTCGATCGCGAAGGCGTCGAACAGGGCCGCGTTGATGGCGCCTCGGTAGTCGGTGAACCGCGCGTCGGGGATCTGGGAGAACGTATAGCCGCCGATGCCGAGGATCTTCGCAGCCGCCAGGCACTCGTCGCGGCGCACAGCGCCCTCGTCTTTCTCCACGCTTCCCGCGCTCAGGCAGTGGACACGAACGCGGTCGCCGGTCAGAACGTGGTCGCGGATGCGCATGCCCATGGCGAGCTCAGCGTCGTCGGGGTGAGCGACGACGATCAGGACGGATCGGGGGGTGGTCAACGGAACTCCTGGTTGCTTGTGATCTGCAGGGCGCTGTGCAGACGGCGGCCGTCGAGGCCTTGCCAGCGGAAGGCTTCGTGTTCGTGGCGGGGCCAGCGCAGGTAGTGGAGGCTGCCGACAGCGTCTGCCGGTCCGGGCCCGTGTCGGTATGCGATCTTGGAGGTCTGGCCGCCGTCGAGGTGGAACACCGATGCCGAATCGTGGCCGGCCCCCTCGCACAGCTCGGCGGTCTCCTGGACGGTGACGCCCTGGAAGGCGGGAGCGAGGGGCGCGCCGTCCAGAACGGTCAGGGTCAGACGCCGGTCGTCGAGGGCGAGCAGGGTGCGGGCGTAGCGGGCGTCTGGGCGGAAGGGACTCGTGCCGAGACTTTGGTCCCAGGCCGTCGTGTGTCCGGCGGCGGCGTCGGCGGCCGACGGTCCCAGGGACAGGGCGCTGCTGATGTCGGCGGTGTCGAGGGTGTCGATGGTCGTGATGTGGATGGGCGCGCCCGGGACGAGGTGGGCGGGCCAGGGCTGGCGGGCGCGCAGGACGTAGGCGCCTGTGAACAGGTCGGCGCCGCCGGGGTGCAGGGCGGTGATCTGTGCCCCGGTGGGGGTGGGGTTGACGGTGCAGTCGAGGACTGCGGGATCGCGGGGCGTGGTGTTGGCGGCTGGGTCGACGTCGCGGCGAAAGCCGGTGCGGGGGTCGTCGTGATAGCGGATGCGGCAGTTCGCCGCGCCGAACACGGTGAGGTGGCCAGGCGGGCTCGGGTGCGGTGAGGGGGCCTTGGAGCCGGTCCAGGTGTGCGGGCGGCCGGCGGCAGTGAGGGTGCCTGTGGCGGCGAGGGTGTGTACGACTGGGCGGCCGTGGTGGATGAGGAGGGCGGGTTTGGTGGCGGTGGGCAGGCTGGTGGCGGTGTGGTCGCGGACGGCGAGGTCGAGGCAGTGCTCGGCGGGCTGGTAGGCGGTGTCGTCGGAGATGTAGGCGAAGGCGCCGGAGACTGCGGCGACAGCGGGGCCGGTGACGAGGCTGCGCAGGTGGAAGCCTTCCGGGCGGGAGACGGGCCGACACTCGGCGCGGTCGAGATCGACCGTGAGGGTGTAGGCGTTGGTGAGGCGGCCGCCGCCGAGGTCGATGGGGCGGGCTGTGAGGACTATGCCTGGGGCGAGGCGGCGGGTCCAGGCGGGCGTGGGGCGGGCGAACGGGCTTTGATCTCGGGCCAGCGACTGGACGCTGGGCGCGTGGATGCCGCGGGCGCTCAGTTCGGCGAGTGGGGCCATTTCCGGATGGTCCCCTGTCGGGCAGCGGAGGGTGGTCACGCCGTCACCAGCCCGGCGGCGGTGTTCAGCAGATCGGGGACGGTGAACGGGCCGGCATCCAGCAGATGGCGCAGGCTGTGGCGCAGGCGGTCGGCCGTGGCGGGCGGGGCGGTGGCCGGGTAGGGGACGACGCGGGCCTCCAGCCGGTACAGCAGTACTCCGGCGGTCACCGTCGCGAGGAGGTCGTCTTCGCACCAGGGCCGTGCAGGGCCGGGAAGGGTATAGGCGTCGAGGAATCCGGCGGTGAGCGGATGCAGGAGCGTGGGCCGGGTGGTGTGGTGCAAGATCAGGTGGGCGAGGAGGTAGCCGAGATCGAAAATCGGCGATCCCGTGTGCACGTTGTCGAGGTCGACGAACGCGGTGCGCCCGCCGTGGAGGCTGAGGTTCTTCGGGCAGGTGTCGCCCAGGATCAACTGCCGGCCGGGTAGGGCGTCCAGGCGGTGGCATGCCTCGTCGAGGGCGCGATGACCGCAGGCGCGCAAGCAGTAGCCGTAGGCGTGCTCGGCGCGGAAGAGGTCGTCTCCGTCGCCTTTGCGCAACGGTGCCTGGTCGGTGGTGGCATGGTGGATCCGGGTCAGGGCGCTGCCCAAGCGCGTGCACTCCTCGGCAGTGGCGGCGCGCTGGTCGAGGTGCTCGCGCCAGGTGCGGCCGTCGGGGAAGACGTCGGTCATCACCATGGCGTGTGCTTCGGGCAGGAAGGCCAGAACCTTGGGGAACAGGTCGGGCAGCAGGCCGTGGTGGAGCGTCAGGGCCCGGTGCTCGTGCGCGATGAGCGCCGGGTCCGTGGTGATGTGCGCGATCTTGGCAAAGCGGTGGCCGCGGACCTTCACGATGACGTTGCCTATCTCGCCGCGGACACGGAAGACGTGGGAGACGATGCCTCCTGTGCACGCCTCGATCCGGGTGGGGTGTCCGGTGTAGTGGCGGCACATGGAGAGGACTTGGTGCACGTGCGGGCCGAGGACCGCGGCCAGGCCGGGTGCAGTGTCGTTGGTGCTGCGTGGGCCGGTCATCGCATGGCTCCTAGGGCGGCGAAGGCGTGTCCGGCGCGCGGAGCTGGGGCGGTGGCCGGGTGGAAGTCGAGGACGACGGGGGCGGTGGGCCGGCCGCCGTCCGCCCAGCGACGGGCCAGCGACAGGTAGGTGGCGGCCATCAGCCGGGCCGGGCGCCGGTGGTCGGCAAGGTCTGAGACCATCTCAGTGCGGGGTATGTGACCGGCGAGGTGGGAGAGGAACTCGGTGACGGCGCACGTGCGGGCCGAGCGCTGGGTCGGCAGCACCGCGCTGTCGCCCCTGCCCTGGACGAGATCGGCGAAGGCGAGCGCACGGTGGCGCTGCCACTCGGGGCGCAGCCGGTCGTTGCGGAAGACGTGGAGCTCGATGTGGTCGGCGCCGCCCGCTGCCCGCGGGTCGATTCCGTCCTCGTCGCCGTGAAGGGTCTGCAGGGCGCGCAGGTGCAGGGCCTGAAAGGGCCCTTGCTGAATGATGTGGTTTTCCTGCCCGATCCGGCCGTTGCCCTTGTAGAGGCTGCCGGGTGCGGAGTGGAGGCTGCCGCGTTGGGAAAAGGTGGTGTGGGCGAGGTTGTGGCTGCCGAGCGCCACCACCCGGCCGCGACTGCGGTAGGCGACGTTGAGGAACACGTCGACTTCGCCGAAGCCGGCGACGAGACGGTCCAGGGCCTGCTCGGTGTAGGGGTTGCGGTCGGCGAAGCCGGGCAGGAGCCGGGCGTGGTCGGCGACGGTGAGCTGGGCGAGGAAGTCTGCGGGTCTCGTGCACGCGGCGTGGACTTCGATCTCGTCGATCGCCTTGCCCGGGCGCTCGCCTGCGGCCAGCCACCACGGCACGGTGTCGAAGTGGTGGTAGCCGGAGTGCGAGGCCTTGCCGTATCCACGGTCGAAGCTGTGGTAGCCGAGGTCAACGAGTTCGTCCGGCAGCCGCCACTGGCCGTCGCCGTGGCTGGACTGGACGGAGGTGACCGGGCAGTTCGTGACCTCGGCGACCTCGGCGATCAGCTCCCGCACCCGGCGGAACGCGGGGTGCCAGCGGCGTTGGCTGAGCACGCTGACCACCATCCGCGGATCGCGCCGCCGCGCCTCCTGGTAGGCAGCCAGCAGGGTGTGGAAGTCGTCGGCGATCGACTGCGCGGCCGCGGGGTCGGTGGACGCGCACGGATGGACGGTCAGCGGCTTGTCCAGCAGCACCGGCAGGCCGCGTTCCATCGCCCACAGGGCGTAGGGCAGATGGACAGATGGCTCCGTTGCCACGACAACCGCGCCGATCCGTTCCCGCTCCACCACATCCTCCAGCACACGGCGCACTCCGCCGGGCAGGGCCCGCCGGGAGACGGGGAACGGCTGGACGGAGATGACGGGCATCCGCCGCGGCCGGTCGGAAGTGCCGTACTCGACCGCGGTATCGGCCGTGTCAGGCAGGTCGATTCCGGTGACGGCGCCCGCGAGGCCCGCGTCCTGCGCGGCTGCCAGCGCGGGCAGGTGGTTGAGGCGGGTGTGCTGGCCGACACCGACGACCAGCACGTTCACAGCAGCGCTCACCCCGCTGCCGCCACGACGCCGCTGCCGGAGACGAGCAACGGCAAGACACCCTCGCCGACTTCGTAGGTCTCCTCCAGATGGGGGAACCCGGACAGGACGAACTCCTCGATGCCGAGGGCTGCGTACTCGGCAATCCGGTCGGCGACCTCGCGGTGCGAGCCGACGAGCGCGGTACCTGCGCCGCCTCGCAGCAGCCCCACCCCCGCCCACACGTTCGGCCACACCTCCAGATCGGAGGTCCGGCCGCTGTCCCGGAAGGCGGCGTTCAGGCTGCTTTGCCGGGCCTGCCCGGTGGACTGGCTGCCGGCCAAGGTGGCCTGTACCCGGGCGACGTGTCCCTGGTCGATCCCGGTCAGCAGGCGCTCAGCGGCGGCCCACGCCTGCTCGCTCGTGTCGCGGGCGACGACATGGAAGCGGATCCCGAACCGCGGTGCGCTGCGCCCGGCCTCGGCTGCCAGGCCCCTGATGCGGTTCAGCTTCGCGGCGACGTCGGCGGGCGGTTCGCCCCAGGTGAGGTAGACGTCCGCGTGCCGGGCGGCGACCGGGGCGGCCTCGGCGGAGGACCCGCCGAAGTACACGCCGGGCAGCGGGTTAGGAGGCGAGAAGACGGTGGCCCCGCGTACGTCGTAGTGGGCGCCGGTGAAGTCGAATGGCTTGCCGGACAGCGCGCCGCGCAGGACGGCGAGCCATTCGTCGGTGCGCGTGTAGCGGGCAGGTTTGTCGAGGTGGTCGCCGAAGCGGGCTTGCTCGGCCGCATCACCGCCGGTGACGACGTTCAGCAGCAGTCGACCCCGGGTCTGCCGCTGGAATGTCGCGGCCATCTGCGCGGCGAGCGTCGGGGATATCGAGTCCGGGCGCTGCGCGACCAGGAATTTCAAGCGCTCGGTGTTCTGGGCGAGGGCGGCGCAGGCGATCCAGGGTTCCTCGTTGAACGTGCCGGCGGGGGTGAGGATCGCGTCGAAGCCCATGTGCTCGGCTGCCTGTGCGATCTGAGTGAGGTAGCGCAACTCGGGGGCGCGGTGACGGTCGGCGCCGGGGCAGAGTGTCGCGGTGGTGTCGTGGCCAGGCCCGTGCACACCGCGCATCCCGGTGGTTAGGGTGCGACCGTCACTGCCGGTCGGCAGGAACCAGTGGAAGTGCAGTCGGTTCAAGGATGTCTCCTGGGGTCAGTCGGAGGTGAAGTCGCCGGCCGCGCGGGCCTGGAGCCGCTGGTAGAGCGCTTCGTCGAGCGGGAGGCGCCCGGCCTTTCGGGCGCGGGCCGCGCGGTCCTTGCCCTCCTGTCCGGGCAGTCGTACGGACCTGCCCTCGCGTGTCGCGGCCTGCCGGATCGATCCGACGAGGCCGTCGTTGGCCGCCCGGTGGGCGTCGCCGTGGCCGGCGAAGGTCGGGTCGAGGGCGATGAACGTGTAGCCGGTGGACCAGGTGGAGTCCACGTCCTCGCCCATGGGGAAGCCGAAGAGCGAGCCGGTGAGGACCTGGATCAGCAGGGAGAGGGCGAAGCCGCGGTGCTCGCCGAAGACCATCGCGGCGCGGGCGGCGTCGGGGTCGTTGGTGAACGCGCCGTCCTCGTCGACGAAGCAGTCCGTGGGCAGCGGGGAGGCCGTGCGCCGTGCCTCCCAGAGCACGCCCATGGGGGCCAGCGTGGTCGACATGTCCGCGCTGACCGTGCCGTGGCTGGTCGGGAAGGCGAAGCTGACCGGGTTGACGCCGAGGAAGGGGGTTCGGGCGCCGTGCACTGTGGCCTCTGGGCGGGAGGTGTTCGCCACCAGGCCGACCAGGCCCCGCTCGGCGATCTGCTCACTGAACGACGCGAGGATGCCGTAGCGCTGGCAGTTGACCATGCCGACGACGCCCACGCCGAGCTGGCGCGCCTTGCGGGTGGCGAGACGGACCGCGAAGTCGGCGCTCAGCGGCCCGACTTCGCGGCGGCCGTCCACGACCGCCATGGCGCCGCGCTCGTGCTTGACGCGGGGCGAGCCGATGCGGTGGGAGAAGAATTGCGACTCGAAGGCGAACTTGGCCAGGCCGTGCGACGGCTTCCCTCGCAGTTCGCCGTCGAGGTAGTGCTCGATGACGCGGTCGATTCCTCGACCGGGGACGCCGGCCCGGGTGCAGGCGGTCGTCATGAGCGCGCGGACGTCGTCGATTGCGACGTCCAGCCCCACGGCCGGCGCCGGGCCGGGAGCGTCCGAGAGGACGCTGTCTTGCTGAGCGGGTTGGGCACGGGCAGGTAAGGGCTGATGGGGGCCGGTCTCGTGCGCAGGTATCACGTGCGTCTCCGGACATGGTGGTGGGCGGCAAGGCGACGGGCCCGGGCTGCGGCGCCCGGGGCGGGCGGGTCAGCGGGGGGCGCGGATCATGTACTCAAGGACGGTGCGGCCGCGGTCGATGAGGACGGTGTCGGTCTTGGTCAGGCCGGTGCTGAGGTAGGAGACGCCCAGTCGGGCGGTGAGCAGGACGAGCGCACGCTGCTCGGTCGACGTGAGCAGCCGTCCGTATCCGGTGAGGAAGGCGTCACGCAGGTCGGGGCGGGTGGGCCATGCGGCGCCGCACAGCCAGACGAGGTCTTCGATCGCGAGACCCGGCGCGGACTCCTCGAAGTCGATGAGGCTGTGATGCCGCGTTGCCGCGTCCCAGAGCCAGTTGCGGGGGGAGTAGTCGCCGTGCCGGTAGACCAGCGGGAGGACGCGTGCGAGATCGGGCAGGTCGTGGGCCGCGTCGCGGACGAGGTCCTGCTCGGCGGGGGAGAGCTGGTCGCCGAGGCGTTCCAGGATCATGCCGGCCTCGTCGGCCTGCGCGGTCACCGACGCCATGATGCGCCGGTGTTCGAGGTCGCTGATCGGCTCTGGGGCGTCGTGCCAGCGGCGCAGCAGGTCCCCGGCGAGCCGGTGCACCTGCTGTTCCTCGGCCTGCTCCAGGGGCAGTCCTCGTACGACGCGGCCCGGGAGAGCGGACAGGACGACCGCCGGCCGTTCCGGGTCCCTGGCCAGCAGGCGCGGCGCCTCGTCCGTAGCGAGCGCCCGCGCCACGTGTTCGCAGCCCTTCACCTCGCGCTCGTACTGCTCGGTGGAGGGGTACAGCTTGACGAAGACCTCGCCGTGGTCCGCCTGAACGCGCCAGACGCGGGAGTCGCCGCGCGGCCAGGAGGCGTCCGTCACGGCGGCGGTGTCCATGCCGGTGACGTGACGGGCGATCCACTGGTGCAGGTCCGGGGGCAAAGAGGCGGTGTGCGTCATGGGGCTGGCTCTTTCACGAGGTATGAGGAGGGCGTGGTGCGCGCAAGGCGGGCGGTCCCTCGGGCAGGTGTCAGATTTATTCAGCGGCTGGCTGGCGCGTGGGCGTCCGGCACTCGCGGCGGGCCTCGGGCCGTGTCCGCGCGCTGTCTGGGCCGCCCAGTAGGTATCGGTGTGTTCATCTCACGGCCGCCGCAGTGGTCAGCTCGCCCTGGTCCAGGCGTTGCAGGAAGGCGTTCGCCCGGGGGTCGGCGGCCCACGGCATCAGAGCGGTGGCCACGTCTTCGAGGTGGGTCCGGGCACGGGTCGACTCCACCCGCTGTAAGAGGACCAGGGCCTGGTCGGCGTGGTCGAGTGCCTGGTCGAGGTCTCGTGCCTGGCAGGCGGCTGTGGCGGCGACGGCCATGCGAAGGCCCACGGCGCGGGTCTGGTGGACGTCGGACAGTTCTCCCGCCTGCCGGCTCCAGCCGAGGGCGGCCCTGGGCTTGCGCAAGTCGCGGAAGATCTCGGTGGCGTCCGCCGCGAGACGGCTGTGGGTGACGTAGGAGAGCCGCGGGGAGTCATGGGCGCCGGGGGTGATCTTGTCGAGCCAGGATTCCGCCCGGCTCAGCGCGGTGCTCGCCCCTGTCGCGTCTCCCATACGGGCCAGCGCACGCGCCTCGACCAGCTTGGCGAAGGCCAGGACCCGGCGGGAAGCGTGGCGGCGGCCGCGGTGGAAGGCCCCTTGGGCCATGTCGAGGGCCTGGTCCGGTGCGCCTTCCAGGACGGTGTGCAGGGCCATGGTGGTCAGAACGTAGGTGCCCATTTCGATGTCGCCGCCGGCGCGTGCCAGACGAAGTGCCTGCACGAAGTGCTGCTGGGCGGCCACGCTGTGCCCGGCGTCGAACGCCGCCCAGGCCGCGACGCGGGACAGCTCCGCAGTGATGGAGAACAGCTCACGCGCGGTGGCCTCGTCGTGCCGGGCATCGAGCAGGGGCAGGGCCCGTTCGTTCAGGCAGCGCCTAATCCAGCCCAGCCGCCAGTTGGCGCCGCCGAACTGGGCGTCCCACACCCGGGCCTGCTCGGCCGCGTCCGTCAGCTCCTTCAGGTCCTCCGTGCCGAGCAGTCGTCCGGTGCTGCTGCTCTCCTGACCGGTGGAGGCCGAGCCCGGACTGTCCGGCGAGGGCGCCGCGTCCGTGGAGTCGGCGGGGACGGCGAGCCACCGGGTGACGGGCAGCACGTAGCCGGACGCGGCGAACGCGCCGCTCCGCCCGTCGCCGGCGCTCCAGTGGGCGCGGGCGCCCTTGATGGCTTCCTCGCGGTCGCGAGGGAAGTCCCAGCCGCGCGGTGCCTCCTCGGGGGCTACGCCCATGCCGATCTCCTCCACCGTGACTGTCCTGCCGATCCGTTCGCTCAACGCGGTGGCGATGTACTGGGGCACGGGGTCCTTGGGCGTTGCTCCGGCGAGCCAGCGGGCGACACTGCTGTGCTTGTACGCCGTGGCGTTCCCGTCTCGCTCGGACAGCTGGTTGACGCGGAAGGCGAGCCCCTTGTGACTCATGCCGTGCCCGTTGAGGAGCGCAGCGAGCGCCGTGTTCGGCGTTCTGGGCCGACGGCCGGTCATCGAGCCTCCCGGATCATGGAACGTGAGGGTGCCGCGGAATCCGGGGCCGGATCGGCGGGGCCGGCTCCGGCCCCTCGGTGCGGCGGGGCGGTCTGGGTGGTGCGGTGGGTCAGAAGTACTCGGGCATCCACGGCTCGCGGTCGGCAGTGGCGCGGACGAGCTGGGCTACCGATCGCGGCTCGCCGTGGACGCCGTCGAGGAGGGCCGCGGCCGGCGTGCGGTAGCCGCCCGCATACCAGTGGGCGAACTGGCGGGTGCTGAGAGCGAGTTCGTGCTGCTTGCCGGAGTGGGGCGTCAGGTCTCCGGCGCCGGACGCGATGCGCAGGAGCAGGGGTGCAGAAGGGTTGTCGTCATCGGTGCGCAGGGTGAGCGGGAGAGTGAGATCGAGGTCGTCGGGCCAGCCCCGGCGGCGGACTGCCTCGGCGGCGTCGAGGATGCGCAGCATCCAGGGGTGCCAGGAGGTGACGCGAGCCGCCCCGGCGCGGCGCAGATGGTTCTGCAGCAGCGGGACGGGTGGTAGGGCGGTGCGCTGGAACATGACGGTCGGGATGCGGCTGTGATGGCGTCCGAGGAAGCCGAGCATGGCCGTGGCTGCTGCGGCGGTCGCCGCCCAGAAGTCGTGGACGACCAGGCGGCGGTCGTCGGCGCGGTCCCGGTCGAAGGCGATCGCGAGCAGCCCGTCCGGGGCCCGGCCGGGCAGAGCGAAGCGGTAGTGCGTCATGCCGGGGTGTTCGGCCTGTTGCCAGGACGGCCACCAGGAGGGCCGCTGCCACGGCCCGTTCCAGTCACCGGCGAGCTTCTGCTGCTGCTCGCGGTCCTGGTCGTCGGCGCCGTGGACGATGTCGAAGCCGCAGCCGTCGGTGATGCCGCGCAACTCCTCTGTGGGTACTGTCCAGGAGTAGACCAGGCTCGGTGCGGCCCAGCCCATGCGGTGCCCGTACCCGGTGGAGGCGGTCCACGCGGTCGCCAGGACGGCGCCCTGCTCCTTCAGAGGCCGCAGCCGCTCTTCGAGCAGCGTCGACCACAGCCGGCTGCCCCGTGCTTCGGGGGCGATGCAGCCGCCCGCCAGGCAGGCGCCCAGGACAGGGCGGCCACCGAAGAACTGGGGGACCGCTAGGACCAGGCCGCCGCCGATGACGCGTCCGTCGCGCACGGCCACCCGGGCATCGCCGTGCTCACGCAGGCGGGTGACATCCTCCACCCGGTGCCCGTAGCTGCGCACGGTCAGGTCCCGGTACTCCTGCCACAGCGCGTCGTCGGCTTCGACGACGGCCATCGGTGTGCTGCCCGGCATCGGTACTCCCTTCTTCAGTAGGCGGTGACGGTACGGACCGCCGTCGCGTCGGCAGGCACGAGGAAGACACGGCTGAGTGTGATGACGCGCTGGTCGAACTGGTTGAAGGCGGTGGTGCGCACTGTGACGACGCCCTGATCGGGACGGCTTGCCGAAGGGCGGGCGGAAAGGATCTCGGTCTCGGCGCGCAGCGTGTCTCCGACGTGCACGGGCTGTTCAAAACGCACCTGGTCCATGGCGAGGTTGGCGGTGGTCAGGCCGCTGGTGGAGCGGACGCTCGCGCCGATGACCAGGCCCAGCGTGACGACTCCGCATACCAAGGGCCGTTCCCTGCCTGCCCGTTCGCAGAATTGTGCGTCGGAGTGGACCGGGGCCACGTTGCCAGTCAGCGCCAGGGTCATGGCGTGGTCGGTGTCGGTGACGGTCCGGCCCGGCCGGTGCTCGATGGTCTGGCCGACGAGGGCGCCGAACTCCTCCAAGCCGCGGCCGACGACCTCACGCAGCCGGCCCTCGCCGACAGCCCGGTACCCCTGCACCATGGTCGTCTCTGTCACTGGTTGCCTCCGTGGACGCTGGGTTCGGTACGGATTCCGGCCTGGTCGAGGACGGCGCGGGCTGCCGCGACGAGCGGGGGTCCCACCATCTGGCCGCCGGCCCGGACCGTCTGGCCGTCAGCCCGGTCAGCGGCTCTCACGACCGCCTGGGCCTGCGCCACCTCTTCGTCGGTGGGGCAGAGCGCTGAGCGGATGGCGGGGAGTTGGTCGGGGTGCACGGCGCCTTTGCCGGTGAACCCCAGATCGCGGGCCTCCTGCGCGTCGCGCAGCAGGCCCTCCGGGTTCGTGAGGTCGAAGTACGGCGAGTCGATCGACGGGATGCCGTGGGCGGCGGCAGCCGCGGCGATGGACGAACGTGCCCACGAAAGGGAACTGCTGGTGCGGCGGCACCCGGTGGCGGCGGCGTAGTCGGCCGCCCCGAAGACGACACCGCCCAGCACCGGCGAGGCGAAGATGTCGGCGAGGCGAAGCAGCGCGCGGGGCGTCTCGATCAGGGCGCAGATGCGCATACCCGTCGCCGTCTCCTGCAGTACTTGTGCCACCAGTTCCAGCTCGCGGGCGGATTCCACCTTCGGCACGAGCACGACAGCGCCGCGCAGCCCCGCGTCGACGACCGCGACCAGGTCCTTCAGGCCGTGCATGGTGCCCGGCGGGTTCACGCGCAGCCCGAGCACCGTCGCGCCGTGCGCCGGTGCGGCGCCGAGCTGGTCCAGGGCCTGGTTACGGGCGGTGTCCTTGCCGCCGGGCGGGACGGAGTCCTCCAGGTCCAGCAGGGCAACGTCGGGCCCCGCGCGCAGAGCCGTTTCCAGCCGACCGTCGGAGGGCGGGGTGATCAGCCAGGTTCCGCCGGGGGCGAGACGGGCCGTGGTCATGGCCGTCACCTCCCGGCGAGGTGCTCGTCGACCAGCTGGTCGAGGGCGCCGATGGTCGTGACCGATGCGAGCCGGTCCTCGCCGATGGTCGTGACGCTGTGTTCGGCCAGCAGCAGATCCAGTTCGGCGATCGCCAGGGAGTCAAGACCGGCGTCCTCCAGGCTCGTCTCCGAGTGCAAAGCCTGCTCGGCCACCTGCAAACGGTCGATCAGGATGTCTTTGAGTATCTGATTCACCGGGCTGCCTCCAGTCGGTGTGAGGGCTCCGGCCGACCGTCCACGCAGGGCACGTCCGGCCAGATGAGGGTGGTGGCGCCCCAGGTCAGGCCTGCGCCGAAGGCGGCCAGCAGAACCCGGTGCCCGAGGCGCAGTGCGCCGTCGGACGCTGCATGGGCGAGGGCGAAGAGGATCGACGCGGCGCTGGTGTTGCCCAGGTGGGCGATGTTCTCCAGCACGCGCCCACCGTCGAGGTGGAGCCGGCGGGCGACGGCCTGGGTGATACGAGAGTTGGCCTGGTGGGGTACGAACCGGTCGACGTCGCCCAGGCTCCATCCGGCCGCCGCGGCGGCGTGTTCGGCGGCTTGGGACATGCGGTTGACCGCGTGCTGGAACACTTCTCGGCCGCGCATGCGCATGAACTGGCCGTGCGGGACGACCAAGGCGCCCGCGTGCCGGCCGTCGGCGCCCAGAATCACCGGTCCCACTGCGCCCGGCTCGCCCGTCCGACCGCCGCGCACCACGATCGCGGCGGCTCCGTCCCCGAACAGCGCGGCCGTCGTGCGATCGTCCGGGTCGGTCAGGTGCGACAACCGGTCGACTGTTATGACCAGTGCCCGGCGCGCCGCGCCGTCGGCGAGGAGTCCCTTTGCGACTTGGAGGGCGTAGGGCAGGCCGGTGCACGCGGCGGCAATGTCGAAGGCAGGGATCCCGTGCAGGCCCAGACGGGCGGCGACTTCCGGCGCGGTGGCCGGCATCCGGTGGTCGGGGGTCGCGGTGGCCAGGATCACGACGTCGACCGTGTCGGTTGCCGAGGACTTCAGCGCGGCCGCGGCCGCCCGGACGGCGAGATCAGCCGTCGAGGTGTCCGCACCCGCTCGCCGCCGCTCGGCGATCCCGGTCCGGGTGAGGATCCAGTCGTCGCCCACGCCCAGGCGCGCCGAAATCTCCGCATTGGGGACCAGGAGCTCGGTCTGCGCGGTGCCCAGACCGCACAGCACAGCAGCGACGGGACGCCGGCCGCCGCCGGCCGCGGGCGCGGTCACGACGCCACCTTGAGTCCGCGGACAACCTCGTCGATCAGGTCCTCCTGGCCAGCCACGACTTGGCGCCGTCCCAGTTCGGCGAAGACCTCCAGGGGGTCAACGCCCGCGGCCTCGGCGCCCGCAAGGACGCGCGGCTTGAAGCCGGAGAACACCCCGGCCAGCCCCGAGGCCAAGCTCACCGAGTCGATGACCGGCGGCCCAGCCATCAGCCGGTCATGGGCGACGTCCGCCGCGCGCAACAGCGCCGGCAGGTCGATGCCGGTCTCGTGCCCCGACCGGTGCAGCACGGCGACGAGGACCTCAAGGGACGTGTTGCCCGCGCCCGCTCCGAAGCCGCGCGCGCACGCGTCGATGACGCGGGCACCAGACTCGACGGCGGCGATCGAGTTCGCCACGGCCATGGACAGGTTGTTGTGCCCATGGAAGATCACCGGCACGTCCACCGCTGCGACGATGGCCCCGATGCGCTCGGTCACATCGGCGGGCAGGTAGTGCCCGGCCGAATCCATGATCCCTACCGCCTGCGCCCCGTACTCCACGGCCCGCCGGCACTCCTCGGCGAGCCGCGACGCACTGGTCATGTGGCTCATCAGAAGGACGGCCTGCGCCTCCAGGCCCAACTCCCGCACAATGCCCAGGTGGCGGCGCATCACGTTGGCCTCGGTGCAGTGCGCGGCGATCCGCACCACGTCCCCGCCACAGGCGGCGGCCCGGCGGATGTCCGCTCCGGTTCCCCAGCCGGGGACCATGAACACGCCCATCCGGCTGGTGCCCGTCAGCGCCTCCCGGACGGTCTCCAACATCGTGGCGTCGTCCAGACGCGCGTACCCGATCTGGCGCGAGGACGCGCCGAGCCCGTTGCCGTGCCCCACCTCGACCACCGGCACACCAGCTGCGCTCGCTGCCCCGGCATACGCCCGCAACTGCATTACATCGAGCTGATGTTGCACCGCGTGCTGTCCGTCGCGGAGCGTCGCATCGTGGACGGTCAACTGCGAGTTGCGGCTGCTATCCACAGTGTCCCACCTCCCGGGAGCGCGCGTAGCGCTCGGCGAGCGTCACGGCGGCGGCGTTGATGATCTCCACGTTTCCGGCGTAGGACGGCAGCTGCCCTGCCCGGGCGGTGACCGTGACGGTCGCCCGCACCAGGTCATCGGTGACGGACAGTGCACTCACCTGGTAGCCGGGGGCGTAGTGGCGCACGGCGGCGGCCGCGGCCTCGACCGCGTCGCCCAGCGCGCGGGTCTGTACGCCGTACGCGCGCGCGGTGATCTGCGCGCGGAAGGCGGGCGCGGGCAGGGCCGGGCTGATGGTGGACATCACCTTCGCCCGCGTCGCGCCGGTCAGCCGCTCCACCGCGTATCCGGTGGTGGCGATGTACTCGTCGAGGTTGTCCCTCGTGGCAGGTCCCACGCTGGCCGAGGCCACGGTGGTGACCACCTCGACGTCCTCGACCCGCGTGCAGTGCCGGGCCACGGCGTCGAGCACCGGGAGTACGGCCTGCCCGCCGCAGCTCACCAGGCTCAGATGACGGTCGGACTCCGCCCGGACGGCGTTGACCGTCGGGGTGAGCATGCTGCCGCCGCTGCTCGGCGTGAGATCCACCAGCAGTACGTCGGCCGAGGCGAGCGCGGCCCAGTGAGCGGGGTGCGCCTCTGCCGAACTCGCATCGAAGACCATGTCGACGCCCGCACGGACCACCGCCGTGATGCCCTCGGTGGAGACTGCACAGCCCAGTTGGGCGGCGCGGCGCAGCGCACTGGCGCTGCTCTGCCGGCTGGCCACGAGTTTGCAGCTCAGCAGGGGCGAGGCGTTCAGTCGCTCAGCCAGGTCGAGGCCCAACATGCCGGCGCCGACCACGGCCGCGTTCAGGCGTGGCGCGGCGGTCGCACGGGCAGTGGGGGCGTCGTGGGAGGCGCGCGGGGCGATGGCACTATGCGACATGGAGCACCGCCTGCGGAAGGCGGGGAGAGCCGACCGCCACGCTGTGCCCGGCGCCCAGCGGGAGGCTGGCATGCACCGCCCCGGCCAGCACGACGTCACCGGCCCGCAGCCCCGCCCCGACCGTGGCCAGCCGATGTACCAGCCAGGCCACAGAGCGAATCGGGTCGCCCAGGATCGCACGGCCGCACCCGAAGGCCACGACGGCATCGTCCACCGTGAGGGTCAGACGCTCACCACCCAACTCCGGCATCAGCCCAGGCACGGCCGCTCCGAGGACGAATCGCCCGCAAGCGGCGTTATCGGCCACGCTGTCAGCGAGCGTCAACCCCTCGAATCCGTACCGGCTGTCGATCACCTCCAGGGCGAGGAACGTGTCCGCAACCGCATCTCGGATCTCCTTCTCGCCCACGTCGTCGCCGGACAGGTCCCTCACCAGCCGGAAGGCGAGCTCACCCTCGACACGGGGCGCCACCATTTCGCCGAGACACAACTCGCGGCCCTCTGCCACGGCCATGTAGTCCAAAAGGAGCCCGGAGTCGGGCTGGTCGATACCGAACTGCTCCTGCATGGCCGCCGAGGTAAGCCCCACCTTGTGGCCGACCACGCGCGCACCGTCTGCAACGCGAAGCGCCGCCCCGTACCACTGGACCCGGTAGGCGTCCTCCAGAGAGACCTGCGGATGCCGGTGGCTCAGCAACGACACCGGCCGTCGCGCCGTCTCCGCGCTCCGTAGACGCCGGGCCTCCTCGTGCTCCCAACGCCGCACATCACCTTCCAAGAGGCGACGGCAGGCCGATCCAGGCTGCGAGGACGAGTCCGCAGAGGCGAGGAGCGCCTCCAGCAGCCCAGCCTCGTTATCGGTTCTCATTCGTGCCACTCCCTGCTACGCATCGCTGACGAACCCTCATCCCACCGCCTCTCCCTCTACGTGAGCAGGGCTCGCGAAGGGGCCTGCGGCATGCGAAGGGGCTCGCGGTAGGTGCGACCGCTGGGTCGGCGGGCCTGCGCGCCCGGGCGGCCCTCCCTTCGCTGCCGTGCTGAGGAAGAGGGCTGCACCGACGGCACTGACGGTGGTGGGGAACTTCGTGCATGGACGGTCCCTTCGTCTGTGCACAACCGTTCGGATAGTGGAGTAGCAGTGGATCCGCTCATGCTGCCTTCCAGGGCAGGCTGGGCAGGTCGTTTTGAGCGCGGCGGTCCAGGGCGTATCGGTTTTGTACCGATTCCAGGGCGACGGCCGCAGGTGGCAGCCCGACACTGGACCTGCGCTCGTCCACCGATCCCGGCGCGAGCAGCGGGCACCGCTCGACGCTGTCAGCTCGCAGGAGGAATTGGGTCCCGTACTCCTGGAGGTGCCCATGGTTGAGCAGGGCACGGTCGTGCAGGTGCGCCCAATGCTGGATCAGCGCATCGTCGGCCTGTACTGCACGCTCCAGCAAGGTGGCGGCCATACGCTGGAGCCCAGGGTCGTCATCAGCATGAAGTGCGAGGCTCCATGCGGCGCGTGCAGCGTCGGGGCCGACGAGTCGGTGTCCGGGCCAGTCGTGTTCGGACAGGACGCGGAGCAGCACTTTGGCGTCGACGTGGTCAGCATGACGGTCTTGACCGAGGTGAACGTCATCGAGATGGTTGCGTAGGCGCTTGGCCCGGCGTGTTGCCGACTGTGCGGCGCGTGCGAGCAGTTCGCGAGCTAGGTCTGGGCGCTGCGGTGCGATTGTCTTCGCGCCGTCGACGGAATGCTGGCCGGCGTGCTTCTGGGCCGGGATACGCGGTGTGGATGAGGTGAAATCGGTCATGCCGGGCTTTCGCGTGGTGGTGGCTGGTGCGGCGCCGCCGCCGTCTGGCGCAGGCTGCGGGATGCGGAGAATGAAGGCCGTTCGTGCCGGGCGGGTGCCACCCACAGCATTCCCTCCGCGGAGGGGAGGCGGGGCGGCTAGGGCCTGTATCGAGTCGTGATCAATCTGCGGGATTCGCCGTCGCTTCGGTGGCGGTCCTGTAGTCCGGTGTGCATGACGCGGAGACAACTGACGGACGAGGAGTGGGGGTACGTGAAGCCGTACTTGCCGATCGGCGAGTACGGGCCGTACCCCACGAAACTGCGCGAGCAGTTCGAGGGTGTGATCTGGAAGTTCAGCTCGGGCGCGCAGTGGCGGGAGATGCCGGCCGAGTTCGGCGCTTGGCCCACCGTGCACAACCGGTTCCGCCAGTGGCGGGATGCCGGGGTCTTCGAGAACCTGCTGGAAGGTCTGATCGCGAAGGCCGCGGAGCGGGGCGAGGTGGACCTTTCGCTGGTCAGCGTGGACTCCACCACCACACGTGCCCACCACGACGCCGCCGGGATGCACCTTGATCCGGAGACGCTGGACGCCCTGGAGAAGGCGGCCGAGGAGGAGAGGACCCGCTCAAAGGGGGCGACAGCGAGGAACAAGTCGGGCAGGACACCGACGTCGAGGCCCGGCGGGTCGAACGGCGACGCGTCCGGCGACGCCGCAGGCTCCGCCTGAAGGCCGCCCTGCTCGGCCGCTCGCGGGGCGGGCAGACCAGCAAGGTCCACGTCGCTGCCGACCGCAAGTGCAGACCGCTCGTTCTCACGCTCACCGCCGGACAGGCCGCCGACAGCCCGCAGTTCATCCCCGTGCTCGACAAGGTGCGGATTCGCCTCCCGGTCGGCCGTCCCCGAACCCGGCCCGACGCGGTCGCCGGAGACAAGGCGTACTCCTCCCGAGGCAACCGCGCCTACCTGCGCAAACGCAACATCAAGGCAGCCATCCCGGAGAAGAAGGACCAGACCGCCAACCGGAAGAGGAATGGCCGCCGGGGTGGCCGCCCCCTCACCCACGACGCCGAGCTCTACAAGGACCGCAACACCGTCGAGCGCCTGATCAACAGGCTGAAGGCATGGCGCGGGATCGCCACCCGCTACGACAAGACCCCCGAGAGCTACCTCGCCGGACTCCATCTCCGCGCCTCCATGATCTGGATCAAGGACCTCACGCGAACCACTCAGTGATCACAACTCAATACAGGCCCTAGTACTGCTGCAGTACTAGACGTGCTGCGGCGTCAGATGGGTGCAGATCTGGCGCGTGCTGCTGTGTGACCTCGAATGGGGCATCGCCGGCACCGCGTGGATGGCTTGGTGGAGGGAGGATTGTGTTTCAAGTTGATGAAGGAGTTGGGCGCTCTGGGCGAGCCCCGTGTGGCTGAAGGCCTGTGGGAAGTTGCCGAGCGCGCGCTGCTGGGCGGGGTCGTACTCCTCGGCCAAGAGCCCGAGATCGTTGCGCAGCGCGAGAAGGCGTTCGAACAGGGTGTGGGCCTCATCAAGGCGGCCGGCCAGGGCCAGAGCGTCGACGAGCCAGAAGCTGCAGAGGATGAACGTGCCCTCATCCCCGGTCAGGCCGTCCATCCCGGTACGGTCGCCGCGCGTCGGGTACCGGCGCACGAGCCCGTCCCGCGTGGACAGTTCACGGCGTACCGCGTCCACGGTGCCGATGACGCGCGGGTCGTCGGGTGGCAGGAAGCCGACGCGAGGGATGAGCAGTGTGGCGGCATCGAGGGCCGTCGAGCCGTAGGACTGGGTGAAGGTATTGCGCACCGGGTCGAAGCCCTCGACGCAGACCTCGCGGTGGATCGTCGCCCGCAGCTCGATCAGGGAGGCAACGTCGAAGTCGAGGGCGAGGGCGCCGGCCTGGGCCAGGCGGATGGTGCGGTCGACGGCCACCCAGGCCATCACCTTGGAGTGCACGAAGTGCCGGCGTGCTCCGCGGATCTCCCAGATTCCCTCGTCGGGCTCCTGCCAGCGTTGGGTCAGCTGTTCGATGAGCCGCTGGTGCAGGACTGCGGTGTCGGAGCAGTGGGTGACGCCACTCTCGTGCGCGAGGTACAGGGTCTCGA
>NZ_JAIUKE010000182.1 GCF_020176795.1 Streptomyces sp. 8L
CGGACAACTCCAGCGGCAACGGCTTCGGACCAGGCATCGCCCCACCCTATAACCGCAAGCGAACTACCGACTCAGGACACTAGCTGGGCCAGCCATCAAGTGGTTCCGGTTAGGCCCTGGCTGGGGCATTACATGACTCAGCCTCGGGCAGATCGCGACCTGCCAACGTCGGGTGATCAGGAAACGAGCCGACGCGATGCTCACACGCTCACTCGTCGCTCGTCCTGATCTGCGCTCCGTGTTCGTTGCGCTCATACGTGCGCCGCGTGTTCTTCTCGATCTTGCGGACGACCTCCGAGTCGAGGTCCAGCCCGTTCATCCCCGCGAGGGCGGTGAGGTAGAGGAAGACGTCGGCCAGTTCCTCACCCAGGTCCGCATGGCCCTTGCGCCAGGCGGTGAAGGCTTCACCGACCTCGGCCGTGAGAAGCCCGAACTCCAGGGCAACGTCCGTGGCATCGCACGGCTCAAGTGCTGGCAAATCTTCCGCAGATCCCGCATCAGCCCCAACCGCATGTCCGCCGTCGCCAAAGCTGTCCTCACCCTGGACTTCAGCATGGCGAGCCGTAGCGCGGTCGCGCGCTTCGTACCGGCTCGGGACCTGAGCGCCGATGCGTCGCAGCGCCTGGAGGTGATGCGGAAAAGCGCGCTGTCCCGTCAGGACAACCTGGATGCCCAGGGCGCGGGCGCGACACCGGCTCGAAGAAGCCGACGTGTCAGCCCGTGATGGAGAAGAACGCCGTGCCGCCCTCGGCCCACTACTCCTCCCCTGATCGTCGCGCCAATCGGTGACCCAGTCGCCCAGGGCATGTCGGCGCGCGCGAGCGGCATCGATCTCCACGGGCGGGCGAGAGCGGTGCGCAGGTCGCTGGTCATCGCCGCGGCGGCCGCCTGCTGCCCGTGCAGGAGCCTGCCACGACGGGCGGGCTTGTGTGATCGACCGGTCGGGTGGGCTGTCTTCGGCTCCGTCGGCGGCTCCACGGCTCCTGCTTCCGGGTGGCACTGGGGCTCTGCACGCCGACGAGAGGACACCGACCGACTACCCGACTATCCAGCACGGGGCTGCCGCCGCAAGGGCAGGAGAAAGGTCGCCGGCCTGTCAGCGGCCATGCTGGAGAGGACCACTGAGTCAGCGTAGCCGTAGAGGTGCCGTGTACGTGTCGGGAGGGGAGGGCCTATCGGTGCGCATGTCAGTGGCGAGCCGCACGGTCGACTCGGGCCCACGCTTGCAAGGTAGGACAAGCTGATGGGGCCTTTGCGAAAGGACCCCACGAAGAGAGTTAGTTCGTGAGGCACTTCGCCGGTACCGGTCCGCGCGGTGAGAGTACCGTTCCTAGTGGAGATGCTAGGAAGGAGACCAGCATGCCACGTTGGAGTGAGTACACGACCGGCGAGCGCATCAAGATCTTGCGGGGGAAGGCCATACGGCAGTCGGACCTCGCAAAAATGACGGGGTTGTCGCTTCCCACAGTCCAAGGGGCGGAGCAAGACAAGCGGCTCACCCTGCCGACGCTCATGGCGGTCGCAGCTGCTCTGCGAGTGGACACCTCCGTCATCCTCGGCCAGCAGGCGCCTCGCCGAGCAATGGAACACGGAGACCGCACCACGATGCGGGACCTCTCCTGTGCCGTTCACGACACAGCTGTCGGGTTGCTTCCTGCAGGTGTCAACGCTCCCAGTGCGGCATCGCTTCGGCAGACGACTAAGCGATGCTGGGACCTCTACTGGAAGGGCCACTACGTAGAGGCCGGCGCGGTTGCGGCATTGCTACTCGCGGAAGCCGCCGCCCACAAGCACGCGCGGCCTGCTCACGAGCAGTCCGAGGCGTGGGGTTTCGTAGCTGATGCCTACCGTCTCGCTGCGTACGTAGCAAACCTTATGGGCGCCCGTGACCTGGCGTATGCGGCGATCAGTCATGCGCAACAGGCTGCGGATCGAGCGGCGGACGACATGCGAACCGCCTTGGTGGCGTCAGGCCGGTCCTGGGTCTATCTGCGCGATGCTCGGCTGGACGAAGCGCTCGCCTTGGCAGAGAAGTCTGCACTGGACATCGAGCCCCGGTTCTCGAAGGCGACCATGGATGAGCTCGTCGCGTACGGCAGCCACGTCAACTTCGCGGCTGTAGTCGCCTCGCGTATGGGTGACAAGGAACGGGCGGCTGACTACTTGTCGCAGTCCCACGCAACAGGCGCCCGTATGGGGCGCGAGCATCGTGCTCACGGGACCGTCTTCGGTCCGGTGTCAGCAACGACGCAGGCAGTTGGGGTGAACGTAGCGCTCGGCCAGACTGGTAAGGCGTTGACGCTCATTAACTCCATCAAGGACGTCTCGCCACTCTCCGGTGCAGCCCGGAACAGGTACGCGATGGACAAGGCTATGGCGCAGGCCGACGCGAAGATGTACGACGCATCGCTGGACACTCTGGAGGAAGCGCTGGTCACTGCTCCCGACTGGGCGCGTCATCAAGCTCTGCCATCGGTGATTGTGCAGAAAGTGGGGCTGGCCAACACAACGCGGTTGCGTCGTGTGTCGAAGTTGATAGGCATAACTCCAGCTGGATCAGGGAGTTTTATGCCTGCCACTGCCAAGACTGCACTGTAACTCGTACGCCGCGTACGAGTCTTGATGGCCCGTCATCGCTGACCTATACGTCCCGTACGACTTTGCATCTAACTGATCGACAGAGTCGTACGGGGCGCTTCTTCCGCTCAACGGCCCGTGGGTAGAGAGTTCTTGTATGAACCGAACTCCATTGCAACGGGTTCGCCGGGAAGCGCTGGCGGAGGCAGCAAGCGATTCTGGTCGCGGGAGGCTTCCCGCGCGTATCGCCCGTGCCCGCGTTGTGCTGTACGACTGCCAGTCACTGCCCCAGAGGGGACGAGTTCTGGCCTCACATCGCACATTCGCTGAAGCGCGGGACTGGACAATCGTCGCGGAACTCGTAGATAGGGCACTGCCTGGGCGCCCCGTCATGGCGTGGCCCCTTTGGCCGCGCGTCGCCGAGTTGCTCGACTCTGGTCAAGCCGATGGGATCGTGACCTGCGCCTGGAGCCCCAACGACCCCAAGGTTATGTCGTGGTTGCTGAAACGGCACGCCTTTGCTGCGTGCATCGGAGCATCGTCGGAGACGACGGCTCACCTGCCCAAGGCGGGCTGACATGCACCGTATACGGCTCGTGCAGGATGTGGCGCCGGCCGCGCTGCCCGCTGATCGACCGGTGTGCGCACATGGAGCAGGCCCAGTGACCGCGACCGCGACCGCGAGAACGCAGCCGACCGACTACGGTGTCACGCTCGCGTCCGCTGGCCTAACGTGGGATGCCGTACGTGTCAGAGGGCCTATCGGTGCACACGTCCTCGACCTGTTGGGGGCGGCCAGCGGCGCCGTCGTCCACGACAATGCTTCAGACCAGCGCTACTGGTTCGTACCGCCGTCCTCCGCTGATGGCTGGTACCTGTGCGAGGCGGTGGTGTTGAGCGTTGCGACCTACGTGGCCCTTCCGCCTGTCGGCTGCCACGAGGGGCTGTTGCGGTGGGCGGTGCCCGCCGAGCGCGGGATGGTGACTGACGCGAACCTGCTGCTGGCAGCCCTTCCACTCGCGGACGCCATCGAATCCGGGCCCCGAATCCCGGAGGGGCTCCCTCTCCCGGGTGTCGACATGCGCGGGTTGGTGCTGCCGTGTGCGCCGTGCCAACACGGCGAGCGCTTCGTCGTGGAGCACGTGTGCGTCGGCTCCAGTCGCGTGCGCCTCGGAACCGATGGACGCATGCGCCCGACGCTGCGTACCACCTGCCCGTGCCCCAAGTGCGGTGCAGGACCCGGAAGTTCTGACAACTGACTTCACGTAGTGGGCCCATGGCGACCGACGGGCCCCGGGAAAGGGTCGCACACACCGGCGGACACGTCCGTCGGCCCATCGACTGCTCCGGTCGTGGGCGCTGTGTAAGGCAGCAGTCCGTCACACCACCGGCCGGGAGCGCCCTTCGCCCTTCCTAGGGCCCTAATTGAGGAGGAACACGTGACCCTTACGGTCGAAACGACGGCTCCCACTCCCACCTTGCTTGACGAGGATGTGGATTTGGTCCGACGTATCCGAGAGATACTCAACACACACCCGGCCGGCGTAGGGCTGCACCTGATGCTCACGACCGTGCCCGTCGACGTACCCGAAGGGTCGGTCCTGGTGCAGGTCGCGCGGGACGGCGTCGTGCACCTGGAGCCGCGCCCGTTGGCCGACCTCCGGCTCGACGACACCGTGCACGCCCCCGTCGACCCGCGGGATGAGCAGCCGCACCGTGCCACCCTGGCCTACTCCAGGTGCGGCGTCAGGCCACCGGAGTCCGGTGACACCGCTCACTACTACGTCAGCTAGCGTGCGGGCCACATCGAGGGCCGTCGCCGAGCGGCTGACACCGCTCGTTCTCCGGCTTCGTCTCGGAGAGCCCACGGTGGAGCACGAGCAAGGTGTGTTCGCCTCGGACTGGGCCGAGACCCGCGAACTGCCCGTTGACGGCGCAGACCAAACAGTCGCGCTGTTCGATGGCACTGCAATCCAACGTGAACTGGCGGGCCCAGCGGCGGCCGACGCTTATGCAGCCCGAGCGCGAACGCGCGTGTACGAGAGTATTCACGCACGGAGCGACGGGTGGCACTCCCTGGTGGCGTTGCACCTCTCCAGGATCACGCGTCGCCAGGTGGTCTGCACGCTCTACGAGTCGGACCAGGGCGACCGAGGCATCGGCCGGCACGTCGACGCCTGGGACGGCGTGATCATGCAGATGCGTGGCGTCAAGGCGTGGACGATCTGGCCTCCCGCGGCGGACCGGCGGGAGATCCACATGCGTCCCGGCGATGTCCTGTTGCTGCCTGCCTACGTACCGCACGCAGTGGCAACACCGGACACGTCGGTGCATCTCGTGTTCGCGCTGACTGAGCCGCTCACGGGCAGCGTCCTGTAGCCGACTCGGACCGGTGCTTGTCTTCCCCCCGGCACTGGTCCGAGGGCCACCCCGGGGGGGGGGGCCGGGGGGGGGGCCCCGCCGCGGCTGCTGCCCAAACAGCCCACCCCCCCACACCCCCGCCCACACACCGCGGGGGG
>NZ_JAIUKE010000183.1 GCF_020176795.1 Streptomyces sp. 8L
GCGGCGTCAGTCCCCCGCGCCGGGCCCGGGGCGTTCCCCCCCCGGGGCCGGGGGTTTGCCCCCCCCCGGCCGGGGGCCGGGGGCCCCCCCCGGGGGGGCCCCGGTAACGGGCCCCCGCGCGGATGACCGACACAACGGCCTCACCACCACTACCCCGCAACGAACTGGGGCGAGGCCGCACCGATGACGCCCCACCAACCGAGGTTCACGATGTCTGACACACCATCTGCCCATCGACGGCACGGGAGACCGGCTGAGGTTCGTGCCATCGGCTCCGTGTTCCGTGCCCGGATACGAGCGCTGGTCATCGTGCCTGCGGCAGCATCCGGCGTCTTGGCCTTGTCCGCGGCCTACCTGGTCGGCCACCCCTCGGCGCCGGTGGGTGCCGGCCCGGTCCTGGAGGCTGCAGTCGCGCTCAGCTGCATCACGGTGGCCGTCGGCTGGGGTGCGGTGGGGCGGATCTCGAGTGCTGTGGGCAGACAGCGCGCTGCGGACGCCGCGTGGCAGGC
This sequence comes from Streptomyces sp. 8L, assembly GCF_020176795.1. Taxonomy (GTDB): domain Bacteria; phylum Actinomycetota; class Actinomycetes; order Streptomycetales; family Streptomycetaceae; genus Streptomyces. The sequence goes on from NZ_JAIUKE010000183.1 coordinate 510, forward strand.
GCAACGGGAAGAAGAACGCGCGGATGCCGAGCGCATCGTTCAGCAGATGATGAGGGACCTGGCGGAGGGCATCCACGCTGTCGAGGAGACGCTGAAGCGAAAAGGCGTTGCCACGGAGACCTGGCACGTTCCTGCCCCCTCGGGGCTCGTGGAGAACCTCACCGTCGTCCGGTCTCAAGTAGGCATGATCATCGCGCGCGTACAGGCATCCGTTGACACTGCTGGCCAGCAGGAACGGGCCGCGCTGGTGACCATCGGGCGCAGGATGATCAGCCTGCTCAGCACAGCCTCGTCGGGGTTTGACGCCCTGGTGCGCACCAACGAGGACCCTGGCCTCCTGGAGTCGCTGTGGGGGCTCGACCACCTGGTTGTCCGGGTGCGTCGCATGGCCCAGAGCTTCGCGCTGATGGGGGGTGCTCGCCCGCAGCGTTCCTCACGGCCGGTCTCGCTGTTCGAGGTGGTCGGCCACGCCCTCGGTGAGGTGGAGCACTACCGCCGCGTTACAAATGGTGCGCTGGACCTGGGCGTCATTCGTGGCGAGGCTGCCGCGGGTATCGCTCACCTGCTGGCGGAGCTCATCGACAACGCCGCGAATTTCTCCCCGCCTCACACATTCGTAAAGGTCAGCGGCACGTTGGTCCCTGGCGGGGCGGTTGTCGAGGTCGAAGACCACGGGGTTCTGATGCCGGATGAACGGCGCCACGCGTTGAACCTGCGCCTTTCGGATCCCGCCGCGCACCAGGCGAGCAATCCGCTCAAGGACGGCGGTCAAATGGGGATCTGGGTCGTCGCCGAATACGCCAACTCGCTGGGGCTCCAGGTAGCCCTTGAGCCGACGCCGCACGGGGGAATTCAGGCCAGGGTCTTCATTCCGCATGGCCTGTTCGAGCCTCACCAAGGCGCCGGCCAACCGATGACTGTCCCGCCACCGATGGAGGCCGCCCACACCATTCCCACGGCAGCAGAATCCTCGCGGTGGCGGCACCCCCAGCACGCAGCGATGGCCCGTGCCCGCCTGCCTCTCAACCGGGTGCCGGATTCAAGCCGCGGGCCGTCATCGGCCCCCGCCCCACCGGGTGCGCATCGGAGTGGGGACGCAGTGCCGGATCTGCCGGTTCGGCACTCCAACAGGAGCTACCTGGCATCTGGCCTGCAGCGTCCGGCCGCTCCGTCGACGCCACCCTCGAAGCTGGAGCATGACCCGACCCTCCTGGCCCGGTTCAGCCGAGGGCGCCAGGACGCCGATACCGATCCACCCACCGGGTGCACAACGCACACCCCCGAACACGCCGCCCCCCAACTACCTGGAGACACCGATGGCATCCGCGAACGCTAGCGAGCAACTCTCCTTCCTTCTGGAGACCTTTGCCTCGAAGACAGCCGGTGTAAGGAGCGTGCTGGTGTCCTCCAAGGACGGGCTGGAACTGGCCGCGCACAACCTCGTCGAGGACGGGATCTCCGACAGGCTCAGCGCGGTCACCAGCGGCCTGTTCTCGCTGACCAAGGGCGTGGGCTCCCTCCTGGACGGCGATGGCACCCTCAAGCAGAACATCGCTGAGTTCGCCGGCGGCTTCCTGTTCGTCGTCCCCGGGGGGCCGGGCGCCAACGTCACCGTGCTCACGGACCCCAGCGTCGACATCGGCCAGATCGGCTTCGACATCCAGCTCTTGGTCAAGCAGGTCTCCCACGCCTTGTCGGTTGAGGCTCGCCACCCCCAGGCTCGCTCGGACGGCCAGGCAGGCTGAGGTGACCCTCGATGACGGCAGCCTCGGACCAGTGCGCCCCTACGTGCTGACGCGCGGTCGCACCGAGCCCACACACCAACTGGACCGGGCGTCCCTGGTGCGGGCCAGTAGCTCCCCGCCCATGTCCCGCCTCGGACCCCACGAAGCCAGGATCGTCAACCTGTGCCAAGGGCAGTTGCTATCCGTCCATGAGATCGCCGGACGCATCGCCCAGCCCCTCCAGGTCACCAAGATCTGGGTGTCCGATCTGCTCGACCAGCACTACCTGGCGGTGCCCGCACCCAGCGGCTTCACCAGCGACCCCACTGACCCAGTCTTTCTGAGGAGCGTCCTTGAAAGTCTTGAGCGCGCCCGCTAGCGCACGGGACGCGATCCCTTTCAAGATCGTGATCGCCGGCGGCTTCGGAGCGGGGAAAACGACGTTCGTCGGAGCGATCAGCGAGATCACGCCGTTGCGCACGGAGGAAGCACTCACCCTCGCCGGCGTCGGCACGGACGACCTTGACGGCATCCCGGACAAGTCCACGACCACGGTGGCCATGGACTTCGGCCGCAGGACCCTGGACAGGAGCTTCGAGTCCGCCCCCGACCTGCAGCTGCTGCTGTTCGGGACACCTGGACAGGACCGCTTCTGGTTCATGTGGGACGACTTGACCAACGGAGCTGTCGGAGCTGTTGTCCTGGTGGACACCCGGCGCCTGGCGGACTGCTTCGCCGCCGTGGAGTACTTCGAGCGGCGCGGTCTGCCCTTCCTCGTAGCCATCAACCGCTTCGAGGGCGCCTACCCCTATCCGGAGGACAAGGTCAGAGCCGCCATCCGCCTGAATCCGACCGTGCCCGTGGTGTCCTGCGACGCCCGACAAGAGCAGTCGGCCCGGGCAGTCCTCGTCGCCCTTGTCCAGCACGCCTACAACCGTGCGTCCCTGACCGCCACCTCCGTCGGAGCTGAGCATGTCCAATCTTGACGCATCTCCCGGACGCGACGACGAGCCGATCGTCGACCCCGCCGAACGCAAGAACGTGCTGATGCGGCTGGGCCTGTGGGAGGACCAGCCCTTCCCCGAGCTGGATCAGCTCGCCGGGCTCGTGATCAAGGACGCACTCCACCACCTCCCTGCGCTGGCTGCGCCCCGTGAAGCACCCGTCGCTCTGCTGTGCGTGATCAATTTCATCAAGGATGATCACCAGTACTTCGCAGGCTGGTACGCCACGCCCGGCTTCGCCGACGCGGTCGGTGTGTCTGTTTCCGGACGGCACGAAGAACGGTTCATGGAGCTCAAGGACGGCTGGTGCGTCATCACCGTGGGGCGCAGTAAAGCCCTCCCCCTGGGAGACGTCTACGCCTGGGCCAGCGCCGCGAGCAACGGCGCGATCTACAAGATCGGGGCCCGTGCCTACCTGGGCGCCCAGCTCGTCGATCCCGCCACCAACGTCATCTTCGGCACGGTGGCGATCGTCAGCCAAACACAGACCCCGTGGGGCACGCCTGGCGTGGAGTTGATCAAGCGGCACGCTCGCCGGATCGCCCATGCCATCTGCGCGCCGCAGGGCAGTTCGACGAGTGCCTCCTGAAAGTCCTTGGTCCCCAGCTCGGCCGACACGCCCCAGGGAAGCGATGCACGGATGTCCATCATGATCCCCCCTCATATCACCGATGCCCACCTGCTCCTGCGCACCGAGGTGCGGCAGGTCGCCAGGGAGGAAATTCAGCCGCGTGTCCAGCAGTTGGAGGCCACCGGCACGCACACCGACCTGGCGCTGCCCGCCATGATGGGCGCCCACGGCTGGTTCGGCATCCTCATCGGAACCGAACACAGCGGGATGGGCGCAGGCCACGTGGCCCGGTGCATTCTTCTGGACGAGCTCTCCTACTCCAGCGGCGCAGCGGCAGCGATCTTGCAGGCATCTTTGATTCCGGGCCTGGCGATCGGCTACGCCGGCAGCGAGGAGCAGCAGCACTACTGGCTGCCGAAAGTGGCCTCCGGCGCCGTATATCCCACGCTCGCGGTTACCGAGCCCGAGCACGGTAGCAACGTCCTGGAGATCGTCACCACTGCCACACGTAGCAGCAACGGCGGCTGGGTGATCGACGGCACCAAGTGCTTCATCGGGAACTCGGGCATCGGGCATCTGCACGTGGTGATCGCACGCACGGACGAGGGCGATTCCCGAGACACACGGTGCCTGTCGGCCTTCCTCGTGGAGTCGGACCGAGCGGGGGTAAGTGTGGAGCAGCCCAAGATGGTCGGGATGCACGGATTCACCGCTGGCACCGTGCACCTGGACCAAGTCCAGGTGCCGGACGCGAACCTGCTGGGCGCGGTGGGCGAGGGAATGAACGTGGCGCACGTGGCGTCGATCGTGTGCGGGCGGCTGAATTTCGCGGCCATGGCCGTTGGCATGATCCGCCGCGTCCTGGACACGACCCGTGAATTCCTGTCCGCCCGCCCGCGATACGGCACACGCCTCGCCGACCAGCCCATCGTCCGCCATCACCTCGGCGAGATGGATTCCCTGCTGGTGACCGCACAGTCAGTCACCCAGACCGCGGCACAGAAACTGGACACCAGCGAGGGGTGCGACGAGCACCTGTTCAACGCGAAGCTCGTCGCTACCCGCTGCGCCCGCCGAGCCGTCGCCATGGCCGTCTCCCTGCACGGCGGCCACGCCATACTCGCCGACACCGTCCTCGACCGAATCCGGCGCGACGTCAGCTTCCTGGAGGCGCCGGCCGGACCCGACGACATCCAGATCGACCGGCTCGGCAAGGCAGTCATCGGCCGCCACCCCATCCAGTGGTCCACGGAATATGCGCGCCGCCCGGCCCGACACGACACCGTGGCCGCCACTGCCTGACCGACCACCCGCAGCCCGCCTGCTGTGCCGACGCGCAGACCCCCATCCCCGGCCGCAGCGATTCCCCCGGTCCCGCAGCCGGGGATGGGACACCACACCGCGCCGACTCCCGATCCCTCCCACATTCCCAGACCCGTTCACTCAGACGCCGAACTACCGCGCCCCACAACTCCGTCGCCCGACTCGTGCTCCCGTCAGGCCAGGCGACGGACCCTCCGGGCATCGGGCGGCAGCCCCGCACGCTGCCCGGAGCCTCACACATCGACCCGACTCTCTCGCCCGCCCCGGAGTCCCCATGGCTTTCCCACGCGCTCACTCCACCGAGGATCGATCCCGCCTGACTTCCAGGCAGAATCGCATCGCAGAACAGGCCGTGCTCGCTGTTGCCGATCTCCAGCCTTCCTTGCCCGCAGACGATCCCGCCGCCGGCAGGCGCAGTTTCGTCGTGCGCGCGGAGGCCATGGCGCGTCTCCATCACCGCACAGCGCTGAGCGGCGACCCGTTGACAGCGGAGCAGCGCCTACGGCTGCTGCGCGAGAAGGACCAGCGCGCCGCACTCGCCGACCGTCAGAAGGTCCGGGTCGCCCTATACGTCCTTGCCAGGCCCGACGCCGATACGAACGACGCTGAGCGTCGGATGGCGGAAGCACTTGGTGCCTCCAACCGACGAGGCTGGCAGGTTGCCTTCCGTGCCGCCGATGACACCGGAGACCTCGCGCCCGCCCTGAGGCCTCAACTGGCTCGCGTCCACGATGCCGTGTCCAGTCAGCGGATTGACGGACTGGTCTGCGCGAGCCGAGTCGACATCAGCAACGATGACAGCCTCTACGCGGACGAGCTGAACTGGCTACGCTCCCGCGGCGGGTTCCTCGCACTGGCCAGGAACGAGGTCGCACTGTGAAAGTGCACCCGATCAGCATCGGAGCCTCCGCGTCGGCCCCAGCCGCCTACCCGCGAAGACTGGACTCGTCGCGCACCGACGAGGCTGCGCTCGTCCCGTCCCTCGCATCCACGAAAACGACAACTGGTCCCGCAACGCAGCCATCCCCTTCGCCAACACCTCGACCTCGAACGGCTCGCGTCCCGCCTCCCCTGACACGCACGCCCCGACCCTCCTTTCGTGCCACTACGGAGTTCCTGTGACCGTCCCCAACACTCTCCCGGCGCCGCCCGGGACACCCCGCCAGTACTACACATCCCACGGCCTGCGCGTGCCGTATATCGCCCCATGGAGCACCGAGACGGTGCCCGCCTACCAGACCATCCTGACGGCGTCGCACGCCGGCTTCTGCCTCGGCTACACCGACGAGTTCCCCATCGTGGACCGCCACCACGAAGCGCTGTGGATCCGCTCCAAACTGGCGCAGGGCATCGGGCGGCCGATCCTCTCGCGGGTGCACCCGCTGCGCCAGCGTCGCGCGATCAAGTACTTCCTGTGCCAGGTGTGCGGCGGCGACACCTTCGACGATGACTGGAGCCGTTGGGGAGAACGGCACCTTGTCGTGCTGCCTGCCTCCGAGGACTGTCCGATCCGGGAGGGGGAGGTGACGACGGCCCCGCCCCTCCACCTGCCCTGCGCGATCGAGGCCGTAAGCGACTGCCCGCACCTTCGCGACGGGTACAGCGCCGCCCTCGTCGGCCGCATGATGTCCTGGGGCGTCGCCGGCATCATCCACGACCCCGCCACCCTCGCCCCGACCACCGCCGTCCCGGACGTCGTAGAGCGCCTGCGCGACTTGGCCGTGCGCGGCCTCGCGGCCCATCGCGACCCCTACATCGGCCCCGACCTCGGACGGTTGGACGACGCCCAGGGCGAAGGGCTCGCGCTCGTGGCATACAGCAATAGCCTGTTCCGCTGGACCATCGCCGCCCGCGACGCCGTCGCCCTGGAGGACTGCACACCCGTGGATCTCCACGAGCTCGCCGCGTAGCCGACCACCTCACCGCGGCCAAACACACCAAACCCGGGTACGAACCCAGCACCGAAACACCCGTCGGGTGCGCGCAGAAAGAAACACACCATGGCACACCACTCCCCCGAGACACCCAACAAGCACCCGGACACAAGCCGGCCGAGCCCGGCACGCGTCTACAACTACTGGCTCGGCGGCAAGGACTACTACCCCGTGGACCTGGAGCTGGCGAACGCGTCGCCTGGTTTCTTCCGCGCCGCCGCACTGGAGAACAGGGCTTTCATGCGCCGCGCAGTGGGCTGGCTGGCGCGCACCACCGATGTCGAGCAGTTCCTCGACATCGGCACCGGCATCCCCACCGACACAGGATCCAACCTCCACGAAATCGTCCAACGCATCAATCCCCGCGCCCGAGTCGTGTACGCGGACAACGACCCCATCGTGATGCGCCACGCCGAGGCCCTCCTCGTCAGCGCCGACCAGGGCACCACCGCCTACTGCGAAGCCGATCTCCGCCACCCCGAGGCGCTCCTGCACAACGCCCAGGAACACCTCGACCTCACTCGCCCCGTAGCACTCTCCCTGATCGCCGTCCTGCATTTCATCACCGACGACCACGACCCCTACGAGATTGTCCGTACACTGGTCGAAGCTCTCCCCGTCGGCAGTTATGTCATCATTTCCCATGGCGACATCACACGGTTTCCTGACGAGGCGGAACAGAGTGCCTCCTATGGACGCAAAATCCCGAGCCGGTTTCGCACACGCGAGGAAGTAGCAAAATTCTTCGACGGCCTGACCCTGCTCCCGCCCGGACTCGTAACGGCCCCAGACTGGCACCGGCAGATTTCGCCACGCCCCGATGAGAAGCCCAGTGCGATCTGGGCGGGCGTCGCCAGGGTGACAGGGCCGAGCTGTGGATAGCCGCATCCCAGCAGCAGCCTGTGATCACGAAAGAGTACGGATGGCGAGCGCCGGAACAGGAGTTGCCGTCGCAGGGCAACATGTGGAACGGAGCATCCACTGGACGACGTGGTGCGATGTTCCATCACGGCGGGCATCTTCCACGGCGGGTCCCGGTCTCATGCTCGGTCCGCGCCCGGCCGAGTGGCAGTTCGCCTACCCGGTCGGTGTTGCGGCTACCGCGCTGGGAAGCGCGGTTACCGGCGCAGTGCTCCCTCTGCTCGCTGTGGTGACGGTGCATGCCACGCCCTTCGGTGTCGGCTGCCTGGTCGCGGCGGGCGCGGCGGCACCGAGCCTGACCGCTCTGCTCTCCGGTGCACTGGCGGACCGGTACCCGCACGGACGGCTCATCGCCCTCAGCCGTATGCTCGCGGCCGCAGTCCTGGTGGGCCTGCTCGTGGCGGTCCTCACCGGCTCCGTGGACGTACCGGCCTTGTGCGCTGCCGCACTGATCCTCGGGGCCCTGAGCGACGTGACCACGACCGCAACCACTGCCCTCCTGCCGGACCTCGCCCATCCGTCCCGGCGCCTCGCCCTCACCTCACAGATCACCGCCCTCACCTCTCTCGCCAGTGCTGTCGGCGCCTGTCTCGCCTCTGTCCTGATCACCGTCTCCACCCTCGGCCGCGCCCTCACTGCCGACATCGCCGCGGCCGTCCTCGCAGCCTGGACCGCCTGCCGCCTCCCCCGCCGGCACACATCGACCCTCGCGCCTTCGCCGGTCGCAGCGCCCGGAATATGGGTAGGCGTGCGGTATGTGCTGTGTACCCCGCTTCTGCGGGTTCTGGTAACGACTAATCTGCTCGTGAGTGTGGCGGGCACGCTGCTGGACAGCGTGTGCGTGGTGATGGCTCTCCGCTACTGGTACTGGCCCCCCGCGGCGACGGCCGCGCTCCTGGGGTGTGCCGGTCTTGGGGCTGCCGCTGGAGCCGTGGCCGCAGTCCGTCTCGCCCGTCGTCGCGGCCCCGGCGCCACAGCGTCGCGAGTCCTGCTCGTTGTCCCCGCCTGCTACTTAGCACTGGTCGTCAGCGGGCACGGCGCCTGGTGGAGCCTCATAGTCGTGTGCTCTGTGACCAGTTCACACGCGGCCCGGGGCTGCTACGCGGCCCTCGCGCGCTCGCTGCGTCAGGGGGCCACCAGCCTGGCCATGCAGGGGCGGCAACATGCGGCCGGCACACTGCTGACCTGCGCCCCCCCTGCCTCTGGCAGCGCTGGGTGCAGGAGCCCTCGCCACCACCGTGTCCGCCCGCCTGCCCCTTGCTGCAGCTGCCGGCCTGGCCACGTACGCCGCTGTGAGGCTGCATCGCTCCACAGCGCTCCACGACTGCCGAGGAAGCCATCAATCGCACTCTCCGCCCGCGGTTGCGGTCCGGCGGTCGACGGGCCCGACGAAACCGCCACCGGCCTGATCGCGGCGGCCTGGCCGCCGCCCGCTGCCTGCCGCACCCGGGCACCACTCTGACCCAGCTCGCACGATCCCTGCAGCCGACCCGACCCCTACCGCACTGTGGAGCCGTCATGCACAAAGCCAACGCCTCGTACAGAAACCTCAGCGCCAACGCGGCACGGGCCGTGCGATTGCTCGGCACACTTCCCGCGCGTGTCTTCGACCCGGACGTGGTGGCAGCCGTGTGCAACACGGCCCACAGTGAAGCGGCAGGGGTCCTGCACGAACTGCTGACCGCCCAGCTGGTCCACGACCCGCGGCCGGACGAGCAGCGCACACCGGGAAATACCCCTGACTACTCCTTCCCCGATTTGGTGGGCGACCTCGCCCAGCAGCAGGCCCAACAGGAGACGCCGAGGACACGGCGCGAAGTGCGGCGACGCTGGGTGGAGTGGTACCTGTTTGCCACCACCCAGGCCGAAGCACGCCTGACTCCCAGTCACAGGACGCTGCCCCGCTCTCCCACCTACATCTGCGATGGACGAGACCTGTTCGAGGGCCTGCCTGACTCGTCCGTACTGGCATGGTTGCAGTACCGGCCGGCCGAATTGCGCTCTGCCGTGCGCACCGCGTACGAGGAGGGGTGGTGGGCTCTGACTTGGCAGCTGGTGGATGCCATGTGGCCGCTTTTTCATCGGGGACGTCACGCTGAGGACTGGATCAGCATCCACGAGGACTACGGCCTGCCGGCTGCCGAGCAGGACGGCAGCCTCCTGGCCACCCGGCGGATGCTCACCACGCTCGGCGGCGGACTGCGCAGCGCCGGACGTTACGACGAGGCCCTTGTGTACTACACGCGTGCCCTCGTCGGCGCGCAGCGCCACAACCACCGTCGGGATGAAGCCCAGGCGCTTGACGGAATCGGCACCTGCCATCAGCACACCGGCCGGCTTTCCGACGCGATCTGCGAGTTGTCCGAGTCCCTGAGGATTCGACAGGAAATCGGATATGAGCGTGGGGTCGGTCTGTCCCAGACTCGCCTGGGCGAGGCCTTCGCTGCCCAGGGCGACATGCACAAGGCACTGGATCTCCTCATCCAGGCCCGCCAGTCCCTCAAGAAGGTGCCCGATGCCCACGATGCGGCACGCGCCGAGGCCCTGCTGGGCCGCATCCACGTCCGTGCCGGACAGATGACCACCGGTAGAGCCCATCTGGAGGTAGCCGAGGCAGAGTTCGCCGAGATCGGCGCCCTGCCCTGGCAGGCACACGTGCTGGAGTGGCGCGCCGAGGCCGCCTGCGAGGCCGACGAAGCACACGAACTGTACGCCGCCTCCCTTCAGCTGTACCAGAGCGTGCCGAGCCCCCGGGACGTCCACCGTCTGGAGACAGCGCTGGAACTCGCCGCCGAGGCCAAGAGGACGGCAGAGCGCACCGCACCGAGCGAAGCACCCGAACAGAGCGAGTGACCGACCGGCCCTCGCCGGCTCCTTCCAAACACGTCGCTGGGCATCCGCACCGCAGCCCCGATTACCCGTCCGCACGTCCGTTCCAGCGGAACACAGAACCAACCGCAGCAAACGGCTCGGCAATACACACCACCACCGCACACCTCTCCTCGACCCAGGAAAGACACCACCGCATGCACCTGTCTGTACCGCCACGCGGAACCCCGAGGCTCTACCGCGATCTTGCCTTACTCCTCATAGCCGGTTGCGGTAACTCGCTGGCCGTCGCCGCTATCGACGTTACAATGCAGCTCTGCTTCGGCTACGGCCCCGGCCCCGGCCTGGTCAAGGCGTTTTCCGTCGGGACAATGCTCGTCGGGATATACGTGGCACTTCGGCTCTGCTACCTCGTCGTGGCGCACACGCCGTTCAGGAAGTCCGCGCGAGTCAGGAGAATAGTTCTGCGGCTCGTAGCCATCGCCCTCGCCATCGTCACCATCGTGGGCCAATCGCCCGTCGCCGTCCGTGATCCGTTGCTTTCCATGTGGGCGTTCTACGTCGCAATCGGCTGGCTCTCCGTGGAAACCTGCCGCTACCACGGGATAGGACCGACCGCCCTGGGCTTGAGTGTGCGCCTGTCTCACGACCCGGCAAGCCGCAAGACCGCAACCCGCCTCACACTGGTGGGGATGGTCGCGGGAACGGCACTGACCAATGGTCTTTTGTGGGGGCTGCGTCTGACCGGAACCGACTCCTTCCTTCCCGTCATGGCCGGTAGCCAGGCCCACACGCTTCAGCTAACCAGCCTCGGATCGGTCCTCCTCACCCCAGCCGGCGCCGTTGTCATGGAAGACCTTGTGGTGGTCGGTGCCACCACCGCGCTGCTCACTGCGGCCCGCAGACCGCCCTGGGTCATCTACCTCCTCATCACCGTCATCGAGGTGGCTCTCCACGGCTACTACGGTCTGCCCGCGATCGGCATGGCCATCTACGCCGTCCTGCGCACCATGGCCTATCAGCGCACACGCCAGCTCCTCGTCATGATCGGCATCCACGCAGCCTGGGACCTGGTCGGAGGTCTTGTCGCGCTCGCAAACCAGTACGGCATCACGCGCTACCACCTGCTCCTCGACGGCCTGCTGCTCTACGCCGTAGTAGTGCTGCCGGCGGAGCTGTTCGTCCGAGCACGCAAGAAGCGGCGCAATCGCCCCCACCAAATCGGCCCCTCTACCGAGGGCTCTTCCATCAAGGCATCACAAAAGACGCAGGAGAATGCTCCACGCAGCTCCTCTGTAGCCGGTTGAGGCATCACACGGCACACAATCCGCGAGAGCTGAGCGCCGACGCGGGCGCCGGCCCGCTCCCGGCCTCGATTGTGACCTTCACACTCCCGATCCAGCAGTCAGTGAAAGGCGCCCCCGCGTATACGACGTGCCGAAATCCGAACGACACGCCTCACTCGCCCCGCACTGTCACTGCCGCCCCGGCCCCCGTTATCCGCCCCAAACAGCAGTGTCTCCTGCTCGCGCACGGCACAGCCCACAACTGCGGCGCTTGTCCGACCACCTACCAATCAGCGCCACCTTCGCCTTCGCACGCCTGCACGAAATTCTTCACGCCAACCCCACAATGTACCAACCCACCGACGAACGCCACGACAACGATGGAGCAATCCACGCATGACCGTCAGACCAGACTCATCAATTGCTCCTGCACATGCATGGGCTTCGCACGGTGTACTCCACGTCCACAACTTCACTGCCCGAAAGGGTTGTTGACACATGAAACTCACCACCGCCGCCGTCCTCGCCTCCGGTATCACTGTCTCCCTTGCCACCGCCGTGGTCGGAGCCGCCTGGCTCTGGCAGGACACCAGGCACCAGGCGAAGCCGAAGGAGGTGATCGTCGCCCCCAATCAACTCGACTGCCTGGCGGAGATCTCCACCACTGCGGACCTCGCCAAGCCCGGGATGCCCAAGGAGGCGGATGTCGAGCTCGGCTTCATCCCCGGCAATCACCTGCCGTTCTCCGCCACTACGGTCATAAGCGGTGCCGCCTGTCAGCACCACTGGCACCGCCCCGGCAGCCTCCCTGCCCAGGAGGTCAAGGACGACGCTCGGGCTAAGCCCTTCACCCATGTGCTGGACCAGGCCGCGAAGAAACCCCCGCAGACACAGGCCGCATCAATCTGACGGTGTACCTCGGTCACAGCATCTTTCGGACTCCCTGTTTGTCCCCAACTCCTCTGCCAGACAACGACTCCCGTGTCTGGAGAGGCGGAGCACGGATGCGCGTGACTCCGAGCGCGCGAGGACCGCCCCGGCCTCTGCCACGCAGAACCCGTTCGAACTCGACATCAGTGTCATCGCGTTCGGCGGCACCATCGAGGCCGGGCCGGCATCGCCTCCGACTGCGGCTGCAGCTCGACGTGCGGCAGCATCTGCCTTTCCAGCGACTCCTGGCCGCACCAGACCACTGGTACAGCGCCCACGCCGTGCTGTCCCGCGCGGTCTCACGCCGCGCGTCCCCTCGGCGGGGCTGCGCCGCCACCGCTCCGCCTGTCGAAGCACGCCGCTCCGTCTCACACCGACCACACTCACCCAGCTCTATCCAGCCAAGGAGACCATCGTGTCCCCGTTTGCACTTGGTTTGTTCACCAACCCGACAGACGTCCCAGCAACCGCCACCCCCGCCGACGAGCGCTACGACCCCGAGTTGCAGCTGACCATCCGACGGGACGGCACGCCGCGTGTAGCTGACAGCTTCACACCGAGCCAGACCAGTGGAGGCCTTACGACCTCCGGAGAAAAGGAGATTTTTGACGTGTTCCCCGAGATGGCAGAGCTGTGCTGACGGTGCCGACGGCGAGGCGGGCGGGCGGGCCGGGCCGCCCGGTCTGTCTGGTCACCCAGGACGACAACGGGCCTGCCGACCGGATCGTTCTCGAACTGAACAAACTAGATGTTCCCGTCCTCCGCTTCGACCTGCAGGACTTCCCTCACCACGTGCGGCTGAACGCGGTTTTCGACGGCACCGCGTGGACTGGGACGCTCAACAATCGCGGCCGTACAGTAACGCTGGAGGACATCGGCGCCGTGTTGTGGTGGCACCCCGGCACGCCACGTATCTCCGTCGATGGTCTGTCGGAGGCCGAGACTGCGTGGCTCCAGCGTGAATCAGCCGCCGGACTCGTCGGGGTGCTTGACGCACTGGACTGTCTGCATGTCAACCACCCTGCTGCCACCCGAGCAGCCCAGCTCAAGGCGGAGGTATTGGCCCAGGCAGCCCGCTGCGGACTGCACGTGCCCGCGACATGGATCGGCAACGACCCAGTCGGCGCCAACGGCTTCATCTCCGCCACGCACAGCGGAACGGTGTGCAAGTCGCTGGTCAGCCCCACCCTCAACGAGAACTCAACTCACGGCCAGACCTTCTACACCAGCCGCGTGGAAGCGGTCGACGATTCCATCGCCCTGAGCGCCCACCAGCTCCAGCGCGAGATCACCAAGGACCACGAAGTCCGTCTGGTCGTCGTCGGCACCGACATGTACGCAGCCCGCATCGACGCGCACAGCCCCGCCGCACAGAAAGATTTCCGCAGTGACTACGAGTCACTCACCTACCGCCATACCTGCATACCGGAGACGGTGCGCAAGGGTATAAGTGCCCTCCTGGGCCACTACGGCCTCTTGTTCGCGGCGATCGATCTGCTCGTCGACACCACCGGCCGTTGGTGGCTGATCGATCTGAATCCGGCTGGCCAGTACGACTGGCTCCAAAAGGAACTGCCTGGCTTGATGATATCCGCAGGCCTTGCCCGAATGCTCGCCCGACCACACGCCACAGCTCAGAAGATCGATCAGGCATTCGAGGAGGTGTCGGCCAATTCCGGAGCTGGGGGCATCGCTGGAGACGCACTCTGCCGTGTGCGTGCCGAGGAGACGGGCGGGTGCGAGGTCGATGCCGTGCAGGAGCACGGAGAGGGGGAATCCGCCGGCGGCGCCATAAGCGGCGAAAGGAGAGGGCGGAGCATGGTCGCTTCGGCGAGCTCGCCGAGGGCGTGGCCAGCCCCGGCAGACACGTGAAAAGGCGTAGTACACGCGGTCCGACCGAAGACTCGGCCCTCGGTCGCGTCGACGCCAGCGGGTCCACTCCTCGGCCGCAGAACTCACCCCGTTCGTAACACCTGGGGCGGGTGGCGGCCCGACGACTACGCGTCTGCCAGGTCCTCCTTCAGGTAGGGCCTGGCAGACGGTGTCTCGACCGCGCGCGTGAGAATGACCACGAACCGGCCCACCGCCCGTCTCTCCTGCTCGGGCTGAAGAGCTCAAGGCACGGAGCGCTCCCCGGCGTTGCGCCAGTAGTCGGCAAGCATCTCGCTTGGCCAGGCCGGCTGCCGGACGACTCCTCGGGGCCCCATCTCCTGAAAGTAGGGGGCCAGATCCACGACCGGTGTTCCGTCGACCGCGTCGAGATCGGTCACCAGGAGGTCGCGCCCGGCCAGGTCGAGCAACCTCGGGTAGCTGGTGGCTAGTTGGGCAGGGCGCCGGTGATTGCGATGAGCGAATGTTCCGGTCGTCGGCCACTGCGGGTTGCCTCGGGGGTGGCGGGCGTGAAGTTGGACGTCTTCAGGTTGTGCTAGGTGGAAGCGCCACGTCACCGTCAGGTGGGAGAACTCGTGAAGGCCCTGCAGTGTTTCGAGGGGGTACGCCTCACTGAGCCGGATGACCGATTCGACTCCACCCTGGTAGTCGTCTTGGACGCGTGTGTGTCCCCCGACGACTGTGGCGATCGCTTCGACCTCGTAGATTGCCATCGGCGCTCTGTCCTCTCCCACCAATTGACGTGCTCGGCAGCGGCGGACCGCAGCCGCGGACCCGCCCTGTGGTCAGCCTATGGCGCGCAGCATTTCCCGTGCTCGGCGGTCCAGTTCGGTCACGTGGCGGCCTCCGCGTCGCCGAACGGGCGAGAGGTCGCTCTGCATGCGGACGATGGCATCCCGAGCGCGGCCGGACTGGACGCCTGCCATGGCATCGAGTGCTTGTCCCCAGGTGCCGCATGCCTCGTCGAGGCGTCCCTGCTGCACCTGGACAGCGCCGAGGTAGCCGAGGGTCACGCTGTGGGTGCGGGCGTACTGCTGCCGTCGCCGGGTGGCGACGCTGCGCTGGAAATGGCACTCCGCCTCGCGAGGGTCGCCGAGGTCCCGCAAGGCACAGGCGGTCTCGTGAGCGAGAGAGGCTTCCTGGAAGAAACCGACGCGGCCGGGGGCATCCTCGCCGTCGGCGCGGGCGAGGTCCCGCTCCGCGCGACGGATGGCCGCGATAGTGCCGGGGCGGTCTCCGTCTGCGGCCAGGGTGCGGGCGTGGACGATAGCGAGCAGGGCTTTCTCGCGCGAGCTGGCCTGCCCGTAGTGGGTGCGGGACATGGAGGCATCGGCCAGGTCGAGCGCACGGCGTGGATGTCCGAGGTCGACGGCCTGGTGGGCGAGAGCACGCAGAATATGGCCGCCCAGCGGGCCGTCGGCGGCCTCGGCAGCGATATGGGCAGCCAGAGTGAGGTAGCGCTGGGCAGTGCGGTGCTCGGAGGCGTCGAACCCCATCCAGCCGGCGAGGTAGGTCATCTCCGCCACGGCGGAGTACGCCTCCCGGCGGAGCCGTTCCGTGCGGAACCTGCTGCCCAGCAGCGGCACCGCTTCGTCGCGAAGATGACCGGCCAGGGCCGAGCGCCCCGAGGCACCACCGCGCTGCTGGTCTCGCGCAGAGTAGAAGGTTGTCAAGTTGCGGACGTCGTCGATGTCGGCCTGCGTGACCAGCCGGGAGGAGTCTGCCGGGCGCGAGGCCGCCGCGGCGGGGGCAGCTGCCCACCACGCCTCTGCCGGCAGGGCGAGGCTCGCGGCCGAGTACGCAGTGGTCGCCAGCAGCTTGCGTCGGTGCATGTCCAGGTCGTCGCTTCCCAGGTCGGCCAGTACGGTCAGAGGGTTGACGCTCCAGTCGGCACTGCTGTCGGTCGAGCCTGGCGGCTCGTCTTCCAGACCGAGGTCGGCAAGGGTGAGGCGTCGGCCGAGCCTGCGGGACAGCGTCTCACGCAGGATATGGGGCGCTCTGCCACTCGGCTGCGTGCCGAGGACCCACATGGAGATGTGAGAGCGGGAAATCGCCTCCAGCTCACGCACTCCGCACTCCGCGGCCACGCGGGCAACAGCGGCGGCTGTTTGCGGCTGGGACCAGCCTGCCTCGCGCAGGAGCGCGGCAAGGGCCGTGTTTCGCATACGGGCCATGGACTGCCCCTTGGTTTCGAAATGATCTTTGGCGCCTTTGGCGGCCTTCCAGTCTTCGAAGGCATACCCCTCGGGCGGAATTTGCGGTTCGCTCAACGTAGCGGCGGATCACTCACCTTGCACGTCACCCGACCGCGGTGCACGAATTTCGCGGCTCAAGTTGGCCTGATCCACATAGGAGTTGTGCCATGGCTCTCTCGCTGGCCCCTCGCCGGGCGTCCCGCCAACGTAGTGGTCAGAGCCACAGAAACCATGTCCTGGGTGAGCCGAGCCTGCGAGACCAGGCAGCCTCCGCGACGGAGACCGTGACGCTCGTGCTGGACGAGGACTCACCTCTGCCCGAGACTGCCGCCGACGTGGCGGATCTCGCGGCGCGGCTGCGAGAGCACGTCAGCCGGCTCGGAAACCTGACGCCTCCGGGCGAGGCGACCCTGCTGCGTGCGCAGCAGCTCTGCTCGGGCAGCTTCCCCGATGGCCACATGCCCAGTCGTATTCATCTCATCAGGCTGGCCGAGGCAGTCCAGGAACTGATCACTGTCGTGCGAACCCACGCCGCCGCCCCGAAGCCGGCGCGGAGACGGCGTTGGTGGCAGCCGCGGACCAACGTGCTGCGCGGCTCGGTCTTCGCCCTTGCCTTCGCCTGCGTGGTTCTGGCCGCGTCGCTACCTCGGACGTGACCGTCACCCGGGACGGCTCCAGTTGCCGCCGAGCGTCCTTCCCCACCATTCCCAGCCGCTGCGCTGGCCCAGACACTCCCCGGATACACGGGGCCTACGGAGATTTACACGATGAAGCGCTTTCCGCATATCGACCAGTACGGCCTGATCGGCGACATGCGCACCAGCGCCCACGTCTGCGACGACGGTTCGATGGACTGGCTGTGCCTGCCGCGGTTCGACTCGCCGGCTGTCTTTGCCGGCCTGCTCCGCACGCAGCAACACGGCACCTGGCAGATCGCTCCCAGCACTTCTACTGACCGCTCCGGAGCCGCCACCGCGGTCGCCGA
>NZ_JAIUKE010000184.1 GCF_020176795.1 Streptomyces sp. 8L
CACGGGGCCTTCCTGAGGGTTGTGGTCCGGTTTTTGGGGGAATTGGGGGTTGTGGCCGCCCCGCCCGCCCACACCGCGCACGCTTGCGCGCCGCCGGTCGCGCTGGGCGGGCTCGGCGGGCCTGGCGGTGGGGCTGGTCATGGTGGGTGGCGCTCCCGCTCTCAGCTCTGCTTCAGCAGCTGGTCGCAGGACTTCACGGCGGCGTCGAGCGCGGCCCGCGGGGACTCCTTGCCCTGGAGGGCCTTGGCGACCTCGTTGCCCAGCTCGGTCTTCATCTGGTCGCTGAACACCACGGGCGTGTAATTCACCGCGTTCTTAAGGGACTTGGCCGCAGCCACCCGTACGCGCGCGGTGTCGGTGCCGTCCTGCCGGGTGAAGTACGGGTCGTCGAGGGTGCCCGCCGTGCTCGGGAAGATCGCGGCCTTCTTCGCGAACGACAGCTGGTTCTGCGAGTCGGTCACGAAGTGCGCGAAGGCGATGGACGTGGCCTTCTGCTTGGTGTTCGCGTTCACCATCAGGCCCATCACGTACATGTTGACCTTGCCGGTGCTGGTGATCTGGTCCGTGATGCCGATGTTCTTGTAGAGCGTCGGCGCCTGGGTCTTGAAGTGGCCCAGGTCGAGTGCGCTGCCCGGATTCATCGCGACGGCCTGGGTGAGGAACTTCTGCCCGGCCGAGTCGGGGGTGGCGGTGAGCGCCTGCGGGTCGAGCGCGTGCGCCTTGTAGAGCTTCACGTACTGCGTCAGCAGGTCGACACCCTTGGCGTCGTTGAAGCTGAAGCCGTCGCCCTCGCTGTTCATGATCTGGACGCCGTAGCGGCCGAAGTCCTCGATCGTCGGCACGTTGGAGAGCGTGGCGATCTTGCCGTGGCTGTTCTTCGAGATGGCCAGCGCGTCGCTGAACAGCTGGCTGTACGTGGTCGGCGGCTTGGCCGGGTCCAGGCCCGCCTTCTTGAACAGGGCCTTGTTGTAGAACAGCGGGCCGGTGTTGAGATACCAGGGGAAGGCGAACGTGCCCTTCAGCCCGGGCACTTGGGTGCTCGCCCAGGCACCGGGCAGGTACTCCTTCCGGTACTTCGCGGCGGCCGGGTCGCTGTCCAGGTCGAGCGCGAGGCCCGCCTTGGCGAGCGGCGCGCCGAGGTCGGGGGAGACGTTGACGACGTCGGGCAGGGTCCCGCCGGAGGCGTCGGCGCTGAGCTTGTCCGCGTAGTTGTCGGCGGGCTGGTCGATCCATTTGACGTGCGTGCCGGGGTACTTCTTCTGGAAGTCGGCTATCAGCGTGTTGAAGTACGCCTTGTACGTGGTCTTCAGGTTCCAGGTCTGGAACGTGATCGCCCCGTCGATCTTGCCGGAGCCGGAGGCCGAGGACCCCCCGGAACCGCCGCCGCAGGCGCTCAGGGGGAGGAGGACGGCGACCGCCGCCGCGGCTACGGCCGCCTTCTTGGGGACTCTGCTGGAAAAGCGCACGGCAAATGGCTCCTTTGCTCAACCCGGGCGTGGCGCGGTGTCCGCCGGCCGGGCCCTGGCCCGGGGCGGTCGACTGCCGCGCAGCAGACCTTGCATGCCGTCCGGAGGAAATGTCAATGCATCTGCCGCGCGAGAACGGCAACAAAGGCTGAACGCGCAGGTCAGGTGCGTATGAGAAGCTCCGGTGATCAAGAACTAATGCGCTTTAGGTGCGGTCTCGACTCAAGCGCTTTAGTCCACAAAGCGCCATGGGTTACGCTGGCGCTCCGACCGTCACCGAGGGCCGTCATCCAGGGCCGTCATCGAGAGGGCAGGCATGCCGGTCAGACGTACGTCCGCACGTCGCCCGACGATGAAGGACATCGCGCAGCGTGCCGGAGTCTCGGAGAGCGCGGTGTCGTTCGCGCTCAACGACCGCCCGGGCGTCTCCGAGGTCACCCGCGACCGGGTGCGCAGGGTCGCGGAGCAACTCGGCTGGCGGCCCAGCACCGCCGCCCGCCAGCTCTCCGGCGAGGGTTCCGCGACGGTGGGCCTGGTGTTGGCGCGCCCCGCCGACACACTGGGCGTCGACTCGTTCTTCCTCCAGCTGATCTCGGGCATCCAGGAGGGTCTCGCCGGCCGCCATCTCGGCCTGCTGTTCCAGGTGGTGGAGGACGTGGCCGACGAGTGCGAGGTGTACCGGCGGTGGTGGGCCGAGCGCAGGGTGGACGGTGTGCTGGTGGTCGACCCGCGCACGGACGACCCGCGTCCCGCCCTCCTCGCTGAACTCGGCCTGCCCGCCGTCATCATCGGCGGCGTGCCCGAGCGTGGGCGGAGTGGCGAAGAGGCGCCCGGCCGGGGGGAGTTCGGCGAAGAGCAGCCAGTCAGGGAGGGGCCCGGTAAGGAGGGGCCCGGCCGGGGGGACTCGGGCAAGATGGGGCCCGGCGAGGAGCGGCCCGGTCTGGAGGGCCCCGGTCTGGAGGGGCCCGACCTGTCCACGGTGTGGGCGGACGACGCGGGCGCGATGGCCGCCGTCGTGGACCGGCTCTACGCGCTGGGCCACCGGCACATCGTGCACATCGCGGGGCTGCCGGGCCTCGCGCACACCGAACGCCGCATCAGGACGCTGCGCGCCGAGGCCGAACGGCGCGGGCTCGCCGGAGTGCGGTCGCTGACCACGGACTACTCGGACACGGAGGGCGCGGCCGCGGTCCGCAGTGTGCTCCGCTCACCTGACCCGCCCACGGCGCTCGTGTGCGACAACGACGTGATGGCGGTGGCCGGCGTCGCCGCCGCGTCCGCGCTCGGCTTCTCCGTGCCCGCCGACGTCTCGATCGTGGCCTGGGAGGACTCGGCGCTGTGCCGGATGGTGCACCCCTGGCTCTCCGCCCTGACCCGCGACACCCTCGCCTTCGGCCGCACCGCCGCCACGGAGCTCCTGTCCCTGCTGGACGGCGCCCCCGCCCGTACGGTCCAGGTGCCGGTGCCCCGCCTCATCGAGCGGGAGTCCACGGGCCCGGCCAAGGGCAGCGCGTAGCACCGTTCCCGGCCCCCTCCCGTGGGCCCCGCGTCTTGGCCATCTCCCGCTTATCCCTTTTGTATCGAGAAAGGAGCAAGATGTAGGGGAGAGGCCCGACGGATGGAGGCGTGCGATGAAACAGACCCGCTACACGCAGGACCGCGGGCTGACCGCCCGCATGGTGACCTCCATGTTCCTGATCGGCCTGCTGTACGTGGTCCTCGTCGGTGTCCTGCTGGTGGTCCTGGGGAAGTTCTGGCCGGTCATCCTGATCCTCGCCGGAGCGCTGTTCGTCGCCCAGTTCTGGTTCAGCGACAAGATCGCCGCGTTCGGCATGGGTGCACGGGAAGTCACCCCGGAACAGGCGCCCGAGCTGCACGGCGCCGTCGACCGGATCTGCGCGCTGGCCGACATGCCCAAGCCCAGGGTGGCCATCGCCCGCAGCGACATCCCGAACGCCTTCGCCACCGGCCGCAGTGAGCGCAGCGCCCTGGTGTGCGCCACCACCGGCCTCCTGCGCCGACTGGAGCCGGAGGAGCTGGAGGGCGTCCTCGCGCACGAGATGTCGCACGTCGCGCACCGCGACGTCGCCGTGATGACCATCGCCTCCTTCCTCGGCGTACTCGCGGGCGTGATCACCCGGATCGCCCTGTTCAGCGGGCTGTCGCGCAGCGCGCGCAACGCCGGCCCCGCCGGCCTCGCGATCATGCTGATCCCGGTGGTCAGCGCGGTGGTGTACGTGATCGGCTTCCTGCTGACGCGGCTGCTCTCCCGCTACCGCGAGCTCTCCGCGGACCGCGCGGCGGCGCAGCTCACCGGCCGGCCCTCGGCGCTCGCCTCCGCGCTGACCAAGGTGAGCGGCCAGATGGCCCGAATCCCCACGCAGGACCTGCGCAGGGCTGAGCCCTACAACGCCTTCTACTTCGTGCCCGCGTTCGCCTCGAAGCAGAGCCTCGGCCGGCTGTTCGCCTCGCACCCGACACTGGAGCAGCGGCTCGAGCAGCTCGCCCGCATCTCGGCCGAGCTCGGCAGGCCCTGAGCGCGCCCATGGCCGCACGGCCCGGCGCCCGGCCGGCGCCGGCGGCCCCGGGGGGGGGGCGCCGGCGGTGGCCGGACCGGACGCGCGCGGTGCGCAGGTTCGGACCGCCGCAGGTTCAGGCCCCCGCAGGCTCAGGCCGCCGCAGGTTCAAGCCGCCGCAGGCTCAGGCCCCTCGCAGGTTCAGACCCCCGCAGATTTGGAACCCCCCCACAGGGAGGAGGTGGCCCGGTGGGCCTCCTCGACAGCATCCTCGGCCGGAGCAAGCCGGTCCGCCCCGACCTCGACCAGCTCTTCGCCGTCCCCTCCGCGGCGCTCACCCTCCAGGCCGGAGCCGGATACACGCCCACCGGCCTCGGCTCGGTGTGCTTCGCGGGTGTCGAGGGCGGCGGCTTCGCCCGCGTCAAGCAGGACGTACAGGAGCTGCTGGACGCGGACGAGGGCCCCGGCGGCCACCCGGTGGAGTTCAGCCAGGACTCGTACGGCTACACCTGGCTGCTGACGCGGCACGCGCCCGACGACACCGCCGGTCTGGTCAATGATCTGCATGCCGTCAACACGCTCCTCCAGGAAGGGGGGTTCGGACCGCAGCTGCTGTGCTCGCTGGTCGGTTTCCAGGACGCCGAGGATCGGCGGCTCGCGCTCGTCTATCTCTACAAGCGCGGCAGCTTCTACCCGTTCGCTCCCGTACCCGGCGGCTCGGACAAGCGCGACAACCAGCGGGAGTTGCAGGTCAGGGCGGTGCTCGGGAACGACCTGCGGGTCGAGCCCGATCTCGCCCGCTGGTTTCCTCTGTGGGGCGCGCCGGGCCTGTGACCGGCGCGGTACGCCGGTGGGGCGTACCGCGCGGCTCCTCAGGCCGGGGGCCGGTTGCGCAGGGCGAAGTCGAGGGTCGAGAGGAGCCAGTCCCAGGAGGCGTCCGACGCGCGCGGCGTGTGGCTGAAGCCGCCCGCGGTCTCCAGGCTCACATAGCCGTGGAACGCGCTGTGCAGGAAGCGCACCGCGTCGGTCTGGGCGGGCTCCGGCAGGTCGTAGCCGCGCAGGATCGCCCGCGTCATCTCGGCGTGCCGGGGAGCGGCGCTGCCCGCGGCCGTCTGCGTGTCGAGCTCGAACTGGGCGGCGGCGTACCGGCCGGGATACGTCGTGGCGTAGTCGCGGTAGGCGTTGGCGAACGCGACCAGCGCGTCCTTGCCCGCCCGCCCTGCCAGCGCGGCCGCGGCGGAGTCCGCCATCTCCTCCAGGGCCAGCAGCGCGACCCGAGCCTTGAGGTCCCGGGCGTTGCGGATGTGCGCGTACAGGCTCGGGTCCTTGACGCCGAGCCTGCGGGCGACCGCGGAGACGGTCAGGTTGGCGAAGCCGTCTTCGTCCGCCAGCTCCGCCGCGGTCCTGGTGAGGCGTTCGAGGGTGATGCCCGTGCGCGCCATAGGGTCTCCGGTCTCCTCTCTCCGGCTAATAAAATAAAGCGTTTGCCTAGACATATTAGGCCAGCTAGCCTCCCTCTCCATGCGACCCCTTACCGAGACCGAGATCCGCGCGTCCTTCGTCAACTGCTCCAAGGGGGAGGTCAAGCGCATGCACGTCCCCCACGACCTGGAGGAGTATCCCTGGGACGACCTGGACTTCCTCGGCTGGCGCGATCCGGGTGCCCCCGACCGCGCCTGCCTGGTCACCGAGTACGACGGACGGCTGCTGGGCCTCGCCCTGCGGTCGGCGAGCGCCGCCGCGCGCGGATTCACGTCCCGCAGCCTGTGTTCCGTGTGTGTGACGGCCCACACCGGTGGCGGAGTGGTGCTCATGAGCGCGCGCCGCACCGGCGAGGCCGGCCGCCAGGGCAACACGGTCGGGAAGTACCTGTGCGGCGACCTCGCGTGCTCGCTCTACGTGCGCGGCAAGCGGCAGACAGCGGCGGGCAGGGGCCTGGACGAGACCCTCTCCCTGGACGCGAAGATCAGCCGGATCAGGACCAACCTGACGGCGTTCGTCGAGCGGGTCACCGCCTGACCGGTGGGCCTGTGGACCGGCGCCCGGGACGCACACCGGGCCGCGGTCCGGCCGTGGCCCGCGGCTTCACACCGGGCCGTGCCCGTCGAGGAACGCCGCCGTGGCCGCCACGAACGCGGTGGGGTCGTCGAGCCACGGATAGTGTGCGGCCCCGGCCTGTACGAGCAGCTCGGCGTGCGGAAAGAGACCGGCGTACTCCTCCATCGTGCGCGGCGGGGCGCTCAGGTCGGCCTCGCCGGCGAGCACGAGCACCGGCCGCCCGAACCGGGCGAGCGCATCGCTGGTGGCGGCAGGGGTGAAGGCGCCGGGGGCGCCGAAGGCGGCCACGGTCTCCGCGTTTGTCCACTCCTTGACAGCGGCCTGGTGACGTACCGCCTCCTCGTCCCAACGGCCGTACGAGAAGGGCGCGATGGCCGACCAGCTGCCCTTGGTGGCGTGGCCCGCCACGATCTCCTCCATGGCGGCGAACGCCGCGGGGAACCATGCCTCGTCCCTGCGGAGCCGTGCCGTCTCGCGCCGGAGGTCCCCGGTGATCGTGAGACCGACCGCTCTGACACTCGGCGCGATCAGCGCCAGCCTGCGCACGCGTTCCGGGTGGCGTACCGCGTACTGCACGGCCGTGTTGGCGCCCGCGGAGTGCCCCAGCAGGTCGATCCGGTCCAGGCCGAGATGGACGCGCAGGGCCTCCACGTCGTCGACGAGCCGGTCGCAGCGGTACGTGGCGAGGTCGGACGGTGACGCCGAGCCGCCGGTGCCCCGCAGGTCGAGCCGGATCAGCCGCCGGTGCGCGGAGAGGCCACCGAGGTCGCCGAGGTACGCGGAGTCCGTCGGCCCACCGGGCAGGCAGACGACGGGTTCGCCGTCGCCGAGGACGTGGTACGCGAGCCGGGTGCCGTCGTACGTGGAGAAGGCGGGCATGGGCGAGGTTCCTTTCACGCGCTGGGAGGTTCCTTTCACGTGCGTGGACGAGCGGACGGGCCTGCCGACGCTGACACACGACCGGCCTGCGCGCCCCAACCTGCCAGAACCCCCGCCGGGTTCGCCGCCGGTTCCGGGCTCATCACCCGGACGCACGCGGTTCGCGACGGCGCCACCGCGGTCCCGTCCGACGACGGCGTCCGCCCGGCCTCCGGTGTGCACCGCACTGTCCCGCGTGCACCGCGCTACCCGGCGTGCACCGCGTGAAGGCCCGCCAGAACGATGTCGACGATCCGCTCGGCGTCCGCGCGGCTGAAGGACCGCCGGCCCCGGCGGAGGAGGAGGTGCACCGGGCCGGACAGCATCTCGGTGAGGAAATGGACGTCCACCGGCGGGAGTTCGCCGCGTTCGAACGCCTTCTCCAGCCGCCGGTGCATGGTCGCCATCCGTCGTTCGTGCGCGGTCTCCACGATCGCGGTCACCTCTTCGTTCGCCGATGCCGACGCCGCGACGTGCGACAGCGCGCGGCCTCGCGGAGTGGACAGCGAGTCGGCGAGGGCCACGAGGAAGCCGGCCAGGTCCGCGCGGAGGTCGCCGGAGTCCTTCACCGCGATGGTGTCCGCGTCGAACGAGGACAGCGCCTCGACCGCCAGTTCGGCGTGATCGGGCCAGTTCCGGTAGACGGTGGTCTTGTTCACGCCGGCGAGTTCGGCGACTTCCTCGTAGCGGAACCTCTCGATGCCGTCCCTGGCGACGAGTTCGGTGGCCGCGGCCAGCATGCGTTCACGCAGGCGGGCGTTGCGTCCACCCGGCCGGCGGGCCGGCGTCGCGTTCCCGGCGTCTCCGCTCGCCCTGCTGTCGTCGGCCACCGTCACTCACCCCTGAAGACTCACTGCTCAGCGGCCGTCCCAGCACAGGGGGCGGCGCCGCGGGTCCGCCCCCTGTGCATGATGCCGCACCGCCCCTACCGCGCGGCCAGCAGCCGCGCGTTGCGCCGCTCGATGTCCTCCCACGTGGCGGGGACCATGAGATCGGCCCCGCCGTTCGCGGACTCCTGGGCCTTGTCCGAGTAGGGCCGCTGGCGCCGCTCGTACGTGGCGAACGCCGCCGTGTGGTCGCCGTCGTGGCGCGCGAGGGCCTCGGTCAGGAACCACGCCCCGGTCAGCGCGAGCGAGGTGCCGCGCCCGGCCATCGGAGTCGCGCAGTGCGCGGCGTCGCCGATGAGGACGACGCGCCCCCGGTGCCATGCCGGCATGTGGATCTGGGCGATGGCGTCGAAGTACAGCTCCGGGTCCGCCTGCGCCGCGGCCAGCAGTTGGGGAATCCTCCACTGCCGGTCCTCGCCGTAGAAGTCGGTGAGGACGCGCTTCTGCGCGGCCAGGTCGTGGTGGTCGTACTCGATCTTCCCCGAGCGGAAAGTGAAGATCGCGAGTGCCTGGTCCCGGTACCGGCCGATGCACGCCATCCGCCCCGGCAGGTTGAGGATGTGCACCGAGTGCGCCCCGCTGTCCGGGGCCGCCTCCGCGGGCATGGCGCCGATCGCGACGTACAGGCCGAGGTGCCGGGAGAACTCCCGCTCGGGGCCGAACACCAGCCGCCGCACGTTCGAGTGCGCCCCGTCCGCACCGACCACGAGGTCGTAGCGGCTCTCCCACCCCGATGCGAACCCGACGGTGACCTGGTCGCCGTCGTCGGTCAGAGTCCGCACGGAGTCCTCGAACCGCAACCGGGCCCCCTCCGGCAGGGCCTTCCGCAGCACGTGCATCAGGTCTTCGCGGGGGATCTCGATGTCGTCGTCGGAGTCGTTGGTCTCCGACATCGGCTGAGGAGCGACGACATCGCCGTTCTCGTCGACGAACTTCGCCCCCTCGGTCATCGTGATCGAACGCGCGACCACCTCGTCCAGCAGCCCCATCCGCTCGATCACCCCGACGGAGTCGCCCCGTATGTCGATGGGGGAACCGTTGGTCCGCAGATGCCCGGCGCGCTCGATGATCTCGACCGTGTGCCCGGCACGCGCCAGATCGATGCCCGCGCTCAGCCCGGCCACCCCTGCTCCACTCACCAGGACTCGCATCCCGGCCTCCTCTCCCTGCGTCCACGGTTTGCTGTCCGCCTCTGACTATAGCAATTTTTTGTTGCTTTAGTGGTGGGCACGGCCGGCGCGACCGTTGTGGCGTAGGACCGCCCGCGGCCATGGGTGCGGAGAGTCCGCGAGCGGCACGGTCGGGCGGACAGGCGGGCGCGACCGAAGGGCCCACAGGCCACTTGACCTGCGAAAACGTTGCAAACCTGACGTGACGTCAGCGACGCCCTCGGCAGGACTCGAACCTGCGGCCAAGCGCTGGGGGACGCCTGCTCTACTCGCTCAGCTGAGCAACCGGCTCAGGGGGCGACTCAGTCGCGGCGGTCCGCGGAGCTGGTGGGTCGCGTCAGTCGGGTGGCGAACTCCCTCATATGCGCGGCAAGTTCGGTGGGGTCTCGGCAGAAGGTGGCGATGCGGTCGGCCGACCAGCCGGCCGGCGGCTCCTGGACCATGGCATCGCCGATGTCGAAGAGCCGTCGCGCGGCCCTCCGCCCGGCGGGTGTGAGCGCCACGGCTGCGCCGCGCGCGTCGTCTCGGTCATCACGTCGGCACACCAGGCCGGCCTTCTCCAGCCGGTTCAGCATCTTGCTGGCATTGGAGCGGCCGGTGCCCAGTTCCTCGGCGAGGACGGACTGCCGGAGCGGTCCGCGGAAGCCCAGGTGCCGGAGCGGCTTGTAAGCCGGGACGTCGGAGTCGGGGTCCTCCGGTACCGCGAGTCCGATCACGACGCGCTCGAAGACGGGCATCGACCAGACCGCGCTGATCGCGCTCAACGGTCACCGGCAGGCTGTGCCGGACGGTCGCTCTCGCTGTTCTCCGGGATACCACTCGTACGGGTGCGACCACTTGAGCCGGAGTGTGAGCGCCGGACGGGGACCGGCGCCCTGCCTGCCCGGCTCAGCCGCCCCGGACTTCGATGAGTTCGATGAGGTTGTCCTCCGGGTCGTGGACGTAGGCGAACCGCATGCCGGCGGAGGCTCCGGGCGCGGGCTCGGAGACCGCCGCTGCCCCGCAGGTGCCGGTCAGCCGGGCGAAGGCTGCGTCCAGGTCCGGGACCTGGAGGGCGAGATGGCCGAAGGTGCGGTCGCCCGCGGCGGTCATGGGGTCGGAGTGGGACACCGGGCGGGACCCGCCGCGCTCGATCAGCTCGATGCGCAGGCCGTGCCCGTCGGACAGGACGGCAGTGCGTACGCGGCGGTCGGGGAGTTCGACGCGCTCCTCGACGCGGTTGAGGCCGAGGGCCTCGGCGTACCAGCGTTCCTGGGCCTCGAGGTCCGCGACGGAGAGGCTGACGTGGTGGAAGCGGGCGGTGGCGGGCGGCATGTGCACCTCCAAGGTTAATGTCATTTACCTAGTGAACAGTGTTAACCTTACGGCCGTGACTCCTCCTGTCAAGCGCCGCAGCGGCCAGCACCACGGTGACCTGCGGCGGGCTCTGGAGGAGGCGGCGCTGGAGCTGGTCGCCGAGCGCGGGCCCCTCGGGTTCACTCTGGCCGAGGCCAGCCGCAGGGCCGGTGTCAGCGTCGCGGCGCCCTACAAGCATTTCGCCGACCGTGAGGCCCTGCTCGCGGCCTTGGCCGAACGCGGCTACCGCGAGCAGCGCGAGCGCTTCGTCGCGGCCGTGGCCCGCTCCGAGGACCCGGTCGAGCGGCTGGCCGCGTTCGCCGCCACCTACGTCCGTTTCGCGGCGGAGGAGCGTGCCCTTTTCGACGTCGCTTTCTCCGCCGGGCTGGACAAGCCCGAGCACCCGGGCCTCGCCACCGCGGGCGAGGAACTGCTGGCGGCGCTCCTGCCGGCAGCGGCCGGACTGGTCCCTGACGAGGAAGAGGCCTACGACCTGCTGTTGCGCGTGGCATCCGCTGCTCACGGGATCGCCTTGTTCCTCCGGCAGGGTCTGTTCGGTGTCTCCGGACAAGCGGTGGAGGCCACCGCGGCCCGGGCGGCGCGTACCGCGCGGGACATCGCCGCCGGGGCGGTCGGCCGGTCCGATCCGGCGGGCTGACCCGACCCCCGCTCCTCGCGTGCCCCTCGCACCTGGTGCAGCGGACCGGGTCGACGCCTCCCTACCGCCGCATATCCTGCTCACGGAGATCCTCGTGCTCGCTGGAGCATGGGGGGACGGCGTGAACCGGGTCGAGCGCAAGACCTACCGGGCCTGTCGGCGAGGGCCGCCCGGCCGCGGCCGGGTGGGCGCGGCGCTCAGGTCGTGTCGGCGAGGCCCTGTTCTATGGCGGTCGCGGTGTTCAGGAGGGCCTGGCCCGCGTCGCGGAGGTCCGTGTTGTGCACGTTGTCGGCCACGACGACCGCGGCCACGGTGCCGGTTCTGCCGAGGCGGACAGGGGCGGCCAGTTCCACCAGACCGGGGACGTGCGCGCTGCGCGCGTACGAGAAGCCCGTACGGCGGATGCGTTCGAAGTCGCGCCGCAGCGAGTCCGCGCCGGCCGGCGTCAGGCCCGGGGCGGCGTCCTTCGCGCGGTCCCCGGGGTCTCCCATGGCCGTCGCGAGGAGGAGCCTGCCGGCCGCAGAGCAGTGGGCGGGGACGGGCTGCCGCAGAGCCATGGCGAGTCCGGTGTGCTCCCGGCCGTAGAGGGTGCCGACATGGCGCACGTTCGTGCCCGACAGCGTGCCGAGGCTGACGATCCTGCGGGTGCGCTGGAACAGTTCGATCAGGAACGGGGTGACGGCGTAGCCGAGCCGCTGGATTCTCGCGGGGGCGCCCGCGGCGGCCAACCGCAGCAACCCCGCGCCCAGTTCGTACGACTTGGACTCCATCCTCACGGTGAGGCCGAGGTCGGTCAGCACCTGGAGCATGCGGTGGAGCGACGACTTCGGCAGGTTGACCAGACGCGCCAGCTCCGACAGCGTCAGCGGGCGCGACGCCTCGGCCAGCGCCTCCAGGACGGTCAGCGCCTTGCGCAGGGGGGCGCCCGGCGGCCCGGGTTCCGCCCGGCCCCCGGCGTTCGTCCCGCCCGTCCCGGGGGATGGCTCCTGCAACCGCCGTCCGCCGTCCACCCTGATGCTCCTGTCGCCGAAGCGCACCGAAGCCCCATGGTCGCGGCGGGCCCGGCGCCCGCTCAAGATCGGCCGGGGGCGCTGTCCCGCGAAGCCTTTCGATCGGTCCCTTTGTGCCGGGCGGCGGACGGCCGCCGGCGGAAGGCGGCCGGTGGCGCGGGTCCAGGAACCGTTCCGGAAAGCAGAAACCTCCGTTGAGGGGGCGCGCGCGGAGTCCCTACTCTCCGGAACATGGCTGATGTACGGACAGACGAGCCGGTCCAGGACGGTGTTGCCCGCCGCATACTCCTGGCCGGTCCCCGGTCGTTCTGCGCGGGGGTCGAGCGGGCCATCGACATCGTGGAACGGGCGCTCACGACCCGCGGCGCCCCGGTCCACGTCCGCAAACAGATCGTGCACAACGTCCATGTCGTCGACGACCTCGCACGCCGCGGGGCCGTCTTCGTCGAGGAACTCGACGAGGTGCCGGACGGCGCGACCGTGGTGTTCTCGGCGCACGGCGTCTCACCCGCCGTGCGCGAGGAGGCGGCCCGCCGCAACCTCGACGTCATCGACGGTACGTGCCCCCTCGTCGCCAAGGTGCACGCCAAGGCGCGCCGCTACGCGGCCAGGGGCGACACGGTGGTGCTCATCGGGCACGCCGGGCACGAGGAGGTCGAGGGAACCCTCGGCGAGGCACCGGATTCGATGGTGCTCGTGTCCTCCGCCGAGGAGGTGGAGTCGGTCAACCGCGAGGGCGGACAGGTGTCGTACCTGACCCAGACGACCCTCGGCGTCGACGAGACGGCCGGTGTGGTCGACGCGCTGCGGGAGAGGTTCCCGCTGCTGCACGAGCCGGCCTCCGAGGACATCTGCTACGCGACCACCAACAGGCAGCACGCACTCGCCGCGATCGTGGCCGAGGCCGACCTCGTCCTGGTCATCGGGTCGGCCAACTCGTCCAACTCCGTCCGCCTGGTGGAGCTGGCGCGCCGTGAGGGCACCCGCGCCGAACTCATCGACGGCCCGGTGGACATCAGGCCCGAGTGGCTCGACGGCGTACGCACCGTCGGGCTCACCGCCGGTGCCTCCGCGCCTCCCGAACTGGTCACCGATGTGGTGACCGCACTGGGCGAGTACGGGCCCGTCACCGTCGAGGAACGCGAACTGACCAGGGAGACCGTGCGTTTCGACGTCCCCTCGGCGGCGCGCGCCGGCGCGCGGGGCCCGGCGGACGGCCGTACCCGGTGAGCGAGGACGGTCAGAAGGACCAAGAGGGAGCGCCCACCGTGCTGAGCCGCATCACAGGACCCGACCGGCTCAAGGAGCTGCGCCCGGACGAACTGCCCGAACTGGCCCGGGAGATCAGGGAGTTCCTGGTCGAGAAGGTCTCGGCAGCGGGCGGTCATCTGGGGCCGAACCTCGGCGTGGTGGAGCTGACCATCGCGCTGCACCGCGTGTTCGACTCGCCGGCCGACCGCATCGTCTTCGACACCGGCCACCAGGCCTACGTGCACAAGGTGATCACGGGCCGGCAGGCCGCCTTCTCCACACTGCGCGCGGCGGGCGGCCTCTCGGGCTACCCGATGCGCAAGGAGAGCCCGCACGACCACATCGAGAACTCGCACGCCTCCACGTCGCTGTCCTGGGCGGACGGTCTCGCCAAGGCGCAGCGGCTGCTGGGCGAGCGGGACCGCCGCGTGGTCGCGGTGGTCGGCGACGGGGCCCTGACCGGCGGCATGGCCTGGGAGGCCATGAACAACATCGGCCGGGGGGAGGGGCCGGTGGTGGTCGTCCTCAACGACAACGGCCGCTCCTACGACCCCACGGTCGGCGGCCTCGCCGAGCACCTGGCGGGCCTGCGCGAGGGTGCCCGGAAAGACGGCAACCTGTTCCGTGCCCTCGGTTTCACCTACCTGGGTCCGGTGGACGGCCATGACATCGCCGCCCTGGAGGACGCGTTCACCCGGGCCGCGGCCCTGGGCGCCCCGGTGGTGGTCCACTGCGTCACGCAGAAGGGCCGCGGCTACGCGCCCGCGGAGAACGACGAGGCCGACCGCATGCACGGCATCGGGGTGATCGACCCCGTCACCGGCCGGGCGCCGGGCGGCTCCTCGCCCAGCTGGACCGGCACGTTCGGCGGCGAACTGGAGCGGCTCGCCGCCGCGCGGCCGGACGTGGTGGCGCTGACGGCGGCGATGCTGAGGCCGGTGGGGCTGCACGCGTTCAGCCGCAGGTTCCCCGAGCGGGTCTTCGACGTGGGCATTGCGGAGCAGCACGCGGTGACCAGCGCCGCGGGGCTCGCCATGGGCGGACTGCACCCCGTGGTCTGCCTCTACGCGACCTTCCTCAACCGCGCCGTCGACCAGATCATGATGGACGTGGCCCTGCACCGGCTGCCCGTGACGTTCGTCCTCGACCGCGCGGGGGTCACAGGTCCCGACGGCCCGAGCCACCACGGCATGTGGGACCTGGCCCTGCTCGGGGCCGTGCCGGGGATGCGGGTCGCGGCGCCCCGGGACGCCACCCGGCTCGGGGAACTGCTCGGCGAGGCGCTCTCCGTCCAGGACGGGCCGACCGCGCTGCGCTTTCCCAAGGGGGCCGCGGGGCCCGACCTGCCGGCCCTCAGCCGTATGGGCGGCCTCGACATCCTGCACCGTACGCGGTCCAGGCCGCTCGACGTCCTGCTCGTCTCTGCGGGCACCCTCGCGGGCACCGCGGTCGAGGCGGCCGAGGCGCTGGCCGGTGAGGACATCGGGGTGACCGTGGTCGACCCGCGCTGGCTGCTGCCCGTCGACCCGGGCCTGGCCCATCTCGCCTCAAGGCACGGCGTGGTGCTCACCCTGGAGGACGGCATACGCTCCGGGGGGATGGGCGCCGCACTCGCGCAGGCCTGCTCCGAGGCCCGTATCCGTACGCCCGTGCACGTCCTCGGACTGCCCGACGAGTTCCTCGACCATGGCGACCGCGGGGCCATCCTCGCCGCCCACGGTCTCACCGCGCGGTCCGTCGCGGACACGGCGCTCGCTCTGCACGCCGCCTCGCGGACACCGCGCAGCTCCCGTCTCGAAAGGACCCCGTGGTGACCACGACCGCCCTCGGCATGCCGGAACTGCCCCCCGCCACCCTCGCCCAACGCCGCAAGACCCGCCAGTTGCAGGTGGGTTCCGTGGGGGTCGGCAGCGACCACCCGGTCTCCGTGCAGTCCATGACCACGACCGTCACGGCCGATGTCAACGCCACCCTCCAGCAGATCGCCGAACTCACCGCGGCGGGCTGCGACATCGTCCGCGTCGCCTGCCCGAGCGCCGACGACGCCGAGGCCCTGCCCGCCATCGCGCGGAAGTCCAAGATTCCGGTCATCGCCGACATCCACTTCCAGCCGAAGTACGTGTTCGCGGCCATCGAGGCCGGTTGTGCGGCAGTACGGGTCAACCCCGGCAACATCAAGAAGTTCGACGACCGGGTCGGCGAGATAGCGCGCGCGGCCAAGGACCACGGAACGCCCATCCGTATCGGGGTGAACGCCGGGTCTCTGGACGATCGCCTGATGCGGAAGTACGGCAGGGCGACGCCCGAGGCGCTGGCCGAATCCGCACTGTGGGAAGCTTCTCTCTTCGCGGAACACGACTTCCACGACCTAAAAATATCCGTCAAACACAACGATCCCGTCGTCATGATCAGGGCGTACGAGATCCTCGCGGAGCAGTGCGACTATCCGCTGCACCTGGGGGTCACCGAGGCCGGGCCCGCCTTCCAGGGCACCATCAAGTCCGCGGTGGCTTTCGGTGCCCTGCTGCGCCAGGGCATCGGCGACACCATCCGCGTCTCCCTCTCCGCCCCGCCGGTGGAGGAGGCCAAGGTGGGCGGGCAGATCCTCCAGTCGCTCAACCTGCGGCCCCGCAAGCTGGAGATCGTCTCCTGCCCGTCCTGCGGCCGGGCCCAGGTGGACGTCTACAAGCTGGCGGAAGAGGTCGTGGCCGGCCTGACCGGCATGGAGGTGCCGCTGCGCGTCGCCGTCATGGGCTGTGTCGTCAACGGCCCGGGCGAGGCACGCGAGGCGGACCTCGGCGTCGCCTCGGGCAATGGCAAGGGGCAGATATTCGTCAAGGGCGAGGTCATCAAGACCGTACCGGAATCCAGGATCGTGGAGACGCTCATCGAGGAGGCGATGAAGATCGCCGAGGAGATGGGCCCCGCCGCCGAAGGGAGCCCGACCGTCGTCACGGTCTGAATGAGGGATTCCCCTGAGCGGAACCGGAACAGCCCTGAATGGGCGAACTCCCCGAAGTCGGCCACAGTATGGTTCTTTCAGTTGCCCTCCCGGCTACGAAAGACCGATTGTGGCCCGTTTCGGGGAGTTTCTGACGTGATGGCGATATGTGAATTCGGGCCCCTCCACGGTGTGCACCCATCCGAAGACTCAGGGTGATTGCGCGAGTCGATTCCGGCCGACGGCCGCTGCCACCAGCCATGTCGGCCGTTGCTCAACCCGCAGGTAAATGGCAGGAAGAATCCGGGAGGCTGCGCAGTTTCTTTCGACCCGCAGCGATCAGGCATCGGCGCGGGAGCTGAACGGCACAGCCGGCATGCTGTGAATTCCTGGAGGTTCACTGTGACTGTCGACACCGTAAAGAAGAAAAACGTCGTCAAAACCCTGGTCCGTGCCCCCGATCCGCTGACCAGTACCGCGATCAGCAACCACCTCGGCGCCACACCGGACATCACGGTCGTCCCGGGCGGCCCGGTCGACGTCGCGGTGGTGGTCGCGGAGCGCATGACCGTCGAGGTGACGTCCTTGCTGCGGGGCATCAAGAGCGCCCTGCGGGCACCCGTGGTCCTGATCCCGTCCGAGATCGACCGCGCCGACCTGTTCACGGCGGTCGAGTGCAACGTCGTCGCGGTGCTGCCACGCTCGGCGGCGACCAGCGACCGGATAGAACGCGCGGTCCTGACCGCCGCGTCGGGCGGGGGCGTGCTCCCCTCGGAACTGCTCGGCGAACTCCTCCGTCAGGTCGAGCGGATGCAGCGCGAGGTCCTCTCGCCGCACGGACTGCACACCTCAGGGCTGACCCCCAGGGAGATCAGCGTTCTGAGGCTGATGTCGGAAGGCCTGGACACGGCGGAGATCGCCGTCGAGATGTGCCTGTCGGAGCGCGCCGTCAAGCGGATCATCTTCGGGATGACGCAGCGGCTGAACCTGCGCAACAGACCGCACGCGGTGGCGTACGCCTTACGGAGTGGCGTCATCTGACTGGGGCGCCTCGGTCACCTCGGTCACCTGGGGCACACGGACACGCGGCGCGCTCGCGCCCGGCGCGCCGGCGCGCGGCGTGCGAAACGCCCACGGGCGCCGCCCCTCCGCACGCATCGCCCTGTGCAGGAGCACCAGGTACGCGATGTCCAGCGCCACATAGGTCGGCACGAGGACCTGGAGCAGGTGGTGGTCGGGGTGGACGGCGAAGGCGGTCAGTCCGGCGAACAACGAACCCACCGCCTTGGCGACGGCGATGTACATGGACTGGCCCGCACTGGAGCCGCGCCGCTTGAGCATCAGGATGAACGAGGCGCTCAGCGGCACCTGGATGAACATCCCCGTGTACATCCCGTCGTCGTCGTGGAACTCGTTGGCGCCGACCATGACGATCACCGAGGCCCACACCAGCACGCCGGCGAGTGCCCAGCGGACCAGGCGGGGTGAGAGGTGCGGGTAGTCGCGCGGGCCGAGCCGCAGCGCCTGGTACAGCAGGACGGCGTCGAACAGGACCCACAGGAAGTTGATCTGCCGCTGCTGCGGCGTCTGTTCGAGCAGGAAGGTCAGGCTGAACTCCCACGCGAAGTCGACCGCGATGAGGAAGGCGGGAATGCCCACCCGTCCGTCCCGTGCCGCCTGCCTGATCGCCAGGACGTAGGTCACGATCCAGCCCACCACGGTCGGTCCCGCGACCAGGGCGAAGAGCCAGTCGGGGACATCGGCGGCCCCCACCGTGACCGGTGGGACGTGCGACAGCGGGAACAGGAAGGGCGGCAGCCAGGTCATGGGATTCCTTCACGGGACCGGACAGGCGGGAGAGGGGGGCAACCGGGGCGAGCCGGGCGGTGCGGTGCGGCGGTGGTGGGCGGTGCGGTGCGGTGGTGCGGTGGTGCGGTCAGAGGCTGGGCACGATGAGGTCGAGGCCGAAGAACGCACCGCCGTACAGCTCCTGGCCGATGCGGGGGTTGAGCATCGCGTGCCGCGCCGCCGTGTTGGCGTCGCGCCAGTACTGCTGGAGCGGGTTCGACTCCGCGAAGGCGGCGGCGCCGTGGGCCCACATCAGCTCGTCGAGCGCGACGGTGACCAGGTTGACCGCCTGGCCCACGTCGCCCCGTATCCGGCGCAGCTCGCTCTCCGGTACCTCGCACGCCGCCTCGGCGGCGGCGTCGAGCACACCGGCGGCCCGGTCGACGTGCAGTTCGGCCGCGTCGATCGTCAACGCCGTTCTGCCGAGCGCGGACACGAAGGCCGCCGACTCCGGCTGGCTCCTGAACCGGTGGCTGGGCGCGATGCCCCGGCCCGGGGCCTTGTCGACGACGAGGTCCCGCGCCGCCTGGCCGACACCGAGCACCAC
This sequence comes from Streptomyces sp. 8L, assembly GCF_020176795.1. Classification (GTDB taxonomy): domain Bacteria; phylum Actinomycetota; class Actinomycetes; order Streptomycetales; family Streptomycetaceae; genus Streptomyces. The sequence continues at coordinate 18,605 of NZ_JAIUKE010000184.1, forward strand.
GGAGGCGCAGATGACAGCCATGGCCGCGATCGCCGCCGTCCTGAACAGCGGCGGCAGCGTGGTGTCCGTCGCGTTCTCACGGCCCCGCTGCACCTCGCCCGAGATCACCCGGTGCCCGGGCACGAACGCGTCGCGGAGCACGACGGTATGGCTGCCGGTGGCCCGCATCCCGACGGTGTGCCAGGTGTCCTCGATCGTCAGCTCCGACACGGGTACGAGGGCGGACAGCCCCCGCACCGGCTCGCCGTCGGGGCCCGTCTCCCGCGCCACCAGGATGGCCCAGTCGTCGTGGAGGACGCCGGTCGCGTACGGCCAGGCGCCGGAGAGCAGGTAGCCGCCGCCGGTCCGCACGGCGCTGCCCGAGCCGGCGAAGACCGACGCCAGCTTGGCACCGGGGTTCTCCCCGAAGACCTCGTCCTGTGCCGCGCCGGGGAACTTGGCGGCCAGCAGGTTCGAACCGTTGATGTTGTTGACCACCCACGAGGTGGACGGGCAGTAGTGCGAGAGGGCCTTGGCGACCTCGCTCAGGGTCCGTACGCCGGTCTCGATGCCGCCGTAGGCGCGCGCGGTCCACAGCCTGCTCAGCCGGGAGTCGTCGATCGCCCGCACCGTCGCGTCGGGCAGCCTGCGCTCACGCTCGCCCTCGGCGACTCCGTCTGCCAGGACCGGCCCGAACTTGTGGGCGGTGGCGACGAGTTCGGCACGCTGCTCGCTCGGGTCCGTTCGGTCGTTCGTCATGGTCACCACTCCGTGCGCTCGGTGATGAGATGGGTGGGGTCGAAGTAGTCCCGCCAGGCGCTGATCAGGCCGTTCCGCAACTCGAACGCGCCCATCACCCTCAGGTTGAGCGCGATGGGCGTGCCATCGGTGCGGAACATGCTCTCCATCCGCTCGACCAGGACGGTGGCCGTCGCCGTGTCCGCGGTTGTCGCTGTGGCCGCCGTCGTGGCTGTGGTCGTGGTCGTGGCCGTCGTCGTGGCCACGTGCCGGAAGCGGACGTCGAGCCTGGCGAAGTCGGCGGGCAGCAGCGCGCAGATCTCCGGCTTGCCACGGCAGACCGGCGAACCGGGGTTCTCCCACACGCAGTCGTCGGTCAGGAAGTCCTCCACCGCCGATCTGACGTGCTCGGGGGTCGGTCCCATCCGGGTCAGGAAGTCGTGGACGACGTGCTCGCCCCCGGTGCGGTTCACGCGCGATCCCCCGGTCCCTGGTCGGGCCGGCCGAGCACCCGGAGGAGGGCCGCCCGGAGGTCTAGGCCGGGGTGCGGCCCCGGGTGGCGGGCGCGCCAGGCGACATGCTGGTCGGGCCGCACCAGCACGGCGCCGTCGTCGTCGATGCCCCGCACGCGGGCCCAGGCCCCCTCGGCGTCCCGGTGGTCCCACGCGTCCTTCCCGCCGCCGACGGGCACCACGGTGAGCGCCACGCCGCACGCCTCGGCCGCCTTCTTGGCGGCCTCCGTCCACGCCTCGCCCGACGGCCCGGTCAGCAGGAGGAAACCGCCACGGTCACCGACGAGGTCGTGCGTGGACACCCGGGCGCCGCCGTGCCGCAGCCACGCGTGCGGCAGCCGGTGCCCGGGCCGCGTGCACGGGTGGTACACCGCGCCCATCGGGTCGCGGGGCGGCGGCGGGGAGCCGTCGGACAGCACGGCGTCCGACGTGTAGCTGTGGCCGAGCTCGATGTCGTGCGCCTGATACTCGATCCGCTGCGTGTGGAACACCTCGCGCACCACCGCGCGCCGGGTCTCGCCCATCGGCGTGTCCGAGAGCAGTTCGCGCAGACTCTCCTCGGTGGCGGCCCGCTGCCCGTGCGCGATGCCGAGGCCGGCGAAGAGCACGCCGTAGTTGAGCAGGCAGCGCATGGCCCAGCCGACGTTGCGCCGTGCCGTGGGCAGCCGCTCCGCCTCGTACGTGTCGAGCAGTGCCTCACCCGCCCGGCCCGCGAGTACGGCCCCGAGCTTCCAGGCGAGGTTGTGCACGTCCTGGATCGCCGTGTTGAGGCCGCCGCCCGCCGCGGGCGGCTGGCGGTGCGCGGCGTCACCGGCGAGGAAGACCCGGCCGGCCCGGAACGCCCGTGCCACGACGGCCTCGGGCCGGTACTCGCTCACGTGGTGCACGCGCACGTCCACGTCATCGGGCAGCTTCAGCAGCTCCCGCACCCTGGCGGTGACCACCTCCGTGCCCAGATCGCCCGCCGAGGTCTTCGGCGGCACCCGGAAGTGCAGCGCCCACTCCCGGGATGCCCGGCCCCACTCGGGTCCCGACGTGACGAGTACCGACACCTCGCCGTCGGTGCCGAAGATGTGGGTCATCAGCAGCGAGTCCGACCACCAGCGGGACAGGTCGGCGCTGAAGTGCACGGAGATGATGGTGAATCCGCCGCCCGCGCCGTCCATCGGTATGCCGAGCGCCGCGCCGACGCTCCGGCCGCCGTCCGCGCCCAGAAGGTACCGCGCGCGTACGGTCCTCACCTCGCCGGTGGACCGGTCGGTCACCCGCGCGGTGACGCCCTCGTCGTCCTGCGTGAACTCCTCCATCGCATGGTGGAAGAGCAGGTCTCCGGGGGCGCGCCGCTCGGCGTGCCCGCGCAGCAGCGGTTCGAGCCGGTGCTGCGGCAGGTTGGTCGGGGGGCCCGTGCTGTCGGCCGCGTAGGGCCCCGCGGTGCTGCCACCGCCGAACGCCTCCATCCGGTGGAGTTCCCGGGCGTCCACGGGGCCGTCGCCGCCGAGCGAGGTGCGCCAGGCGACCTCGCTCATGTGGGCGGTCGGCGTGCTGACGCGGTAGACGTCGTCGGCGATGCCGTGCTGCCGGAAGAGCTCCATGGTGCGCTGGTTGAGGTAGTGCGCCCTGGGCAGGACCGACGTCGACTCGCGGCGCTCCACCAGCAGGTGGCGCACGCCCAGGTCGGAGAGGAACACCGACGCGGCGAGCCCGCAGCCGCCACCGCCGACGACGAGAACGGGCACTTCTACGTCGGACACTGCTCTCCCTGGTGTGTTGTCACGTGATCTGATGTCCGGTGACCTGGTGTCCCGTGGTGTGCCGCCCGGCGATTCGTCCGGCCCTTCCGCCGGCCGGTCACGCGTCATCGGCGGACACCGTCTCGTGCAGGGTGATCGACGCCGTCGGGCACCGCAGTTCGGCGTCCCTGACCCGCCCGTGCTCGCCCCCGGGCGGGGCCGGGTCGAGCAGGACCACCCTGCCGTCCTCGTCGTTCTGGTCGAACACGGCCGGGGCGTATGCGGCGCAGTTCCCGATCGCGCGGCACCGGCCCTCGTCGACCTCGATTCTCAGGGCCATCTCTCCCTCTCCTTCCCGCGTCACCAGGTGACGGGCAGGGAGTTCACACCGAAGACCAGCGCGTTGGTCCGGTAGTCGAGCTTCTCCTGCGGAACGGCCGTGCGCAGCGTCGGGAAGCGGGTGAACAGCGCGGGCAGCGCCACCCGCAGCTCCATGCGCGCGAGCTGCTGGCCGAGGCACTGGTGCGGACCGAAGCCGAAGGTCAGGTGCCGCAGCGGCGGCCTCCGCACGTCCAGGCGGTCCAGGTCCGCGGCGCCGTCCTCCGACGGGTCGGACGACGTGATGGCCCGGTTGGCGGCCAGCACCGACGCCACAACGCGCTCTCCCTCCCCGATCTCCTGGTCGCGTACGCAGATGGTCCCGGACGCCTGCCGCGGCAGGATGGTGGCCGGGGCCGTGTACCGCAGCAGTTCCTCGACGGCACTGTCGGTCGCGGAGGGGTCGTCGCGCATGATCTCCAGCTGATCGGGGTGCTGGAGCAGCAGGGCGATGGAGGCCGAGAGGGTGCTGGCGATCGTCTCGTGCCCGGCGATGAGCAGCATGTTGCCGATGCCCGCCAGTTCGCTGTCGCTCAGCTGGTCGCCGAAGTCGCGCACCACGCGCCCCAGTACGTTGTCGCCCGGCGCCTCCCTGTGGCGCGCCACGAGCCCGGCCATGTAGGCCTCCATCTCGGCGGCCTTCTCCATCTGCACCTCACGGCTCACGTCGAAGTCGAGCGCGGCGGCGGTACGGCGCTGGAACTCCTCGCGGTCGGTGTAGGGGACGCCGAGCAGTTCGCAGATGACGAGCGTGGGGATGGGGGCGCAGAAGACCGGTACCAGATCGGCGCCCGGGCCCTCCTCCGCCACCGCGTCGAGCGCCGACGCCACGACGCGCTCGATGCTCGGCCGCAGCTCCCTGGCCCGCTTGGTGGTGAACGAGCCGGTGAGCATGTGCCGCAGCCGCGTGTGCTCGGCGCCGTCGTAGCTCAGCAGGTTGCCCGCCTGGTACGGCATGGCGCCGCCCATCCGGAGGCGGCTGTCCGCGAGAACGCTCTTGACGTCGTCGTACCGTGCGACGACCACCGCGTCGAACTCGCCGAGCAGCGGGCTCGGCACCTTGACCCTGCGCAGCTCGTCGTCCTTCTGCGCGTCGTACAGCTCGGCGGTGGGCGCGAACGGGCACGTGTCGGCCCGCCCCCCGATCGGAAGGGAGTGGGGCTCGGTGGTCATGGGATCGCCTCTCTGGTGCAAGCGGAGAACAACGGGAAGTGGGGGGCGGAAAAGCGGGGGGAG
>NZ_JAIUKE010000185.1 GCF_020176795.1 Streptomyces sp. 8L
GGGGAGGCTCCCGCTGCGGACCGCCGGGGCCAACTCAAACAAAAACGCCATGGCGACCGCCCCCGGCGGCGGCCAGCCGCCGTGCGGCGGCGCGCGGGCCAGCGGCACCAACGACAAGGCGGGCCGTCAGCCCATGTGCGGGTAGCCGTAGTCGGTCGGCGGGAGCAGCGCCTCCTTGATGGCGCGGGTCTGCGTCCAGCGCATCAGGTTCTGCGGGGCGCCCGCCTTGTCGTTGGTGCCGCTGGCCCGCGCGCCGCCGAACGGCTGCTGGCCGACGACGGCGCCGGTCGACTTGTCGTTGATGTAGAAGTTGCCCGCGGCGTACCGCAGCTTCTCCATCGCCGCCGCCGTGGCGGCACGGTCCCGCGAGATGAAGGACCCAGTGAGCGCATAGTCCGCGACGCACTCCATCTGGTCGAGCATGGCGTCGTAGTCGGCGTCGTCGTAGACGTGCACGGCGAGGATCGGGCCGAAGTACTCGGCGGTGAAGACCTCGTTGGCCGGGTCCGTGCACGCGATGACCGTCGGGCGGACGAAGTAGCCGACGGAGTCGTCGTACGTGCCGCCCGCGACGATCGTGCAGGCCGGGTCGGCCGCGGCGCGGTCGATGGCGGCCTTGTTCTTCGCGAACGCGCGGTCGTCGATCACGGCGCCGATGAAGTTCGTGAGATCGGTGACGTCACCCATCGGGATGCCGTCGACCTCCGCAGCGAACTCCTCCTTGAAGCCGTCGTTCCAGATCGACGCGGGGATGTACGCGCGCGACGTGGCCGAGCACTTCTGGCCCTGGTACTCGAAGGCGCCGCGGGTCAGCGCGGTCTTCAGGACGGCGCGGTCGGCGCTCGGGTGCGCGACGACGAAGTCCTTGCCGCCGGTCTCGCCGACGATGCGCGGGTAGGTGCGGTAGTTCTCGATGTTGGTGCCGACCGTCTTCCACAGGTGGCGGAAGGTGTTGGTCGAGCCGGTGAAGTGGATGCCGGCCAGGTCGCGGTGGGTCAGCGCCACGTCGGAGACCGCGATGCCGTCGCCCGTCACCAGGTTGATGACGCCCTTCGGCAGGCCCGCCTCCTCCAGCAGCTCCATGAGGAGTACGGCGGCGAGCGTCTGGGTCGGGGAGGGCTTCCACACGACGACGTTGCCCATCAGCGCGGGCGCGGTCGGCAGGTTGGCCGCGATCGCCGAGAAGTTGAACGGCGTGATCGCGTAGACGAAGCCTTCGAGCGGGCGGTGGTCGAGCCGGTTCCACACGCCGGCCGAGTTGGCGGGCGGCTGCTCGGCGAGCAGGTCGCGCGCGTAGCTGACGTTGAAGCGCCAGAAGTCGATCAGCTCGCAGGGGGCGTCGATCTCGGCCTGCTGCGCGGTCTTGCCCTGCCCCAGCATGGTCGCGGCGGCGATCGTCTGGCGCCACGGGCCCGACAGCAGCTCGGCGGCGCGCAGGATGATCGCGGCGCGGTCGTCGAAGGACATCGCGCGCCAGGCGGGCGCGGCGGCGAGCGCCGCGTCGACGGCGTCCTGCGCGTCCTCGCGGGTGGCGCCCGCGAACGTGCCGAGCACGGCCTTGTGACGGTGCGGCTGCACGACGTCGACGCGCTCGCCGCCGCCCATGCGCTTGACGCCTCCGATGGTCATCGGCAGGTCGCGCGGGTGCTCGGCCAGCTCCTTGAGCTCGGCCTCCAGCCGGGCGCGCTCGGGCGAGCCGGGCGCGTAACCGAGCACCGGCTCGTTCACCGGGGCGGGAACCTTGGTCACGGCGTCCATGTCAGCCGTCACTCCAATCGGATGAGTCGGGAAGGTGTCGTCGGGGCGGGCGGGGGGCCGGGCCGTTCAGCCGCGGCCGGCGAGCGAGCGCAGGAAGAAGGCGAGGTTGGCGGGGCGCTCCGCGAGGCGCCGCATGAAGTAGCCGTACCAGTCGGTCCCGTAGGCGACGTACACGCGCATGCGGTGCCCCTCGGCGGCCAGCCGGTGCTGTTCCGCGGAGCGGATTCCGAACAGCATCTGGAACTCGTAGTCGGTGAGCTTGCGGCCCGCGCGCTGCGCGAGCTCCTGGGCGATGGCGATGATCCGCGGGTCGTGCGATCCGACCATCGGGTACCCGTCGCCGTCCATGAGGATGCGCAGGCCGCGCACGTACGCCTTGTCGACCTCCGCCTTGTCCTGGTAGGCGACGGACGCGGGCTCCTTGTAGGCACCCTTGACCAGGCGGACCCGGCTGCCGGCGGCGGCGAGGTTCCGGCAGTCGTCCTCGGTACGGAAGAGGTACGACTGGACGACCGCGCCCGTACGGGGGAAGCGCTCGCGCAGCGCCGCGTGGATCGCGAGCGTCGAGTCGACGGTGGTGTGGTCCTCGGCGTCGAGGGTGACCGTGGTGCCGATGGCGTTCGCCGCCTCGACGATGGCGGTGACGTTCTTCAGCGCGATGTCGTGGCCGCCGCCGAGGGCCTGGCCCATGCAGGACAGCTTTACGGACATCTCGGCGCGCTCGCCGAGCTGGAGCGGACCGAGGACCTCGATCAGGCGCAGGTAGGCGTCGCGGGACCGGGTCGCCTCCGCCGGGTCGGTGACGTCCTCGCCGAGCACGTCGAGGGTGACCTCAAGGCCCTTGTCCGCCATCTCCTCGATGGCCGGGGCGGTCGCCTCGATCGATTCGCCCGCTATGAAGCGCTTGACGACCGGCTTGGTCAGGGGCGCGGCGGAAAGGGTGCGGCGCAGGGCGTCGCTCCGCGACGCGGCGAGAATCACGGGACCCAGCACGGGCACCTCCATGAGAGATCGAGCGGGCCGCGGGACTCCCCGGCCACTTCGCACGCTAGGGAGCGCTCCGATCCTGTGCCATCGACACCTGTCACGCATCCGTGGCCGGGATCTCAGACACATGTCTGAAGCGGTGCGAGAATGGCCGGATGAAGGGCGACTACCAGGAGCTGGTCGACGAGGTCTCGGCGCTGGCCGGCGTGCCGGCGACGCTGGAGAACCGCGACTTCGGGCTGATCGCCTTCGGCGCCCACGACAGCGACGACGACCTGGTGATGGACCCGGTCAGGACCCGCTCGATCCTGACCCGCAAGTCCTCTCCCGGGGTGCGCGCCTGGTTCGAGGCCTTCGGCATCACACGGGCGACCGGCCCGGTCCGCATCCCCGCCTCGCCCGACGCGGGCGTCTTCCGCGGCCGCATCTGCCTGCCGGTACGCCATCGGGGGATGGTGCTGGGCTACGTGTGGCTGCTGGACGACTCGGAGAGCGGTCCCGAACCCGCCCGGCTGGCGGCGGCCATGGAGGTGACGGCCCGGATCGGCGACCTCCTCGCGGAGGACGTCAAGGCGGACGCCGACCTGGCGCGCGAGCTGCGCGCGGTGCTCACCGCCGAGCACGGCTGGGAGCGCGACATGGCGCTTGCGGCGCTGCGCACGGCGCTCGGCCCGAGCGCGGACGGCCTGCACGTGATGGTGGGCGTGGCGCCCTGGAGCGACGAGGAGCCACCGGTGCGGGCCGTGCCGGGCACGGCGGCCCTGTGCACGCTGCCCTCCCCCGGCCGCGGCGCCCCCCCCGGGGGGGGGCCGGCGCCGGGGGCGGAGCCGGTGCGCGGGACGCCGGCGCTCGCGCTGCTCGTACGGCTGCGGTCGGCGGACGCCCTGCCCCCGGTGCTGACCGCGGTCGGGCGGCTGCGCGCCGCGGCGGGCGCGCCCGGCGGCGCCGGGGCGCCGCCCGGGGGGGGGGGGGCCCCCCCGGGGGGGGGCCCGGGGGGCGGGGGGGGGGGCGGGGGGGGGGGGGGGGGGCCCCCC
>NZ_JAIUKE010000186.1 GCF_020176795.1 Streptomyces sp. 8L
CTCGTCCGGAACGACCAGGCGCGCCGCGCGGCCCCCCCCCCCCCCGGCCCCGCCGGGGCCTGGCCGAGCTGCCGGAGGCGTGGCACGAGGCGATCGGCGCGGCCCGCGCCGCGCTCGTACGGCCGGAGTTCGGCCCGGTGGCCGAGTGGACCGGGATCGGCCCGTACCGCCTGCTCACCCGGCTGCCGCCGGGCCCCGACCCGGCGGTGGCGCCGCTGCTGGGCCCCGGCCACGCGGACCTGGTCCGCACGGCGGAGTCGTTCCTCGACCACGCGGGCCAGGCGAGCCGGACGGCCGCCGCCCTCGGCATCCACCGGCAGACGCTCTACTACCGGCTCTCCCGCATCGAGCATCTCACCGGTCTCGACCTGGCCGACGGCGAGGACCGGCTGCTGCTGCACATGGCGCTGAAGTCGGCGCGGCTGTAAGTCGTGTTCGCGGGCGGTTGTCCAGCCGTGCCCGCGGGCGGTTGTCCACAGGCATCGGCGGGCCGCGACCGCAGGCGTCATACTCGCTGATGTCTGTACGCGGGTGGTCGGGGAGGCTGCTGTGGTGTCGTCAGAGGCGCGGTTTCGGAGGGTGACGATCCACGATGTCGCCCGCTCGGCGGGGGTGTCCCGGCAGACGGCTCCCTCGCCGTGTCCGCCTTCGTCCGCGCGCGTCCGGTCACGGCGGACCCGGGCCGCCTGACACTCCGGCCCACGTCCGACGGTCTGTCACGTAGCCGCCCCGCTCCCGCCCGCGCCGCCCGCATCGGCCGCGCCGGCCGAGGACCGAAAGGAACGCATGTCGACTTCTGCCTCCGCGTCGCACGCCCCTCGCGGACCGCACGCCCGGGGCCCCGTCGCCTACTTCGAGGACCCCGCCCCGGGGCGGGGCGCACTGCCGCCGCGCGCCGCCTTCACCTCCGACGCGCCCTCGCTCAGCCTGTGCGGGACGTGGCGCTTCCGGCTCTCCCCCGCGCCGGGCGCCGCGCCGGACGGCGTCGAACTCGACGGCTTCGACGCGTCGGACGGCGCGGGCTGGTCGGACCTGCCCGTCCCCGCGCACTGGCAGCTGCACGGCCACGGCGCCCCCGCGTACACGAACGTCGACTATCCCTTTCCCGTCGACCCGCCCCGGGTGCCGTCCGACAACCCGACGGGCGACTACCGGCTGGAGTTCGACCTGCCGGAGGACTGGCCGCGGGGCCCGGCCGTCCTGCGGTTCGACGGGGTCGACTCGTGCGGCCTCGTGCGGCTGAACGGGACCGAGCTCGGCGTCACGAAGGGCAGCAGGCTGCCGTCGGAGTTCGAGGCGGGCCCGCTGCTGCGGGCGCGCGGCAACGTGCTGGCAGTACGGGTGCACCAGTGGTCGGCGGGCTCGTACCTGGAGGACCAGGACATGTGGTGGCTGTCCGGCATCTTCCGGCCGGTGACCCTGATCGCCAGGCCCCCGGGCGGCGTCCGCGACCTGCACGTGCACGCGGACTTCGACCATCTCGCGGGCAGCGGCGGCCTGATGGTGGCGGCGGAGGGCCCGGGGGTACGGATCGACGTGCCGGAACTGGGCATCGCGGGCCTGCCCGCGGGGGAGCGCGCCGAGGTCCCCGGGGTGGCGCCGTGGAGCGCGGAGAGCCCCCGGTTGTACGAGGGCGTGGCGTACACGGACACCGAGCGGGTGCCGCTGCGGATCGGCTTCCGCACGGTGGCGATCGAGGACGGCGTACTGCGGGTCAACGGCCGGCGGATCGTGTTCCGTGGGGTCAACCGGCACGAGTTCCACCCGGAGCACGGGCGGGCGGTGCCGCGCGAGAGCGCCGTGGCGGACATCGAGCTGATGAAGCGGCACAACGTCAACGCGGTGCGCACCAGCCACTATCCGCCGGACCCGGAGTTCCTCGACCTGTGCGACCGCTACGGCCTGTGGGTCGTGGACGAGTGCGACCTGGAGACGCACGGCTTCGAGCGGCTGGGCTGGGCGGGCAACCCGAGCGGCGACGAGCGCTGGTCCGACGCGCACCTGGACCGGATGCGGCGCACCGTCGAGCGGGACAAGAACCACCCGTCGGTGGTGCTGTGGTCGCTCGGCAACGAATCCCACACGGGCACCAACCTGGCCCGCATGGCGGCGTGGACGCACGAGCGCGACCCGTCACGCCCCGTGCACTACGAGGGCGACCGGGCGTGCGACTACGTCGACGTGTACAGCAGGATGTACGCCTCCCACGAGGAGGTCGACGCGATCGGCCGGGGCTCCGCCGCCGAGCTCGACAATCCGCGCCACCGCGAACTCCCCTTCATCCTCTGCGAGTTCGCGCACGCCATGGGCAACGGCGCGGGCGGCCTGCTGGAGTACCGGGAGCTCTTCGAGCGCCATCAGCGGTGCCAGGGCGGCTTCCTGTGGGAGTGGATGGACCACGGCATAGCCCGCAAGGACGCGGCGGGACGGCCGTACTTCGCCTATGGCGGCGACTTCGGCGAGGACATCCACGACGGCAACTTCGTCATCGACGGCGCCGTCTTCCCCGACCGGAGGCCCTCTCCCGCGCTGAGAGAGTTCGCGAAGGTCTTCGAGCCGGTGCGGATCACCGGCTCGGCGGCCGGCGGGACACTGGAGGTGACGAACCTCCACGACACGGTCGGGCTCGCCTCACTGGCCTTCTCCTGGACGCTCCAGGAGGAGGGCGTCACGGTGGCGGCCGGCCCGCTGGACATACCGCAGGCGCCTCCGGGTGCGACCGTGCGCGTGCCCCTGCCGGACCTGCCGTCGCCTGCGGGTGAGAGCTGGCTGACGGTGACGGCCGTGACGGCGGCGGACACGGCCTGGGCGCCTGCGGGGCACGAGGTCGCCTGGGGCCAGGTCCTGATCACGCCGCCGCCGGCCCGGGCCGCGACGGGACCGGGGACGGCCCCGGCGCTCCTGGCCCCTGGACGGCTGCGGCTCGGCCCCGCGCTCTTCGACGCGGTGACCGGCAGGCTGACCGAACTGGGCGGCCACCCGGTCCAGGGGCCCCGGCTCGACCTGTGGCGCGCGCCGACCGACAACGACCAGGGCTCCGACGCCCCGGAGGCGGCCCGGTGGCGGGCGGCGGGCCTGCACCGCGCGCACCACCGGGTCGCCGCGGTGGAGCGGGCCTCGGGCGCCGAGGGCCCCGCGCTGGTGGTGCGGACACGGGTGGCGCCGCCCTCGCTCGGCTTCGGCATGCTCGCGGACTACCACTGGAGCGCGCACGGCGACCGGCTGCGGCTGCGTGTCGAGCTCGAACCGGACGGTACCTGGCCGTGCACCGTGCCGCGGCTCGGTCTGCGGATGGCGGTGCCGGGCCGCTTCGGCGCGGCCGAGTGGTTCGGCGGCGGCCCCGGCGAGGCGTACGCGGACAGCAAGCAGGGGGCGCGCGTCGGCCGCCACGCGGCGGACGTCGACGCCCTCCAGACGCCGTACGTGCTGCCGCAGGAGAACGGCAACCGGGTGGACGCCAGGTGGCTGACCCTGAGCGCCCCCGACGGCACGGGCCTGCGCGTCGAGGGCGAGCCGGTCTTCGACTTCGCGGCCCGCCGCTGGACGACGGAGGAACTGGACGCGGCGCGGCACACCACGGACCTGGTGCCGGGCGAGGTGATCCACCTCAACCTGGACCTGGCGCAGTTCGGCCTGGGTTCGGCCGCCTGCGGGCCGGGCGTGCTGCCGCGTTACCGGCTGCACGCGCGCAGGGCGACGTTCACACTGACGTTCAGCGCGCTGGGCGGGTAACCGCCGCCGGGCGCGCGGCCGTGCGGGGCCTCCGCACGGCCAGGCGCGCCGTAAAACCGCGTGCCGCGGGCGGGCCGCGCGGCTACGATCCCGCGCCATGGACGTCACGTTCCGCAAACTCCCCGGCAGGCGCTACGAGATGACGGTGGTCCGCGCCCACGGGCCGGTCCTGGCACCCCGGGGCGGCCCCGGCTACGACGACCATCTGCCGCACGACGCCGTGCACTTCCTCGTCGAGGCCGAGGCGGGGCTGACCGGCGGCGCCTTCGGCCGGATCGCCGCGGGGCACAGCAACATCTTCTGGCCCGAGGACCCCGCGCGGCGCCGGCGCCAGGCGCGCCGCGAGTCCCGCCGCTCGCTCACCCCCGCCCAGCACGCGGACATGGCGCGCTCGGAGCGCCTGGCGGCGCTGTGCCAGGGGCAGTGGCGGGTCCGCCACGGCCGGCTGGTGGAGCTCCCCGTGTGGCTCGCGGACGTCACGGAGGACCGGGCCCTCCTGCGCCGCATCGCCGCCCGCCTCGACGTCTTCGCGGACGACTGGCACGCCCTGCCGGCCGGCGGCGGCCTCACGCTCACCTGGCCGCATCCGGTGGCGAGGCCGTCGGCACCGGGGGGCGCGGCCGGGCGCACGAGGCGCACCGGGACCGGAGCCCGGACGCGCCGCTGACGCGCCGGGCACGGGAGCGGTCGCCGCCCCCGTGCCGCCGACACGGGCACGCGACGCGGGGAGCAGGGGAGCGCGGGCCGACGCGGGGCGCGCGCCTGCAGGACCGCGCGCCACGGTACCGGGCAGGCGGATGCTCTCCCCCTGTCCGACCGGGGCCGTGGCATAGCCTTTGCGACCATGAGCACTGAGACACGCGAGGTATGGCTCCCGTACGCCGCCGACGAGATAGCGGGGCTTCCCGAGGACCTCACCTACCGGTTCTGGGACGGCGAGGACGAGTACCCCGCCGACCCCGCGGACTGCGCCTTCTACGTCGTCCCGTATCTGAAGGGGCCGGAGACCGCCGTCCGGCCGCTGGCCGCGATGCGCTCGCTGCGGGTCGTGCAGACACTGTCGGCGGGCGTCGACAATGTGGCCCCCGCGCTCGGGGAGCTTCGGGCCGGAGTACGGCTGTGCAACGCGAAGGGCGTGCACGAGGCGAGCACCGCGGAGCTGGCGCTCGCGCTGACTCTCGCCTCGCTGCGGGACATCCCCGGCTTCGTCCGGGGGCAGGACCGCGAGGAGTGGCGCTCCGGCTTCTACCCGTCGCTCGCCGACCGCTCCGTGCTGATCATCGGATACGGGTCGATCGGCTCCGCCATCGAGGACCGGCTCGCGGCCTTCGAGTGCGCGCGGGTTGTGCGCGTCGCGCGCTCGGCGCGCGATACCGCGCGAGGCGCGGTCCACGCGCTCTCGGATCTGCCGTCACTGCTCCCCGACGCCGATGTGGTGATCCTCTCCACTCCGCTGACGGACGGGACCCGGGGTCTTTTCGGTGCCGATCTGTTCTCCCGGATGAAGAGCGGCGCCCTGCTCGTCAACGTCGCGCGGGGCCCGGTCGTCGACACGAAGGCCCTGCTCGCGGAGGTCGGAAGCGGCCGGCTCACGGCGGCCCTCGACGTGACGGACCCGGAGCCGCTGCCGGCCGGGCACCCGCTCTGGCATACGCCCGGCGTCCTCGTCAGCCCCCATGTCGGGGGCTCCACTTCCGCCTTCGAACCCCGTGCCAAAAGGCTCCTCTTGACACAACTGACCCGGTTCGCCGGGGGTGAAGCGCTCCAGAACGTGGTAATGACCACAGAGTGAGCCCGTCACGGAGTGCCCCTCCGTGACCACTCTTCGCAGCTGCCCCGACCCGTGGTGCCGTCACACCCCCGCTCGTCACGGAGAGTAGAGAGACTATGTCCCTGAGTGACGACTCTGGTGTATCGTCCCGATCTGGGGGCTGCGTCGCGTGTGGGGCGGCGTCGGGGAGCGACCAGAATCCGAGGGGGGCGACGGGCGATGCACGGCCGATGGACCGACGAGACCGATCAACCGAGAGTGAAACGTCCCGGAGTGGACCGATGAGCGCCGAGGGAATCCTTCTCGACCGGCCCAGGCCGCCCGGCGCCGGCAATGCCGGGCTGATCGGGCAGTTGGTGCTCGCCCTCATCTGCGCCTCCTATGCGACGGGGGCCGCGATGGGCTGGGGATCACAGGAACTCGCCGTCATCATGGGCGACTTCGGCCTGAGCCTCGCGGCCCTGACCGCCGCGGTCTCCTGCTTCCTGTACGCACGCGGGCGCGGGCGCCCCTTCCGGCCCGCGTGGCTGCTGTTCTCGCTGTCGTCCTTCATGGCGGCCGGGGGCAACGCCGTGTGGGGGTGGTACGAGGTGGTGCTGCGCGAGCCGGTGCCCACGCCGTCGCTCGCCGACCTGTTCTTCCTCTGCTTCGCGCCCCCGGCCATCGTCGGCCTCCTGGTGCTCGCCAAGCGCCCCTCCACCAAGGCCGGATGGGTCTGCCTCGCGCTCGACGCCTGGCTGATCGGCGGTTCCCTGCTGACACTGTCCTGGAGCCTCGCGCTCGCCCACACGGCCCGCGTCGACGGGCCGAGCGTCGCCCAGTCCGCGCTCGCGCTGGCCTATCCCCTGCTGGACATCGTGCTCGTGAGCATGGTGCTCGCGCTTCATTTCCGGCACACGGCGAGTCGCACCGCGGTCAACACGGTGATCAGCGCGCTCGCCCTGACCGTGCTGTGCGACGGGCTGTTCACCTCGCCGCTGCTGCGCGCCGACTACCACTCGGGCCAGCTCCTCGACGCGGGCTGGTTCGCCGGCTCACTGCTCCTCGCGTACGCGCCCTGGGGCGTGCGGCACCTGCCCGACGTGCCCCGGCGCAGGCCGGCGCGCAAGCGCCGCCGCCTCGCCAGGTCGATCGCCGCGCTCGCCCCGTACCTGTCCGCCGCGGTCTGCACGCTCGGCATCCTCTACACGGCGGTCCTCGGCCACCAGGTCGACCGGGTCGTGATCCTCACCGGCTGCACCGTGGTGCTCGCGCTCGTCGTGCGCCAGGGCATCATGCTGGTCGACCATGTCGCGCTCACCCAGGAACTGGCCCAGAAGGAGAACCACTTCCGCTCCCTCGTGCAGGGGTCGAGCGACGTCATCATGATCGCCGCGCCGTCGGGGGTGCTGCGGTACGTCAGCCCCGCGGCCTCCGGCGTGTACGGCCGGGACGCCCAGGAGCTGGAGGGCGAGGAGCTCGCCTCCCTGATCCACCCCGCCGACCTGGGGAAGGTCCTCCACGAGGTGCGCAGGTTCCTCGCCGCCCCGCCGGCGCGCGAGGCCAGCGCACGGGTCGAGTACCGGTTCAGGTCGGGCGGCGGCGACTGGCTCAATGTCGAGTCGACGGTCAACCGCCACGAGGACGGGCTGATCTTCAACAGCCGCGATGTCACGGAACGGGTGCGCCTCCAGGCCCAGTTGCAGCACAACGCGGAGCACGACCCGCTCACGGACCTGCCCAACAGGGCCCTGTTCACCGCCCGGGTGGGGCGGGCGCTGTCGGGGCGGCGCGCCGGGGACGCGGGCACGGCGGTCCTCTTCATCGATCTGGACGGCTTCAAGGGCGTCAACGACCGCCTCGGCCACCAGGCCGGGGACGAGCTGCTGATCCGCGCGGCCCGGCGGCTCCAGGCCTCCGTGCGCGCGGGCGACACCGCCGCGCGGCTCGGCGGCGACGAGTTCGCCGCCCTCATCCTCGGCGGCGACAGCGGGGGCCAGGCGTCGCGGGCGGACCGGGAGAGGACCGTCCAGGAGATCGCGGAGCGGCTGCGCCTCACGCTGTCGCAGCCGTACCGCGTCGGAGAGGACGAGGTGCGCGTCGCGGCGTCGATCGGGGTCGCGTTCGCCGAGGCGGGGTCCGCCCCCGCGGACCTGATGCGCAACGCCGACCTGGCGATGTACCGCGCCAAGGCCGCGGGCAAGAACCGCGTCGAGCTCTACGTGCCGCAGCTGCGCTCCGAGGCCGTGCGCGGTGCCCGCCTGGCGGGACGCGTCCGCACCGCGCTGCACGAGGGCGAGTTCACCCTGCTCCACCAGCCTGTGGTGAACCTCACGACGGGCCGCATCTCCGCCGTGACCGCCCAGCCGCGCTGGCGGGCCCCGCACGGGCTGCTGTTCACCCCGGCCGAGTTCCTGCGGATCGCCGACGACCACGACCACGAGCGGACCGCGGAGTTCGGGTACCGGCTGCTCGACGACGCCGTGGAGCGTACCGCCGAGCGGGGCCGGTCCTCGGGGCTGCGCTCGCCGGTGGTCGTACGGCTGCCCGCCCGGCGGCTGCTGGACCGGCCGCCCCGGCTCGACTCCGTGGAGGCCCTGCTGGGGCGGCACAGGCTGCCGGCGGGTTCGCTGATGATCGAGCTGTCCGACGCCGACCGCGGCGTCGACCCGGACGAGCTGGAACAGCGGTTGCGGGGGCTGCGCCGCCTCGGCGTGCGGATCGCGCTCGACGGGTTCAGCAGCGGCTTCTCGGCCATCCACGCCTTACACAGACTGCCGCTCGACGTGCTGAAGCTGGACCGGGGCCTGGTGGAGGGCATCGCCGACTCCCCGCGGCTCCACCGGATCACCGCGGGGCTGCTGCGCATCGCCTGCGACCTCGGCATGTACTCCGTGGCGGACGGCGTGGACCGCCCGGACCAGGTCCTGGCGCTGCGGAACCTCGGCTGTACGCACGGCCAGGGCGCCGCGTTCGCGGGACCGCTGGACGAGCAGCGGCTGCGCCGTGCGCTGGGCCGGGGCCACTACCCGGTGCCCGCGGACTCCGACGCGGGCTCCGCGTACGGCACCGCCGGGGCGCAGGGCGCCCCCGTCCCGCCCCTTCCCGCAGGGGCGCAGGGCGGGCACGGTGCGCACGGTCGCGGCGATGCCCCCGGCCCCCTCGGAGTGCCGGTGGCCGCCGGCACCCAGGGGACGGGCGCCGCGGGGAGCCCTCTCGGCCCCCCGGGAGCGGTCGGGGTGTGCGCGCCAAGTGTTCCCGGCGCGGCGGCCGGTGGGCTGCTGACGGGCTCGCTCTCGGCGCTCAAGTCGCGCCCGCTGCCCGGTGAGCGGTTCCCGCTCGCGCCGGTCCGCTCGAATACTGAGACGCCGGTCCCACCCACTTGACACATGGGGCGCGCCGGGAGGATGGTCTGTGCCATGCGCACCCGAATCCTCGTACTTGGACAGCGCGTCGGCTGAAGCAGAGCCCTGAACCGGCTCCGCGGACCCTCACCGACGCGCTCCCCTCGCTTGCCCTACGGCACGGGGGGTTTTTTGTTGCACCGGCACCCGCAGAATCCCAACAAAACACCTCGCACCATCCAAGCCCTGAGAAGAGAAGCCGATGACCGAGCAGGCCACCGGGGCCCACCATCCGCAGCCGCGGGCCCGTAGCGGCGGAGCGCCTTCCGCCACCGTCGAACACGTCACGGGCGCGCAGTCCCTGATCCGCTCGCTGGAGGAGGTGGGTGCCGACACCGTCTTCGGCATCCCCGGTGGGGCGATCCTCCCGGCGTACGACCCGATGATGGACTCGACACGTGTCCGGCACGTACTCGTCCGCCACGAGCAGGGTGCCGGCCACGCGGCCGTCGGTTACGCGCAGGCCACCGGCAAGGTCGGGGTGTGCATGGCGACATCGGGTCCCGGCGCCACCAACCTGGTGACACCGATCGCCGACGCGCACATGGACTCGGTGCCGATCGTCGCGATCACCGGCCAGGTCGCCTCGAAGGCGATCGGCACGGACGCCTTCCAGGAGGCGGACATCGTCGGCATCACGATGCCGGTCACGAAGCACAACTTCCTGGTCCGGGAGGCGAAGGACATCCCGCGGACCATCGCGGAGGCGTTCCACATCGCGGGCACGGGCCGCCCGGGCCCGGTCCTCGTCGACATCGCCAAGGACGCGCTCCAGGCAAGGACCACGTTCTCCTGGCCGCCCGTGCTCGACCTGCCCGGCTACCGGCCGGTCACGAAGCCGCACGCGAAGCAGATCCGCGAGGCGGCGAAGCTCATCACGCAGGCGAAGCGCCCGGTGCTGTACGTGGGCGGCGGCGTCATCAAGTCCGGTGCCACGGCGGAGCTCAGGGTCCTCGCCGAGCTGACGAAGGCGCCCGTCACCACGACGCTGATGGCGCTCGGCGCCTTCCCCGACACCCACCCGCAGCATGTGGGCATGCCGGGCATGCACGGCTCCGTCACGGCGGTCACCGCCCTGCAGAAGGCTGACCTGATCGTCGCGCTCGGCGCCCGGTTCGACGACCGCGTCACGGGCAAGCTGGACAGCTTCGCGCCGTACGCCAAGATCGTGCACGCGGACATCGACCCCGCGGAGATCGGGAAGAACCGGGCGGCGGACGTGCCGATCGTCGGGGACGCCAGGGAGGTGCTGGCGGACCTGGTGCAGGCGGTGCAGGCCGAGCACACGGCGGGCGCCGTCGGCGACGCGGCGGCCACCGGCTACCAGGCGTGGTGGAAGGACCTGGACCGCTGGCGGCAGACGTATCCGCTCGGCTACGACGAGCCGGGGGACGGCTCCCTCTCGCCGCAGCACGTCATCCAGCGCATCGGGGAGCTCGCGCCCGAGGGCACCGTGTACGCGGCGGGTGTCGGCCAGCACCAGATGTGGGCGGCGCACTTCATCGACTACGACTCCCCCTCGACCTGGCTGAACTCGGGCGGCGCGGGGACGATGGGCTACGCGGTGCCGGCCGCGATGGGCGCGAAGGCGGGGCAGCCCGGCCGCACGGTCTGGGCGATCGACGGCGACGGCTGCTTCCAGATGACCAACCAGGAACTGACCACCTGCGCGCTCAACAACATCCCGATCAAGGTCGCCATCATCAACAACGGCGTCCTCGGCATGGTGCACCAGTGGCAGAACCTCTTCTACAACCAGCGCTACTCGAACACGACCCTGCGCGACGGCAGCGACACGGCGAGCCGGCCGAGCAGCGGCACGCGGGTGCCGGACTTCGTCAAGCTGTCGGAGGCCATGGGCTGCGTGGGACTGCGCTGCGAGTCGCCGGACGAACTGGACGCGGTGATCGCCAAGGCCAACGCGATCAACGACCGTCCCGTGGTGGTCGACTTCATCGTCCACGAGGACGCGATGGTGTGGCCGATGGTCGCCGCCGGCACCTCGAACGACGAGATCATGGCCGCGCTCGGCGTCCGTCCCGACTTCGGTGACGCCTCCGACGACTGAACCCACCGACCCGACAGCCGCGACGAGAGACCCAGAGAGACTCCCATGTCCACGAAGCACACGCTCTCCGTCCTGGTCGAGGACACGCCCGGTATCCTCGCGAGGATCGCCGCCCTGTTCTCCCGCCGGGGCTTCAACATCGACTCGCTCGCGGTCGGTGTCACCGAACATCCCGACATCTCCCGCATCACGATCGTGGTGAATGTCGAGGACCTGCCTCTGGAGCAGGTGACGAAACAGCTCAACAAGCTGGTGAACGTCCTGAAGATCGTCGAACTGGAGCCCGGCGCTGCGATCCAGCGCGAGCTCGTCCTGGTGAAGGTCCGCGCCGACAACGAGACCCGCAGCCAGATCGTCGAGATCGTCCAGCTGTTCCGAGCCAAGACCGTGGACGTCTCGCCGGAGGCCGTCACCATCGAGGCCACCGGCTCCAGCGAGAAGCTGGGCGCCATGCTCAAGATGCTCGAACAGTACGGAATCAAGGAGCTCGTGCAGTCCGGCACGATCGCCATAGGGCGCGGCGCCCGGTCCATCACGGACCGCAGCCTGCGCGCTCTGGACCGCACCGCCTGAGCGTCGCCGAACGGCACGCTCGTCCCGCCGGACCGCATGGCGAGACCGGCAGTCCCCCACCGGCGGCCCCGCCGTACGGTGGGGCACGCACCACCAGCACCACAGTCAACAAGGAGAAGAACCCGTGGCCGAGCTGTTCTACGACGACGACGCCGACCTGTCCATCATCCAGAACCGCAAGGTCGCGGTCATCGGCTACGGCAGCCAGGGCCACGCCCACGCGCTGTCGCTGCGCGACTCCGGTGTGGATGTGCGAGTCGGCCTGCACGAGGGCTCCAAGTCCAGGGCGAAGGCCGAGGAGCAGGGGCTGCGCGTGGTGACGCCCGCCGAGGCGTCCGCCGAGGCCGACGTCATCATGATCCTGGTGCCGGACCCGATCCAGGCGCAGGTCTACGAGGAGTCCATCAAGGACAACCTCAAGGACGGTGACGCGATCTTCTTCGGTCACGGCCTGAACATCCGCTACGACTTCATCAAGCCGCCGGCCAACGTCGACGTCTGCATGGTCGCGCCGAAGGGCCCCGGGCACCTGGTGCGCCGCCAGTACGAGGAGGGCCGCGGCGTTCCGTGCATCGTGGCCGTCGAGCAGAACCCGTCGGGCAAGGGCCTGGAGCTGGCGCTCGCGTACGCCAAGGGCATCGGCGGCACGCGCGCGGGCGTCATCAAAACGACGTTCACCGAGGAGACCGAGACCGACCTGTTCGGCGAGCAGGCCGTGCTGTGCGGCGGCACCTCCGCGCTGGTGAAGGCGGGCTTCGAGACGCTGGTCGAGGCCGGCTACCAGCCGGAGATCGCGTACTTCGAGTGCCTGCACGAGCTGAAGCTGATCGTGGACCTCATGTACGAGGGCGGCCTGGAGAAGATGCGCTGGTCGGTCTCCGAGACCGCCGAGTGGGGCGACTACGTCTCGGGTCCGCGCATCATCAACGACCAGACCAAGGCCGAGATGAAGAAGATCCTGGGCGAGATCCAGGACGGTTCGTTCGCCAAGACCTGGATGGACGAGTACCACGGCGGTCTGAAGAAGTACAACGAGTACAAGAAGGCCGACGCCGAGGGCCTGCTCGCGACCACGGGCGCCGAGCTGCGCAAGCTCATGAGCTGGGTGGACGACGACGAGGCCTGAGCCCGGGCTCCGGGCACGGGTACCGCCCCACCGCCGCGTGCGGCGCCGGCGGGCCCGTGCCCATGCCCGTGCGGCAGACGCGGGCGCCGTACTGTACGTGAAGTATGCACGTATGAGTGATCCTCCCGCTCGGGTGGGAGCTGCTCCCGGGCATCAGCACTAGACTCTGCACACACGCGTCGGGCCCACAGCGTCGTGCGTCTTTCACGCGGACGAGGGTGTGCCGTCATGATCTGGAAAGGTCGTGCCGAGCCGACCCGCCCCCAGTACCCCTCCACCGCATGCGGCCGTTGGGACGGCCGTCCGCCATGGGACTTGTGAGGACACACGTGAGCGATAAACCGGTCGTACTCATCGCTGAAGAGTTGTCACCCGCCACCGTCGACGCCCTGGGACCCGACTTCGAGATCAGGCACTGCAACGGCGCCGACCGCGGTCAGCTGCTGTCCGCGATCGCCGACGTCGACGCGATCCTGATCCGTTCGGCCACCAAGGTCGACGCCGAGGCCGTGGCCGCGGCCCGCAGGTTGAAGGTCGTCGCCAGGGCCGGCGTCGGTCTCGACAACGTGGACGTGCCCGCCGCCACCAAGGCGGGCGTCATGGTGGTCAACGCGCCGACGTCGAACATCATCACCGCCGCCGAGCTGGCCTGCGGTCTGCTGATCTCCAGCGCGCGCAACATCCCGCAGGCCAACGGCGCGCTGAAGAACGGCGAGTGGAAGCGCTCCAAGTACACGGGCGTCGAGCTGAGCGAGAAGGTGCTCGGCGTCGTCGGCCTCGGCCGTATCGGCCTGCTGGTCGCGCAGCGCATGTCGGCGTTCGGCATGAAGATCGTCGCGTACGACCCGTACGTGCAGCCCGCGCGCGCCGCGCAGTTGGGCGTGAAGCTCGTGACGCTGGACGAGCTGCTCGAAGCGGCCGACTTCATCACGGTGCACCTGCCGAAGACGCCGGAGACGCTCGGCCTGATCGGCGACGAGGCGCTGCACAAGGTCAAGCCGACCGTCCGCATCGTCAACGCGGCGCGCGGCGGGATCGTGGACGAGGAGGCGCTGGCGTCGGCCCTCAAGGAGGGCCGGGTCGCGGGCGCGGGCCTCGACGTGTACGCGAAGGAACCGTGTACGGACTCCCCGCTGTTCGAGTTCGACCAGGTCGTCGCGACGCCGCACCTGGGCGCCTCCACCGACGAGGCGCAGGAGAAGGCGGGCGTCTCGGTCGCCAAGTCCGTCCGCCTGGCGCTGGCCGGTGAGCTGGTGCCGGACGCGGTCAATGTGCAGGGCGGTGTGATCGCCGAGGACGTGCGTCCCGGCCTGCCGCTGGCGGAGAAGCTGGGCCGGATCTTCACCGCGCTCGCGGGCGAGGTCGCGGTCCGGCTCGATGTCGAGGTGTACGGCGAGATCACGCAGCACGATGTGAAGGTGCTCGAACTCTCGGCGCTGAAGGGCGTGTTCGAGGATGTCGTCGCGGAGACGGTCAGCTACGTCAACGCGCCGCTGTTCGCGCAGGAGCGCGGCGTCGAAGTGCGGCTGACGACGTCGAGCGAGTCGCCCAACCACCGCAACGTGGTGACGGTGCGCGGCACGCTCGCGGGCGGCGAGGAGGTCTCGGTCTCCGGCACGCTGGCGGGGCCGAAGCACCTGCTCAAGGTCGTCGCGATCGGCGACTACGACGTGGACGTGGCGCTCGCCGACCACATGGTCGTGCTGCGCTACGAGGACCGTCCCGGCGTGGTCGGCACGGTCGGCCGGATTCTCGGTGAGGCGGGGCTCAACATCGCGGGCATGCAGGTGTCGCGCGCCGAGGAGGGCGGCGAGGCCCTCGTCGTGCTCACGGTGGACGACAATGTGCCGCAGCCGGTGCTCACGGAGATCTCCGAGGAGATCGGCGCCGCGTCGGCGCGTTCGGTCAATCTAACGGACTGACCCGCACCGTACGTTCGCACCTTCCGAGGGGCCCGGCCGCGCGCCGGGCCCCTCGGCCGTTCCCGGCGAAGCGCGGCCCGCGAGGCGGCCGGCGGGACCTCTCTGACGCGAAGCGATCATGATGAGGTTGACTGGGAGGGTCCCCCGGCGGGGCAGGTGAGGAGGGGTTCTCGCAGGTGGAGCGCAGGACGATCGGCGCGGGCGTGCTCGGTGCGGGCGCGGTCGGGCTCGGGTGCATGCCGATGAGCTGGGCGTACAGCCGCTCGCAGCGGCGGGGCGAGATGTCGGAGCGCGCGGTGCACGCGGCGCTCGACGCCGGGGTGGACCTGCTGGACACGGCGGACATGTACGGGCCCTTCACCAACGAGCTGCTGCTCGGCCGGGTGCTGGCGAAGCGGCGGGCGGACGCGTTCGTGTCGACCAAGTGCGGACTGCTCGTCGGGGACCAGCACCTGGTGGCCGACGGGCGGCCCGAGTATGTGCGGCGGGCCTGCGACGCGTCGCTGCGGCGGCTGCGCACCGATGTGATCGACCTGTACCAACTGCACCGCGCCGACCCGGAGATACCGGTGGAGGAGACCTGGGGCGCGATGGCCGAGCTGGTGACGGCGGGCAAGGTGCGGGCGCTCGGCATGTGCGCGGTGGGGCTGGTGGACGGCCCCCGCCGGGGCGCGGCGGTCCGGCAGGACCGGGCCGGGCGGCCGCCGGGAAGAGGGGCCCCGTACACGGCGGCGGTACGGCAGTTGGCGCGGATGCAGCAGGTGTTCCCGGTGAGCGCGGTCCAGGCCGAGCTGTCGGTGTGGGCGCCCGAGGCGCTGGAGCTGCTGCTGCCGTGGTGCGTGGAGCGCAGTGTGGGGTTCCTGGCGGCGATGCCGCTGGGCAGCGGGTTCCTGACGGGGACGCTCACCCCGGGGCAGGGCTTCGAGGAGGACGACGTACGGGCCAGGCACCCGCGTTTCACGGCGGAGATGATGGCCGCGAACCAGCCGCTGGTGGCGGGGGTGCGGCGGATCGCCCAGCGGCACGGCGCGACACCCGCCCAGGTGGCGCTGGCCTGGGTGCTGGGGCAGGGCCGTCAGGTGGTTGCCGTGCCGGGCACGAAGCGGGCGCGGTGGGCGGTGGAGAACGCGGGGGCGGCGGATCTGCGGCTCACGGCGGCGGACCTGGCCGACATCGAGGCGCTGCCGCCGGCCCGGGCGTCCTGGGACTGACGGCCGGGGCGGCGGCTGAGAACGGCGGAAGCGGCCCGGCAGGGGCGCGGACGGCATGCGGACGGCGGCGATCGCGTGCGTCGGCTGCGCCGAGGAGGGTTCCTGCGCGACAGTAGGGGCAGGTGACCGGTGCTCCCGCCGCCACCGCCCTGAGTCGGAAGGGACGGGCAAGCCGTGCGACGTACCGCACTGCCGACGGCCGCAGCCGCCGTCGTGCTCCTCGTGGCCACCGGATGCGGCGGATCGGGCTCCGGCCCGGGCGGCGGGCCCGGCGCGGGCGCGCACCGCGCCGCGTCGTCCGCCCCGTCCGGCGCGGGCGCCGCCTCCGCCTCCGCCCCTGCCGCGTCGCCGAGCGTGCCGCCCGCGAAGGGCTCCGTACGGGTCCTCTCCACCCTGACCGAGAACCTGAAGTCGCCGTGGGGACTCGCGGCGCTGCCCGGCGGCGACCTGCTGGTGTCGTCGCGCGACGAGGGCACGATCACCCGGATCAGCCGGCGCACCGGCGCGAAGACCGAGCTGGGCAAGGTCTCCGGGGTCTCCCCCGCCGGCGAGGGCGGGCTGCTCGGGATCGCGCTGTCGCCGTCGTTCGCCAGGAACCATCTGGTCTACGCGTATTTCACTACGCAGTCCGACAACCGCATCGCGCGTATGACGTATGACCCGGCCATGCAGGCGGGGCAGCAGCTCGGCGCGCCCGACACGATCCTGCGGGGCATCCCCAAGGGGTTCGTGCACAACGGCGGGCGGATCGCGTTCGGCCCGGACGGGATGCTGTACGCGGGGACCGGCGAATCCGGTGACGGCGCGAAGTCGCAGGACAAGGCGTCGCTCGGCGGCAAGATCCTCCGGATGACACCGGACGGCGCGCCCGCCCCCGGCAATCCGTTCAAGGGGTCCGTCGTCTACGACCTCGGCCACCGCAATGTGCAGGGCCTCGCCTGGGACCGGGCCGGGCGGCTGTGGGCGTCGGAGTTCGGGCAGGACACCTGGGACGAGCTGAACCTGATCCAGCCCGGCAGGAACTACGGCTGGCCCACGGTCGAGGGCAAGGGCCACAAGGCGGGCTTCACCGACCCGCTGGAGCAGTGGCACCCCGACGAGGCGTCGCCCAGTGGCATCGCGTACGTGGACGGTTCGATCTGGATGGCGTCGCTGCGCGGCGGGCGGCTGTGGCGCATCCCGCTGGACGGCCGGGAATCCGCCGGGGCACCCCAGGCGTTCCTGAAGGGGAAGTACGGCCGCCTGCGAACGGTGCTCTCGGCCGGAGCCGACACGTTGTGGCTGGTGACGAGCAACACCGACACGCGGGGCACGCCGAAGCGGGGCGACGACAGGGTCCTCCTGCTGAAGGTGCGCTGAGCCGAGAGCAGGAGGCGGGCAGGCCGTGTTCAACATGATCGAGGACCTCTTCGCGCCGGGCAGGAAACACACGGCGGAGGAGCAGAAGAGGCTGGAGCTGAGCCGGGTCGACGTGGACGGCTCGGACCCCGGCCGCGGGCCGATAGACCTGGCCTCGGGCAAGGTCACGATCCGCCCCCGGCCCGTCGCGGACGAGGAGCCCCCGCGGGCGGAGGCAGCGCCCGCGGCGCCGTCGTCCCCGGACGACGGGGTTCCGCCCACGGGCGCGGAGGCTGAGGCCGGGTCGGAGCCGGGGGCCGGGGCGCTGCCGCCGCAGGGCGCCTAGCGACGATCCCCGCCGCAGCGCGTCAGGTGAACAGGCCCAGGCGGTGGGCCGTCGCAGCGGCTTCCGTGCGGCCGGAGACGCCCAGTTTCGCGAGGATGTTGGAGACGTGCACGCTCGCGGTCTTCGGCGAGATGTACAGCTTCTCCGCGATCCCGCGGTTGCTCAGCCCCTCCGCGACCAGGCGCAGCACGTCCCGCTCGCGCGGGGTCAGGCCCAGGGACCCGGCCGGCCCACCGGCCGCGGGGGCCGTGGGCGCGCCGAGCGTGACGCGGGCCCGGCCGGCCAGCAGTTCCACGTCCTCGGCGAGCGGGCGGGCACCCAGGGACCTGGCCGCAGCATGGGCCCCGGCCAGCAGCGCCGCGACATCTCCACGGTCCGCGTGCGTCTCCAGCAGGGCGCCGGCGTGCCGCAGCCGGGCCCGGGCCAGCTCGTAGGGCCGGTCCAGGGCCTCGAACGCGGCGCTCGCACGCGCCCACAGTTCGGGCGCCGCGTCCCCCGCTGCCCTCGCCCGTTCCGCGTCCAGCATCAGGGCGTACGCCTGCCAGACCGGTACGGCCGCCGGCAGGTGTTTCGCGTGGGCGCCGACGGCCGCCAGAACCGCGGCCCGGCCCTCCTCCGCGCCGGGTCCGCCCCGGTGGTCGGCCTCGATCGCGGCGGCCGTGACGAGCAGCGGCAGCGCGTACCGCTGTGTGCCGAGCCCGAATCCGCCCCCGGCGACCCCCGCGAACTCGGCGCGTGCGTCGGCCAGTCTGCCCTGCCTGCCCGCGATGGCCATGGCGAGCCTGGCGGCCGTGATGAAGTGCTGGGGCTGCGGGTCGTGGGTGCCGAACGCGGCGCGCGCCCGCTCCACTTGGCGCCCCGCCTCGGCGAGGTCCCCGCGGGCGAGGGCGAGTTCGGCCCGGCCGGTGGCGAACATGCCGCGCACCTTGGGGGTGTCGCGTTCCTCGTCGACGGCGTCGAGCGCGGCCTCCGCCTCGTCCCAGCGGCCCAGGGAGAACAGCGAGCGCGCCAGGTTCGAGCGCGTCCACGCCTCCTGGTGGGCGAGGCCGAGCGAGCGGGTCGCCGCGATCCCGGCCCGGGCCGCGGCCACCGCCTCTGCGGACCGGCCGACGCTCTCCAGCGTGGACGGCAGGTTGGTGCTGACGCGGCCCGTGAGTTCGATCGCGCCGAGCGCCTCCGCGCGCTCCCGCACCTCGTACATCTCGGCGAGGCCGTCCTCGACGCCGCCGGCGTCGGCGACGAGCCAGCCGTGCGTGAGGCGGGCCTGCAACTCGGTGTACTCGGCGCCGACGAGGCGCGCGTACTCGACGGCGCGGTCGGCCGCGGCCAGCGCCTCGGGCCCCGGCCGGTGCAGGGCACCCCAGGTGGCGGCCCTGCTGTGGACCTCGGCGTGGACGGCGGACGGCGGCAGGCCGCGGGTCAGCTTCTGCGCGACGCCGAGTTCGTACGAGCCGTCACCGCGGTCGAGGTCCTGCGTCAGGTTCGAGCGCTGGAGCCAGAACCACGCGGCGCGCAGGCTGTCCTTGTCGTCGCGGTCCGGCCGGGGGCTCGAGGTGTCCTCGTCGAGGATGCGCAGCGCCTTCTTCGCGATGGCGAGGGCGCGTTCGCGGTGGCCCCCCCCCCGGGGGGGGCCCGCGCGGGGGGGGCGGGGGGGGGGGGGGCGGGCCCCCCCGCCGGGGGGGGCGCCCCCCCGGGGGGGCGCCGGGGGGGGCCCCCCCGGGGCCCCCGGGGG
>NZ_JAIUKE010000187.1 GCF_020176795.1 Streptomyces sp. 8L
TCCCGAACTCTCGTACTGTGTGCTACCGTACTCACCATGCAACCGCTGCCCGAGCCTGCCCCCGAGTCGCTGACGCTTGCTTCGGTGCTGAACGCGCTCGGTGACCCGGTGCGCCTGGAACTCGTGCGCCGGGCCTTCGCGAACCCCGGGCTGACGTGCGCGGTTGAGGGACTGGACGTACCGAAGTCGACGCTGACCAACCACTGGCGCATTCTGCGCGAGACAGGTGTGATCAGGATGGCGGTCGATGGCCGATATCGACGGATCTGGCTGCGCACCGAGGAATTGGGGGACCGCTTCCCGGGCCTGCTCGATACGGTACTTGGCTTCAGTGCCGCGGAGCCGACGCAAAGCAAACCGTAGCAGCACGCTGCGCTGGTGTCTGTTTATCGGGGGTTTCTCTCATGGACTTTGTCGAGTTATCAGCCACGCACAAGCGCGACCATCAGCCCGATTGGCCCGTGGGGTCCGACGTGGGCCGAGCCCGCAGCGCACTGGCCAGGGCAGCGCCCCTGGTGTCGGCCTCCGGCATTCACCGGTTGAGAGCCAGGCTCGCGGAACCGGCGTTCCTGCTGCACGCGGGTGACTGCGCCGAGACCTTCCGCGACAACACGAGGCGTTCCGTGGCACGACGCGTGTCCCTGCTCCGCGCCATGTCCGACGCGATCGAGATGAGATCCGGTCGCTCCGTGGTGACGGTCGGGCGCATCGCCGGCCAGTACGCGAAGCCGCGTTCCGCGCCCGTGGAGCGTCGTGGGGGCCTTTCCCTGCCGTCCTATTTCGGCGACGCCGTCAATGGCGCGGACTTCTCGGTGGACCGCCGGACGCCCGATCCCCGGAATCTGGTCCGTGCCCACGAACAGTCCAGAAAGACGCTCTCCTATCTGAGGAGATCGGACGTCTTCACCTCGCACGAGGCGCTGCTGCTCGACTACGAGCGGCCGCAGACCCGTCGCAGCGCGGACGGCGGCCGGCCCCTCGACCACTCGGCACACCTGCTCTGGATCGGCGAGCGCACGCGCTCACCGACCGGGCCCCACATCGACTTCGCCGCCGAGATAGCCAATCCGATCGCGGTGAAGATCGGACCGGGCGCCACCCCGACGGCGCTGATAAATCTGCACGCCCTGCTCAACCCGGGCAACGAGCCCGGCCGGCTGGCCTTCATCTTCCGGATGGGCCGGCGCCGGGCCTACGACCTCATCTACGCCATGTTGAGCCGGATCGTGGCGGAGGGGTGGGCGGACCGGGTTCTCTGCGACCCGATGCACGGCAACACGGTCGTCAGCCCGGGCGGAGTGAAAACGCGTCTGGTCGCCGAGATCGAGGAAGAGACAACGGCCTTCTTCGAAGCCTGCAACGATACGGGCGTCATTCCCGGGGGAATACACCTGGAACTCAGCGGTGACGAGGTCAGTGAATGCGTCACCACGGGCATGGACGACCTGTATCTTGCTCAGAATTACACCAGCGCCTGCGATCCCCGCCTGAATCCGGATCAGGCTGTTTATCTCGCGGAGCTGGTGGGAGAACTGCTGGTATCACACCGGGGTTTTGGCCCGCGTATGGAACTGGCGCTGTCACATCGCTAGTGCTGTAACGTCATTCCTCGCGCATCGCGAGATTCATCGAGACCGGTAGTGGTAAAGAGGTTCGCCTGTGTCCGCGGAAGTTCGATCAAACCGCGCAGTAGTGCTCGCCATGACCTGCGCAGGGCAGTTCATGGTGCTGCTCGACAGTACAATCGTCGGTGCGGCTCTCCCCGATATGCAGAAACGCTTGCACACCGAATTGTCGGGTCTGCAGTGGATCGTCGACGCATACGTCCTGCTGGTCGCCATGCTGTTGCTGACCGGCGGTGTCTTCGCCGACCGCTTCGGCCGCAAGCGCGTGTACCTCTCCGGTGCGGTGGTGTTCACCCTCGCCTCGGTGATGTGCGCGCTGGCCCCCTCACTGAGCTGGCTGATCACCGGACGGGTGCTCCAGGGCATCGGCGCGGCAGCGCTGAGCCCCGGCTCGCTCGCCCTGCTCGCCGCCGCCTACCCCGTACCACGGGAACGGGTCAAGGCGATCGGCATGTGGGCCGGAATCAGCGGGATCGGCCTGGCGGCGGGCCCGCTGGCCGGCGGCATCCTGGTGACCGCCTTCGACTGGCGCGCCATCTTCCTGGTCAACGCGCCCATCGGAGTGGCCCTGGTGCTGGCCGCGCTGCCCACTTTGAGGGAGTCCCGCAATCCCCACGCGCCGGCCATCGACGTCCCGGGGACCATCCTGTCCATCCTGGGCGTCGGGGCGCTCACCTACGGGCTGATCGAGGGCGGTTCCAAGGGCTGGACCTCGCCCGCCATCATCGGCAGCTTCGTCGCGGCGGTGGTGATCCTCGCCGCGTTCGTCGCCGTCGAGGGGCGCAACTCCAAGCCCATGCTGCCACTGCGGCTGTTCCGGAACCCGTTGTTCACGGTGTCCAACACCGCCATGGTCATGGTCGGTTTCGCGCTGATGGGTTCGGTGTTCTTCTTCTCGCAGTTCTTCGTCACCGTGCAGGGCAGCTCGATCCTGGACGCCGGCCTCGAGACCCTGCCCATCTCGCTCGGCATGGCGATGGTCAGCCCGTACGCGGGCAGGCTCGCGGCGAAGTACGGCTTCCGGTCCGTGGTCACCGCAGGCTTGGCGGCCGCCGGACTCGGGCTGCTGACGCTGGGCTTCGTACACGCGGACACCTCGTACTGGAACGTGTGGTGGCGGCTGGCGATCACCGGCGCGGGCTTCGCGCTGGCCATGTCGCCGCTGACCGGCGCCGCCATCCAATCGGTCAGCCCCCAGGAGGGCGGTCTCGCGTCCGGCATCAGCAGCACCGCACGGCAGATCGGCGCGGTGCTCGGTGTGGCCGTCCTCGGTGCCATCGTCCTGACCAGGCAGTCCAGTGGCGCGTCCTTCGAATCCGGCCTCGACACCGCCTTCATCGTCGCCGGTGTCGCCTCCTGGGTCACCGCTGTCTTCACCGGTCTGTGGCTGGTGAAGTCGAAGCCGGCGGAGACGGCCGCCCCCGCCCCGGAGCCGCAGCGGCAGGCCCAGACGACCGACTGACCGCGGTCGCGGCGCGTTCCCGGTCCTCCCGGTCCGGCACCGGCCGGACCGGGAGGCGGAGCCCTGATCCGGGGCCGCGGCCCGAAGCCCCGGGACCGAGAGCGTCGCGGTGCCACTGTCGAGGGAGCGTCATGTCCGTTCGTGTCCGGGGGAACAGCTTCGGTGGCGATGCCGGACGGGCGCTCCTTCGCGGTGCCCGGCGACACGGTCCCCCTGTGATGCCCCGTCCCTTCGAGACCACCCCGGGCGACCGGCCGCCTCGCCACCACCGAGGCAGCCCTGCCCGGGGCCCTCGCGCGCGGCCCCCGCACTTCGGGGGAGCGTGCGCGAGACGGCCGACGACACGCGCACCGACCGATGCCATGTATCAGCCGGTTCGCCCCCGAGGGAGGATGCGGTCCGTGAGCGGCCGTCAGGGGACTTCGGGCCCCGCGCCCCCTCGTCGCCAGGCCACAGCCGCACGCCGTCCGTACGCTCGCTGACTATCTCAAAGAGAGGCAGCACACCTCCCATGGGCAATGTCACGGTGAAACCGAACAATCCGAATCGAGCCTCAGCCGTAGTACGTGCGCAGGAGATCAGGCAGATCAAGAAGGGGATATGTACGAGTGAGGTTCCCGGACGGTGTTGGGCATGAGGCAGGACACCGCTCTCGAAGACATGTCGGAGACGGCCGGGCCGCTCCCGTTCCATCACTTCGCCCCTGAAGTGGACGACGAACTCGTCGTCCGGGTCTACGAATACGTCCTGACGAACGAGCCGACCACCTCGTCCCAGGTGGCGACCGCACTGCGGGCGCCCGTGGAGGACGTGACGCGGGCGATCGCCCTGTTGTGCGAGGTGCGGCTGCTCCGGCACGCCGAGGCGTTCGACAGATTCATGGCCGTCTGCCCCGAGGCCGCGCAGAACGAACTGATCATTCCCCTGCAACAGGCGATCAACGACAAGCGGCAGGAACTCGCCGGCATCCACCAGAAGTTGCACACCCTTTCGGGGATTTTCAGCACCCTGCGCCGGTCACGTCAGCACAACGACAAGGTGGTCTCGCTGCTCGATCCGCAGCAGGCCTCGATGCACCTGGCCGACTTCCTGCTCAACTGCACCTCGGAGGTCCTGGCCATGCAGTTGTTCGACGGCGGGCCGTGCCAGAGTTTCCCGCCGCGAGAGCTGCCGAAGACGTCGAGCGGGGTGCCGGTCCGCCTGCTGTGTCCGCACTCGGCCCGGGCCAGGGCGTCCACCAGGGTCCACCTGCGCCAGATGGCCGATTCGGGCGCCCGGGTCCGTACGACCAACCACATCTTCGACAACCTCGTCCTCGTGGGCAATGAGGTGGCGTTCGTCTCCCACCAGTCCTCGGACGCGGATCTGCCCAGCATCATCGCCATCTACGAGCCCATGATCATCTCGATGCTGCACCGCCTGTACGAGTTCGCCTGGCAGGCGGGCATGGATTTCGACGCCGACACCGATGGCGTGTCCTACGGCGAGACACTGAGCGATCTCAACGCGGGCATCATGAACCTGATGGCGCAGGGGCTGAAGGACGAGGTCGTCGCCCGCCGCATCGGTGTGGGTTCGAGGACGTGCCGTCGCCATATCTCCCACATCATGGACGAGTTGGGCGCCTCCAGCCGTTTCCAGGCCGGGGTCGTCGCGGCCCGGGCCGGACTCGTCGAGGGCAAGCCGACCGACAGCCCGGCGCACACGCCCTGACGATCACCGCCGCGCACTTCGTCGCGGCGTGGGCCTTCTCGCGGCGCGGGCCACAGATCCGCGTGCCGCCGCCTGGGCACCGGGGAACGCCGACGACCCCCCCCCGCCCGCGGCGGCACGCCAGCAGGTCCCGGTGCCCCGGACGGCGCCTCGTGAGGCCTCCCGCGGGTTCTCGCTTCCCTCCCGGAAGAACGCGGAGGGAAGCGGAAACCCGCGGGCCGGACGCCGTTTCCACGCTGCCCGGTGGGGCCGCTCTGCCCGGCGCCCGGCGATCACTTCCGCCCATCCCTTGACGCCAGGCAAGGCCTAGACCAATAGTGGGCGGGGCTTCCGCACACCCCCACGACCGTGCGGCGCTTTTCCCCCACCCCTCAGAGGAGGAACACGTTGTTCTCCCGACGCTCTTTCCTCACCACCGCCGCCGCGACCGGAGTCGCCGCCGCGCTCGGTTCGCCCCTCGCCTCACGCACCTTCGCGCAGAGTGCCTGGGCCGCGTCCCCCTCCCTGCCGCTCTCGCTGCGCAACAACTCGGGCAGCGGGACCGTCTACGCGTACGTCACCGGCTCGGACTCGTCCAACTGGCCGGGATTCGTCGACGCGAGCGGCGCCTTCCAGCGGCTGCCCAGCCCGTCGTCCGTCCTGACCCCCGCCCCGGACTACGCGATCCCGCTGGGCGCCTCCGGCTCCGCGGCCACCCAACTGACGCTCGGCGACTACGTCATCGGCGGTCGCGTCTGGTTCTCCATCGGCCAGAAGCTGCAGTTCTTCGTCAATCCGCCCGGCGGCGACGGTGGTGTTCCCGGCCTCGTCCAGCCCGCGCTCGTCGCGTCCGACCCCAACTGGTCGACGAACTGGACGTTCTGCGAGTTCACGTACAACAGCGCCAACCTGTACGCGAACATCAGCTATGTCGACATGGTCGGCCTGCCGGTGTCGATGGCGAGCACCGGAAGCGCCGGCGCGCAGTCGGTGAGCCCGCTGCCGGCCGGCGCCCTCGACGCCATCGCCTCCGGTCTGAAGGACCAGCACGGGTCGGACGGCGCCCCCTGGGACCAGCTCGTCGCCACCGACTCCTCCGGCGCCACCCTGCGCGTCCTCGCGCCCTCCCACTCGCCGGTCGACTTCGGCGGCTACTGGGACTCCTACCTCGACTCGGTGTGGAGCCACTACCAGTCGCAGCCGCTGACCGTGAACGGGCAGGGGAGCATCGGCAGTTTCACCGGCCAGGTGTCGGGCGACGTGCTGACCTTCGACGGCCTGAACACCAACGGGGTCCCCTTCACCAAGCCGAGCGCCGTCGACATCTTCGGCTGCGCGAGCGGCCCCCTGTACAACTCGGGCGCGGACGCGCGCGGAGCCGTGGCCGCCCGCCTCGCCGCCGCCATCAACCGCAGCAGCCTGCTGGTCTCCGGCGGCGACAACCAGCCCGACGGCGTCAAGCCCGACGGCTACTACACCGACGCCGTGACCAACCACTACTCCCGGCTGGTCCACCAGCACGCGAACATCGGCTACGCGTTCCCGTACGACGACGTCGGCCCCACCGGCGCCGCTCCGGTCGACGGCCACATCCAGGACGGCGCGCCCACCTCCTGGACCGTCACGCTCGGCGGCAACTGACCCGGCCGCCGTACGCCCCGGCGCCGTGGCGAGCGCGCACGGCGCCCCGGGCCAGGTCTTCGCGGCGCGGGGCGGCGCCGTCTCCTGTCGCGCGGGCGTCAGAACGGGCGCGTACAGGACGGCGTCGAAGGCGCTCGCGGCGTCGGCGAGCGGGGCGTCCCCCTCCTCGGACTCCGTGCCGCCCGGTGTGTCCCGCGGCGGAGGCCCGGCGGTTCCGGCGGGCGCCGGGCCCGAGGCCGTCCGCCAGGGAAGCAGGTCGAGCACCCACGTCGCCGCGGGTCCGGCGAGCAGGCCGTGGTCCCCGTGCGCGGTCCACTGCCCCAGACGCGCGCTCAGTTCCCGGTAGCGGCCGAGCGGATAGGCGACCGACGGGTCCCCTTCGCGCCACACGGCGCCGACCGCCCGGAAGGGGCCGAGGCGGCCCCGGGCGAGGTGTTCGCCGAGTGAGCCGCCGACCCGTCTGTCGAGGTGTTCCACCTGCTCGAAGACGAGGACCGGGCCGTGCGGGTGCCGCCGCGCGATCTCTCGCAGGGTGCGGTACTGGGCGGCGTCGCGCACCGCCAGGTCGCGGTGGTCCCCGCCCGCCGCGCGATGCTCCACAAGGCTCCGGTGCAGACTCCCGGCGTGCCGGAGGTCGGCTTCGTCCAGTGTGCCGTCCTCCGGTACGCCGTCCGGGTTCTCCGCGGTGGTGCCGTACATCTCAAGGCCGTAGAAGCGCACTTGGTCAGCCGCAGGGAGCCGTGCGTTGTGCCGGCGCAGCCATCGCAGCAGTGAGCTGTTGTCGGACAGCTCCGCCGAGCCGGCCCAGGACCATACGCCGCGCACCGCCGCGGGGGACGGCTCGCGTGGCCCCGCCCCGCGGATGTAGGCGTCCGCGGGACGGGACAGGGCGAAGTTCGTCTCGGCGGCCACGGCTCTGAGGCCGTGCCGCTCGACGAGGTGCCGGACGACGGCGTTGCGCGCGACGAGGTACTCCGCGCGGAGGTGTACGCCCTCCGACCACCCGATGATCCTTGTGCCGTCGGCCAGGTTGCTGACAAGGCCGGCCAACGGCCTGTCCAGCGGGGGCGGTTCGTCGGCGGGCGAGGGACCCGCGGGGCCGGTCGGCGGGGTGCCTGGCCGCTGCCGCTGCGGGCGGTCCGGCCTGTTCACGGTGCCTTGCCCCGGGCGGCGGCGCTCAGCAGCGGCACGTACCGGTCGAGCATCCACGGCAGGCTGAGCACCGACACCGCACTCGTCGCGTACACCATCACGGGGTCGGTGAGGGGCACGTACCCGTGGTGCTCGACCGCGGGCATCCGCTGGAACAGGGGGTTGCTCTCCAGCTTTTTCCGTACCGGCTCCGCCAGATACCACGAGACCAGGACGTCCGAGTCGACGGAGTCGAGGTTCTCCAGGCTGAGCTGTTCGGCGAACGAGGATGCCTTGGACGGCAGGCTCGGCGAGACGGTGAAGCCCAACTCGTGCAGGAGCTGGACCCGGGAGTCCGAGGACAGGTAGAGGTTGTAGCTGCCCGCGGTGGTGCCGGACCCGAAGGCGATGGTCTTGCCGGCGAACTCCGGGTGCCGGGCCTTCGCGTCCGAGATCAGCTTGGCCGTCGACCTCTCCAGCGCGGCGGCCTGCGCGGACTTGCCCAGCGCCTTGCCCACCAGCCTCAGTTGGTCCTGCCACGAGGTCAGCCACGGCTTGCCGGGAAAGCCGACCGTCGGGGCGAGACGGCTGAGCTGTTCGTGCTGTTCTTTGGTGAGCCCGGAGTCGACCGCGAGGATCAGGTCCGGGTGGAGCGCCGCGATCCGCTCGTAGGGCACCTCGCCCGTCACGTACTTCAGCAGTTCGGGCTTCGCGCCCTTCAGTTTCGGGGTGTCCCAGGGCAGGATGCCGGTCTTGTCCGCGGTGTCCCCGCTCATGTCCTGCATGCCGACCGGGACGACACCCAGCGCGAGCGCGGCGTCCTGGCTGCCCCATCCGATGGTCACCACCCGCTTCGGGCGTGCGGGGATGGTGGCTTCGCCGACGGACGAGCCGATGGTGACGGGGAAGGCCGGTGCCCCCGTGGATGTCCCCGCGTCGGAGGGCGCGGACCGGGAGGAGCTCGGTGTGCCACTGGAGCAGCCCGCCACCGTGAGGCAGAGTGCCACCGCGGCGGCGGGAATGATTCGGCCGACCCATTTCATCATAAGGTAAACCTTACCTAAGCCGTGCGGCGGGATGGAACGGGTGTGGCCGCGTGGGCTGCTGTGGGCAGCCGTGCGGCGCCGTGGGAGGGCGAGCCCGGGGTGTCCGCAGCACACGAGCGGTCCGCAGCGCATGAGCGGTCCGCAGCACGCGACCGGTCCGTGCGGCGGCCGGGTCGGCGACCGGACGGGTGAGGAAGCGCTGATCGGAATCGTCGCGGCCCGCGTTCGTTCGTGGTTCCCACGGGTACCCGTCGCACATCGCGGCCCCCGGGCCCCTGCCGGAAGCGGCCGGCGAGTTCCACGGGCCCTGTGAGAGGCCGGCGTTCCCGGGGCGCGGCGGGCGCCCGGGATAGCGGCCGGCAGGAAGAGCCGAGGTGACGAGCGTGCCCGAACTCTCCGACGTCGAGGGCTTCCGAGAAGTGGTGGCCGACTGTGCCCGGCACCGCCGCGTCTCGGACGTCGAGGTCCGCGACGCCGGTGTCCTGCGAGGCGTCTCGGGCCGGCGGCTGCGCGGCGAACTGGCGGGCCGGCGGCTGGGGGAGCCCTGGCGCCACGGAAAGTGGCTCTTCGTGCCGGTGGAGGGCGCGAACACCACCCTCGTCTGCCATTTCGGTATGACCGGGTCGTTCCACTGCTGTTCCCCTGACGAGCCGGTCGGGCCGTACGACCGCGTCCTGCTGGTCCTCGACGGCCCGCGGGACCTGCGCTATCGCGACCAGCGCAAGCTCCAGGGGATGCGGTTGGCCGACGAGAGCGGTGTCGCCCGGATTCTCGACGGCCTCGGCCCCGACGCCCTGACCTTGGACCGGGAGCGGTTCCGGGCGCTGCTGGCAGGCAGGCGGGGCGCCGTCAAGAGCGCCCTGATGGACCAGTCCGTGATCGCCGGTCTCGGCAACCTGCTGTGCGACGAGATCCTCTGGCGCGCCCGCGTCCATCCCCGGACGCCCGCGCGCGACCTGGACGACACGGCGCTCCGCCACCTCCACGCGTCGATGGGCCGGGTTCTCGACACGTCCGTACGCGATGGGCGCGTACCGCCGCGCCGCCGCTGGCTCACCGGGCGCAGGGACGACGCCGACCCGCGGTGTCCCCGGTGCGGAACACGCCTGCGCTCGGACCGGGTCGCGGGGCGCCGGACGGTCTGGTGCCCGGTGTGCCAGGCCTGAAGGGCCCACCCCCCCTGGCGCGGCACGGCACGGTGCCGATCGCGGCCCGGCTGGCCCACGCCCCGCCGCAGCGCACCGGCCGCTGCCGGGTGCCGTCGTGCCCGTCGCAGGCCATCACCACGGCAGCCGCAGGCCGGCAACGGCCGCCGCACCGCCACGCCCGCCGCTCGCCGCCGTCCCCGGCGCCTTACGGGGCCAGGGGTACCCGCCTGCCGGTCGTCGACTCGCGCTCCTCCAGCCAGTGCGGGGCCACGTGCACCTCGAACGGCGGGCGGGTCTCCGAACGGATGCGGGCCGCAAGGCACTTCACGGCCAGGGAGGCGACCGCGGTCAGGTCGGGGACCACGGTCGTGAGCGACGGCGTGCTGTAGAGCGCCTCCTGCGACCCGTCCACGCCGGCCAGGGCGATGTCCCCGGGAACGTCCAGACCCGCCTCGTGCACGGCCCGCTGGGCACCGACGGCCAGCATGTCGCTGAAAGCGAAGACGGCGTCGGGCCGGGCGTCGGCGGGCAGGTCGAGGAGCGCGCGCATCGCCAGCAGCCCGTTGCGCCGGTCGAAGTCCTTGACGGGAGGCGCCAGTCGGGGATCGAAGGGCAGTCCCGCGTCGTGCAGCGCCCGCTGGAACCCCTCCAGGCGCTGGCGGCTGGTGGCCGACGCCTTCCGGTCCGCACCGATGGCCGCGATCCTGGTGCGGCCAAGCCCGGCCAGGTGCGCGGTGGCGTCCCGCGCCGCGGCGACGTTGTCGATGAGGACGTGG
The DNA here is from genome assembly GCF_020176795.1 of Streptomyces sp. 8L. GTDB lineage: Bacteria > Actinomycetota > Actinomycetes > Streptomycetales > Streptomycetaceae > Streptomyces. Next base: position 10,522 of record NZ_JAIUKE010000187.1, read on the forward strand.
TCGGCGACCACGTGAGCGGGTTCGTAGCTGCGTTCGCCGAGGAGCACCAGGGGGAACTCGTGGGCGACCGGGACGAGTTCGGCGGTCGTGACATGCAGCGGTGAGAGGATCACGCCGTCCAGCAGCGACGCGCCGACCCCGGTGGCCAGGCGCAGCTCCTCCGCCGGGTCCTCAAGTGTCTCCTCGATGAGGACGGTCAGGCCCAGCGCGGTGGCCTCCGTCCGCACGTGGTGCGCGAGGTCCGCGAAGTACGGTGTGGTCAGCTCCGGGACGGCGAGGGCGATCAGGCCGCTGCGCCCCGTACGCAGCCGGCGGGCCGACGGGTTGGGCCGGTAGCCGAGTTCCCGAACGGCGCGCATCACCCGTTCCCGGGTGGCGGGGGACACCCGCGGAGCGTCGCGTACAACGTTGGAAACCGTCTTGATCGACACCCCCGCGCGCTCTGCCACGTCCTTGAGTGTCACTGCTGTCACCGAACGGTCCCCTCACTGGACTTTTCCCCGGATTATGCATGTGTCAGCGCTTTCTGTCAGCTCCCGCGACGAGTTCCCACTCTTTTCCGCGAAGGGGTTGACCCCCTGGATACACGCCGGTTACAACGTTGGAACCGTTAGCAAGCGGTTGCTGGCGCGGCGATGGCGACGGCCGGTGCTCTCCCGGGGCCCGGCCGCCTCCCGCACGCCCTCCCGCCGCCTGCGGCACCCCACCCTGTCTGTCTCATGACACGGACGGGCCGTCTCACGAGAGGGACCGCATGTCTCCGCATCGTTCGAACACCCCACTGCGCACTGCCGTGGTCGGCACGGGAGGTATCGCCCGCTCCAGCCATCTCCCCGCCCTGCGGACGCTGGCGGCGGAAGGCGGGGCCGAGGTGGTGGCCGCGGTCGACGTGGACGGCCGGGCCGTGCGCGCGTTCGCCGACGAGTTCGCGATCCCCCACGCGTCGACGGACCTTGACGCCATGCTGGCCGAAGTGCGCCCGGATCTGGTGGTGTTGTGCACGCCGCCCGCCGTGCACCGGGAGCAGTCCGTGGCCGCGCTGCGCGCCGGGGCCTGGGTCTGGTGCGAGAAGCCGCCGTGTCCCTCGCTGGCCGACTACGACGCGGTCGAGGGCGCGGAGAAGGGCGGCGGCGGGGACCCCTACGCGTCCATCGTCTTCCAGCACCGCTTCGGCTCGGGCGCCCGGCACGTGCGCCGCCTGCTGCACGGCGGCGCGTTCGGCCGGCCGCTGGTGGCACACTGCCAGACCACCTGGTACCGGGACACCGCCTACTACGCCGTGCCGTGGCGGGGCCGCTGGGCGACCGAGGGCGGCGGCCCCGCCATGGGACACGGCATCCACCAGACGGACCTGCTGCTGGACCTGATGGGCCCGTGGAGCGAGGTGCACGGCATGGCGGCCCGCCTCGTGCACGACGTGGAGACCGAGGACGTGTCCACCGCGCAGGTCCGCTTCGCGAACGGCGCCGTCGGCACGGTGGTCAACAGCGTGCTGAGCCCGGACGAGGTCAGCCGCATCCGCATCGACTGCGAGCGCGCCACCATCGAGCTGACCCACCTGTACGGCTACCGCAACGCGGACTGGCGCATCACCCCGGCCCCCGGCGTCCCCGAGGAGACCGCGGCCCTCTGGCGCGCGTTCGGCGAGGACGAGCCCAGCTCGCACCTGGCCCAACTCCGGGCCCTCGTCGCGGACATCAGGGCCGGACGGCGCCACGCCACCAGCGGCGCGGGCGGCCGGCGGACGCTGGAGTTCATCACCGCCCTGTACAAGTCCGCGTTCACCGGCACGACCGTCCGCGCGGGCGCCATCGGCCCCGGCGACCCGTACTACACCGCGCTGCACGGCGGTGCCCCGGGCTGGGCGCCGGCCGAGTCTCCCGAGAAGGCCGAGTTTCCCGAGAACGCCGGCTCCCACGAGGAAACGGAAAAGGAAGAGGACCACGCATGACCCTGGCACTGACCCACGCCCACGGGGACCGCATCACCGTGGCCCACGAGGCGAGCGGCACCGAACTGTTCGCCTACGTCTACCGGCCCGAGGCCGCGTGGGAGGCCCCCAAGCCCTACCTGCACCCGGTCCGCACCCTGTCCGGCGCCCTCGTCACGGACTACCGGCCGAACGACCACAGGTGGCACAAGGGCCTCCAGCTGACCGCCTCCCACCTGTCGGGGCAGAACCTGTGGGGCGGCAACACGTACGTGCACGGCGAGGGGTATCTCGCCCTGCCGGAGCGGATCGGCTCGATGGCGCACACCGCCTTCGAGGAGGTCTCCGCCGCGGGCGACAGCGCCGTCATCGCCGAGCGCCTGACCTGGCACCCGTACGACGGGGAGCTGTGGGCCGAGGAGGACCGGCGCGTCGAGGTGACCGATGTCGACGCCGGGGCCGGGAGCTGGTCGCTGACCTGGACATCGACGGTCACCAACCGGCGTGCGGAACCCCTGCGCTTCGGCAGCCCCACGACCCACGGCAGGCCGGCCGCCGGCTACACCGGCCTGTTCTGGCGCGGACCGCGGGCCTTCCGCGACGGACAGGTCTTCACCGCGGAGGCCGACGGCGGCGACCTGATGGGGTCGAGCGCCGACTGGCTGGCGTACGTCGGCGAGCACGACGGGCGCGACGGCCACGCCACGATGATCTTCGAGCACGCCCCGTCCAACGACCACACGGGCGGCAGGGGGACGCACCCGGCGCACTGGTTCGTGCGCAGCGACCCGTTCGCGGCCGTCGCACCCTCCTGGGCGTTCTACGAGGAACTCGTCCTCGCCCCCGGCGAGGCACTGGCCCGCAGCTACCGCGTGACCGTCGCCGACGGCGCCTGGGACCGCGGACGGGTCACCGCACACCTGCGGGGGCGGTCCTGGTGAGCGCGGGCTACGACGGCTTCCCCGGGGCGGTCGGGGTCTCCCGGCTGCGGGTGTACGACTGGCCGACCGTGGACGGCCGGCCCGGCGGCGGCACCCCGCACGTCCATCTCACCTGCACCGAGGGGTACGTGGTGACGGCGGGCCGGGGCACGGTGCAGACGCTCACCACCTCCGGCTACCGGGAGACACCGCTGGAGCCGGGCACGGTGGCCTGGTTCACGCCGGGCACGATCCACCGCCTGACCAACGGCGGCGGCCTGGAGATCACCGTCGTGATGCAGAACAGCGGCCTGCCCGAGGCGGGCGACGCGGTGCTCACCCTGCCCCAGGACCTCCTGGAGGACGCCGAGACGTACGCGGACGCGGTACGCATTCCCGCCGACGTTCCCGAGGAGGAGCAGGTGACGGTCGCGCGTGCCCGCCGGGACCTGGCGACCCGCCGTTTCCTGGAGCTGCGGGACGCGGCGGAGAGCGGCGACCCGGGGCCGCTCGCGGCCTTCCAGGAAGCCGCCGCCGCCCTGGTGCGCCCCCGCCTCGACGCGTGGGAGGAACGCGGGCGCGCGGGCGCGCGCGCCGCCGCCCACGCGACCGGGGCCCAACTCGACGCCCTGCGGGGGAAGGACGCGAGCCATCTGGCCGAGGCCGGGGTTTCCGCCACGGGACCGACCGCGCGCGGACGCTTCGGCATGTGCGGCCGGCTGGACGTCTACCCGGGGATCTGACCCGCGCCCCTGGTATCTGACCCGCGCCCGGGGTCTGACCCGTACCCCATGCCGCACCCACCACTCCCTCTCCCCGCTCCCATCCACGTCCTTCCGGAGGCGCCCATGCCCGAGCCCCGAAGCGGCGGGCACCGACCCCTGCGCCGCCGGGCCGTCCTGGCCTCGGCCGCGGTCGGTCTCACCACCGCCCTGACCACCACACTCTCCGGCTGCTCCACCGCGAGCGGCACGACGGCAGGCGGCATCGCCCTCACCTTCACCTGGTGGGGCAACGACGACCGCGCCGCGCGCACCGAACAGGCCGTGCGGATCTTCGAGAGGGAACACCCCGGCGTCACCGTCCAGATGTCGAACGGCGACTTCGGCTCGTACCTCCAGAAGCTGGCCACCCAGGCCGCGGGCGGCGGCGTGCCCGACGTGGTCCAGCTCGACTACCGCCAGATCTCCCAGTACGCGGGCAGCGAGGCGATCATGCCCCTGGACGACGCCATCAAGGACGGCACGATCCGCACCTCGACGATGGACGCGCCGCTGGTGCGCACCGGCACCTTCGGCGGCAGGCAGTACGCCCTGCCCATGGGCCGCGGCATCACCGGATACGCCTACGACGCCGCGCTCTACAAGAAGCTCGGCATCGCCACGCCCCGGCCCGGCTGGACCTGGGAGGAGTGGGCGCGGAACAACCGGAAGATCGCCGCCGCCCGGCTCAGGGGCCCGGACGGGCGCCACTTCACGGGTGCCAACGACGGCGGAACCAACGAGGACGTCTTCGAGGACTGGCTGCGCAGCCGCGGCGGACGCCTCTACGCGAGCCAGACGAAGCTCGGCTTCTCCGAGGACGACCTCACCGAGTTCTGGACGTTCTTCGACCGGCTCCGCAGGGAGGGCGCCGTCGCCGCCGCGTCGGACACGGCACAGGCCATCAGCACCGAGACCTCCCCGATCGGCCGGAAGCTCTCCGCCGCCGACTTCACCTGGGACGCGACCTTCCCCGGCTACCCGCAACTGCTCGGCGACGGCATCCACTTCGCGCCGGTCCCGACCACCGACGGGCGTGCGGGCCAGTACTTCAAGCCGTCCATGCTCGTGGGCGTCGGGGCGCACACCGAACACCCGAAGGAAGCGGCCCAACTGGTCGACTTCCTCCTCAACGACCAACGGGCCGGCGACATCCTCGGCTTCACCCGGTCCACACCGCCCAACAAGGCGATCGCCACCCGGGTCGCGCGGACCCTCAAGGGACCTGAACGGGAGATCTACGAGTACGCGGAGACGATGCGGAAGTACGGCGTCTCCGACCCGCCGAGTGCGCCACCGCGCGGCGACCTGGCGATCGAGACCGCTTTCAACAGGGAGTACCAGCGTGTGATGTACGGGCTCGCCACGCCCCGGCAGTCGGCGCGCGAACTCATCAACGAGGCCAACAGGGAGCTGCGGTCATGAGCACTGTGTCGACCAGGGCGCCCGTGCGCGCCGACCGCGCGGCGCGACCGGGGGCGCCGGCCGGGCGCCGCCGCGACCGGCGTGAACGCCAGTGGCCCGCCTACGTGTTCCTCTCGCCGTGGATGATCGGCGCGGTCGTGCTGACCCTGGCGCCGATGGCCGTGTCGCTGTACCTGTCGTTCACCGACTACAACCTGTTCGACCCGCCGCACTGGGTGGGCCTGCGCAACTACACCGACATGCTGACCCAGGACCCCCGGTACTGGCGCTCCGTCGGCACCACACTGCTGTACGTGGTGGTCGCGGTGCCCCTCAAACTGGGCCTCGCGCTCGGCGCCGCGATGCTCCTGAAGAACCTCGGCCGCGGCCGGGCCTTCTACCGCTCCGCCTTCTACGCGCCCTCGCTGCTCGGTGCGAGCATGTCCATCGCCCTCGTGTGGCGCGCGCTGTTCAACGACGGCGGCTCCGTCCAGCACCTCCTGAGCTCCGTCGGCATCAACATGGGCGGCTGGGTGGGCAATCCGCACCTGACGGTGTTCGTGGTCGTCCTGCTGTCGGCGTGGCAGTTCGGCGCCCCCATGGTGATCTTCCTGGCCGGGCTCCAGCAGATATCGCCCGACCTCTACGAGGCGGCGGCGCTGGACGGCGCGGGCCGCTGGCGGCAGTTCGTCTCCGTCACCGTGCCGATGCTCTCCCCGGTCGTGTTCTTCAACCTGGTGCTGGAGATGATCCAGTCCTTCCAGGTCTTCACCCCGGCCTTCGCGATCAGCGGCGGCACCGGCGGTCCCGCCGACTCGACGAACTTCTACACGCTGTACCTCTACGAACGCGGCTTCACCGCTTCGCACATGGGCTACGCGGCGGCGATGGCCTGGCTGCTGCTGATCGCCATCGGTGTCGTCACCCTGATCCTCTTCAGGACCTCCAGGTCCTGGGTCTTCTACGCCGACGAGGAGGGATGATGAACCCCACCGCCAAGCGATGGCTGCCGCACACGATCGCCCTCGTGTGCCTGCTCGTCCTGCTGTACCCCCTGGCCTGGCTGCTCGCCACCTCGCTCAAACCGGCCGAAGAGGTGGTGACGAGCCTCAACCTGTGGCCCAGCCACCTGGAGTGGTCGAACTACACGACCGCCCTCGACGGTGTGTCCGGTGTGTCCGTCACCCGGCTGCTCGGCAACACCCTGGTGATCGCGCTGGGCGCCGTCGTCGGCAACGTCCTGTCGTGCTCACTGGCCGCGTACGCCTTCGCCCGGCTGCGGTTCCGCATGCGCAAGGGCATGTTCACCTTCATGGTGGCGACCTTGATGCTGCCGCAGCACGTCGTACTGATCCCGCAGTACATCATCTTCAACCAGCTGGGCATGGTGGACTCGTTCTGGCCGCTGATCCTGCCCAAGTTCCTCGCCACGGACGCGTTCTTCGTCTTCCTCATCGTCCAGTTCATGCGCGGGCTGCCGCGCGAACTGGAGGAGGCGGCGCGCATCGACGGCTGCGGCGCGTTCCGCACCTACTGGGCCATCACCCTGCCGCTGAGCCGGCCGGCCCTGATCACCACGGCCATCTTCACGTTCATCTGGACGTGGAACGACTTCTTCACGCAGATGATCTACCTGTTCTCGCCGGACAAGTCCACGATCACCCTGGCCCTGCGCAGCTTCGTCGACCAGTCGAGCACCTCCGCGTACGGGCCCATGTTCGCCATGTCGGTCATCTCCGTGGTGCCCATCGTGCTGTTCTTCTTCGTCTTCCAGCGCTACCTGGTGCAAGGCATGGCCACCTCAGGACTGAAGGGCTGACCCATGACACAGGCCCACACCCGCTCACCCCGCGGGGCCAAGGAACCCGGCGAACTCTTCGGCAGCGGCTTCAGCCTCTTCGCCGACATGCTCCTCGTCTCCCTGCTCACCAGCGCCGCGTGCCTGCCGGTCGTCACGGCTCCCGCCGCGTTCGCCGCCGCGTCGGCGACACTGCGGCCGAGCACGGGCGACGGAGCACCGGTCAAGGCCGCCACCTATCTCGGGCACCTGCGCGCCCACCTGTCCGCCCGGTCGCTGGCCGGCGGTCTTGTGCCGCCCGCAGTCGTCGTGCTCCTCTCGATCGACTCCGGGCTGCTGGGAGACGCCCTGCCGGGAGCGCACGCCGTGGCCTGCGCGCTCGTCCTGCTCGTCGTGGGCGCCGCCGTCGTGGCACTGCGGGCCACCGCGCTCCCGGCCCCGCACCGCCTGTCCCCGCGGGAAGGACTGCTGCGCTCGGCCGCCGACCCGCGCGGCACGCTCCTGCTCGCGGGCGGCGTGGTCCTGGCCGGGCTCCTCGCCTGGTCGATCCCGCTGCTGATCCCGTTGCTGCCGGGACCGCTGGCCTTCGCCGCGACGGTCGTGGACCTGCGCTCCGGCCCGGACTCCGACCCCGTGACCGGCTGAACCCCCGACCGCCCGATCTCACGCATGCCACCGCGCACGACCCCACCGGAGTTCCCGCATGCCCCTGCACCACACCCACCTCGACGCCGCGGGCCACCCCAGGCCGCAACTCGTCAGGGACCCCGACTGGCACGACCTGAGCGGGCCCTGGCAGTTCGCCCACGACGACGCGGACCGCGGCCGCTCCGAGCGCTGGATGGCCCCCGAAACCACCGGGCCCTTCACCGCCACCATCACCGTGCCCTACCCGCCGGAGTCCGCGTCGTCCGGCATCCACGACACCGGCCTCCACCCCGTCGTGTGGTACCGGCGTACGGTCGAGGCGGCCGTACCCGCGCAGGGACGGCGCCTCCTGCTGCACTTCGGCGCGGTCGACTACCGGGCCGAAGTCTGGGTCAACGGCCGCCCGGTGGGCCGGCACGAGGGCGGACACACCCCCTTCACCTGTGATCTCACCGACGCGGTCGACCAGGACGGGCCCCAGGTCGTCGTCGTCCGCGCGGAGGACCAGCCGGGCGACACCGCGCAGCCCCGCGGCAAGCAGGACTGGCGCCGCGCCCCCCATGTCATCTGGTACCACCGCACCTCCGGGATCTGGCAGCCGGTGTGGCTCGAGGACGTCCCCGACACGCATCTGACGGCGGTGCACTGGACACCGGACGTCGCCCATGCCCGCGTGCGCTGCCAACTGCGCCTGAACCAGTGGCCGAAGCGCCCCCTGCGGGCATCCGTCCGCCTGGTGCTCGGCGAACGCGTCCTCGCGGAGCAGCGCGTGCTCACCGACGGGCACGAGACCGTCTTCGACATCGCGGTGCCCGCGCTGCGCCACGGACAGGAACTCGACAGCCTGCTCTGGAGCCCCGACCATCCCCATCTGGCCGACGCGACGGTGGAGTTGAGCGACGCCGAGGACGAAACGAGCGTCGACCGCGTCACCTCGTACCTCGGTCTGCGCGACATCGGCTGGGACAACGGTGTCTTCCTGCTCAACCACAAGCCCCTCTTCCTGCGTTTCGCACTCCAGCAGGGCTACTGGCCCGCCTCCCACCTGTCCGCCTCGGACGACGAGCTGCGCCGCGACGTCGAGATGGCCAGGACCATCGGGCTCAACGGGCTGCGCGTCCACCAGAAGATCGAGGACCCGCGCTTCCTCTACTGGGCCGACCGGCTCGGACTGCTGCTGTGGGAGGAGATGCCGTCCGCCTACGCGTTCGGCGCGCCGACCGTCGAGCGCGTGGTCAGCGAATGGACCGAGGCCGTCACCCGCGACCTCAGCCACCCCTCGATCGTGGCCTGGGTCCCGGTCAACGAGTCGTGGTCCGTCCCGAACCCCGCGCTCGTCCCGGAGCAACGGCACTTCATGGACGCGCTCTACCACCTGACGAAGGCCCTGGACCCGTCGCGCCCGGCCGTCTCCAACGACGGGTGGGAGATCTCCGCCGCCGACATCTGGGGCGTACACGACTACACCCAGCACGCGCAGACACTGCGCGAGCGCTACGGCCACGCCTCCCTGCGGCACGGCGAGATCGCGGAACAGTGGCCGGGCGCCAAACGGCTGACGCTCACGGGCACACGGCACGAGGGCCAGCCGGTCGTCCTCAGCGAGTTCGGCGGCGCGACCTTCGAACCGGCCAAGGGCGAGACGTGGTTCGGCTACGACACGGTCGCCACGAAGGAGGACTTCGCCGAGCGGCTGGCCGGCCTGGTGGCCGCGGCCATGGACTCCGGCCTGGCCGGGTTCTGCTACACCCAGTTCACCGACACCCTCCAGGAGACCAACGGGCTGCTCACACCGGACCGGAGCCCCAAGATCCCACTGGCGGAGCTGCGCGCCATCCTCACCGGAACCCGGGCCCAACGCCCGCCCGCGGCACGCGAGACGACCCGGCCCCTCGCAGTGGATCGGGAGCCGTCATGAGCCGGCCGTGACAACGGCGCTGGGACAGCGGAGGGCCGACCGGGCGGCTGTTGCCAGGCGCGGGCAGAGCTCCGCGAACCGGGCCCGGCCGGCGCCGTCCCATGGGGTGCAGTGAACGCGAGATCCGGCGGGCCCCCGAGGGAGAGCGGGCGGACGCCGCATCCCGACGATCCTTGCGGGACAGCCATGATGACCACCCGCTTCGGCGGTGTGACCAGCGCCCAAGAGTGACGGCCCGCCCTCCGTCCTGGGAACGGGGCTCGGTCCGAACGCCGGTCCGAACATCCTTTGCCCACAGTACGGTTGCTTCCCATGACAGTCTCCGAGACGGACATCACAGAGGATCTGATCCGGGATCTGCTGCGCGAGCAGTACCCCGACTTGGCGGACCGCCCACTGGAGCTCGGAGCGCTCGGCTGGGACAACCAGGTGTGGCGGCTCGGCGACGACCTCGCCGTCCGGTTGCCGTGGGCGACCGAGACCGCGGACGCGCTGTTGCGCAAGGAACACACCTGGCTGCCCCTCCTCGCCCCACGCCTTCCGCTGCGGATTCCCGTTCCGCAGCGCCTGGGTGAGCCCTCCGCACGGTTTCCGCGGCCCTGGCTCGTCACCACCTGGGTGCCGGGCGAGCCCGCCGACCGGGCCCCCGCCACGCGCGGGGCGGACGCGGCCGACGCCCTGGCCGCCTTCCTGATCGCGCTCCACCGGCCCGCCCCCGACGGGGTGCCCGACTGCCGGGGCCGCGTGGGCGCGCTGTCCGACGCCGCCGAGAGCTTCGCCCAGGGGCTCACCTCGGCGGCCGAACGGGGGCTGATCAGCGACCCGGACGCCGTCCGCGCCGTCTGGGAGGACGCCGTGGCCGCGCCGCACTGGGCAGGCCCGAGGCTCTGGCTGCACGGCGACCTGCATCCGGCCAACATCCTGACCGCGAGCGGCACTTTCTGCGGCGTGATCGACTTCGGCGACCTCTGCGCTGGCGACCCGGCCGTCGACCTCGCCGCCGCCTGGATTCTGCTGCCCGACGGGGCCGCCGACCGCTTCCACGAGGCGTACCGCCCGAGCCCGGACGTCGCGACCCTGCGCCGTGCCCGCGGCTGGGCGGTACTGCGCGCCCTCGGCGGCATCCACATCGGAGACGCCGGCGTCCACGGCCGCCCCGGCGGCAAGGCCACCTGGGGGCCGCCCGCCCAGGCCTCGCTGCGCCGCCTCGTCGCGTCCCTGCACCGCTGATCAGGGGCCCGGGGAGGCGAGTACCGATCCGATCCGGGGCGTCGGCGGCCGACCGTGCCGACGGGGCCCGGCCTCAGCGGCGCAGGGGCGTCTCCCGCCGCATGTGCGAGAGCTTCGCGGGATTGCGTACGGCGTAGAGCCCGGTGACGAGGCCCCCTTCGATGCCCACCGCCAGGACGGTGTCCACCTCGCCGCCGAGGCGGAGCACCAGCGCGGGACGGGCGTTGACCTCGGCCGTACGCAGCGATGCCGCGGCGGCCCTGCCCATCCCGGCGATCAGCATGCGGGCCACCTTGTCCGCCCCGGTCACCGGCCGTCGCACGGCCTGTCGGACGCCACCGCCGTCGCCAAGGAAGACGACGTCCGGCGCGAGGACGTCGAGCAGGCCCCGCAGATCGCCCGTCTCCGCCGCTCGCCGGAACGCGTCGAACGCTTCCCGGGACTCCGCGGCGGAGACCGAGGCGCGCGGGCGGCGCGCCGCGATGCGCACGCCCGCCCGGTGCGCGATCTGCCGGACCGCCGCCGGGTTCCTGCCGACGGCCTCGGCGATCTCGGCGTACCCGAGGGCGAACACCTCGCGCAGCACGAACACCGCGCGCTCGGTCGGTGTGAGCGTCTCGAGCACCAGCAGCATCGCCATGGAGACGCTGTCGGCCAGCTCCGCGTCGTCGGCCACGTCGGGCGCGGTGAGCAGCGGCTCCGGCAGCCAGGTGCCGACGTAGGACTCCTTGCGGCGCCCGAGCGTACGCAGCCGGCTCAGCGCCTGGCGCGTGGTGATCCGGACCAGGTAGGCGCGCCGGTCCCGTACCGCGGCGAGATCCACTCCCGCCCACCGCAGCCAGGTCTCCTGCAGGACGTCCTCCGCGTCGGCGGCCGAGCCGAGCATCTCGTAGGCGACGGTGAACAGCAGGTTGCGATGGGCGACGAACGCCTCGGTCGCGGGGTCCTGGTCCGCGCCGCCGGCGCACCCGCCGGCCCTTGTCTCCGTACGCCCGCCGTGTTCGCCATCCACCGGCTGCTCCCGCCTGTTCGCTACCGACGCCGTCACGTGCACAAGACGCCGCTCGCCGCGCGTCTGTGACACCCGCGGCCCGTGGCGCACGTCACAGGGCCGCGCCTGTCACAGGGAGCCGCTGGGCGGCATCTGGTGGGAGTCCAGTGCCACACCAGACGTGAGGACGAAGCCATGGTCGCCCGATTCAACCTGTTCGACAACGAGATCGCCGCCAAGTTCGCCAAACGGTTCGCCAACGCGAGCCTGGTGATCGGCGGTTCGCCGCTGCCGGGGCCCACGCAGGAGCTGGTCTCGCTGCGTGTCAGCCAGATCAACGGCTGCGGCTGGTGCGTCGACATGCACACCAAGGAGGCCGCGGCGGCGGGCGAGAGCGCCCTGCGGCTCCATCTGGTCGCCGCCTGGCGGGAGTCCACCGTGTTCACCGACGCCGAGCGGGCCGCGCTGGCACTCGCGGAAGAGGGCACGCGGCTCGCCGACGCGCACGACGGTGTGTCCGACGGGACCTGGGCCGAGGTGCGCAGGCACTACGACGACGACCAGACCGCCGCGCTCGTCGCTCTCGTCGCACTGACCAACGCGGCCAACCGGCTCGCCGTCATCGTGCACCAGCGCGGAGGCTCCTACGAGGCCGGTATGTTCGCGGCCTCGTTCGACTGAGCGTCGCGGCGGATCGCGCGGGAGGCCGCGGTGTGCGGCCCCGGGCGGCGGCCCCGCGTCCTCGACGCCGCGCCCGGGGGGGGCGGGGTAGTGGGGCGGGAGGGGGTGGAGGGG
>NZ_JAIUKE010000188.1:0-16515 GCF_020176795.1 Streptomyces sp. 8L
CGGGATCTCTGCCCGGGAGGCGGGCCGGGCCGATGGCTCGGGCAGGGCGCCGGACGCGCCGGGCGGGCCCGACGCGCCGCCCGTGACCGTCGTCTTCAGCCACGGCTACTGCCTCAACCAGGACTCCTGGCACTTCCAGCGGGCCGCCCTGCGCGGCCGGGTCCGCACCGTCCATTGGGACCAGCGCAGCCACGGCCGCTCCGCGCGCGGCGCCGCCCAGAGCGGCCCGGACCCGGAGCCGGTGACCATCGACCAGCTGGGCCGCGACCTCAAGGCCGTCATCGACGCGGCGGCGCCCGAGGGCCCCCTCGTCCTGGTCGGGCACTCCATGGGCGGCATGACGGTGATGGCGCTCGCCGAGCAGTACCCCGACCTGGTCCGGGAACGCGTCGCCGGGGTCGCCCTCGTCGGCACGTCGGGCGGGCGGCTCGGCGAGATCACGTACGGCCTGCCCGCCATCGGCGCCGGCGCGGCGCGCAAGGTGCTGCCCGGCGTGCTGAAGGTCCTCGGGTCGCAGGCCGGGCTGGTGGAGAAGGGCCGTCGCGCCACCGCCGACCTGTACGCGGGGATCGTCAAGCGCTATTCGTTCGGCGGCCAGGACGTCGACCCCGCGATCGCGCGCTTCGCCGAGCGGATGATCGAGAACACCCCGATCGACGTCGTCGCGGAGTTCTACCCGTCCTTCGCGGGACACGACAAGATCCAGGCGCTCGCCGTCTTCCTGCGCACACCCGCGCTGGTCCTCGCCGGCGCCGACGACCTCATCACGCCCAGCTCGCACAGCGAGGCCATCGCGGACGCCCTGCCCGACGCGGAACTCGTCCTGGTCGAGGGGGCGGGCCACCTCGTGATGCTGGAGCGCCCCGAGGCGGTCACGGGCGCGCTGGAGGATCTCCTGGCGCGTGCGGGCGTGCCCGGCCTCTGCCCGTAACGTTGGGGGGCATGGAAGCACCGCACGACAGCCACGCGACCGACCGGACGGCCGAGCCCGGTACGGAGATCGGCCTCGACGCCCCCGACCGCATGCGGGACCTCGGCCGGGACCTCGCCGCCCTGCTGCGCCCCGGCGACCTGGTGATGCTCACGGGCGAACTGGGCGCGGGCAAGACGACCCTGACGCGCGGCATCGGCGAGGGCCTCGGTGTGCGCGGCGCTGTCACGTCCCCGACGTTCGTGATCGCGCGGGTCCACCCCCCGCTGGGCGGCGGCCCCGCTCTCGTGCACGTGGACGCGTACCGGCTCGGCGGCGGCCTGGACGAGATGGAGGACCTCGACCTCGACGTGTCGCTGCCCGAGTCCGTGGTCGTCGTGGAGTGGGGCGACGACAAGGTCGAGGAGCTGTCGGACGCCCGCCTGCACATCGTCATCGAGCGCACGACGGGCGCGGGCGCGGACGGCGGTCCCGGCACGGACGGCACGGACGCCCTGCCGCCCGAGGACGACGGGCGGCGGCGGGTCACTCTCACCGGATACGGGGAGCGCTGGGCGGGCCCGTCCCTCGCCGACCTGGGCAGGTCCTTCGCCTGACGCGGCGCGCGGCGGGGGGGGGGGGGGGGGGCGGGGGCGGCCGGCATGCCGCAGGGCGCGCGCCCGGCGGCACGCGCAGGGCGCGCCGCGTTCGAACGCTCCGAACGTTCCGACAGGATGTCGGCAAGATGTTGCGCACGCCGCGGCGGGCATGGTCCCATGGAGGCGTGGTAGGTGGTTAGGGATACCTAACCACGTGTGTACCCCCGGAGCCCAGGAGGAGGCGGTCATGACGTCACGCCAGCGCGAGCCAGAGTTCCCGTCGCGGCCCCCCATGGGGTCCGACGGCGCCGTCACGCCGTCCGACGTGTCGATGAGCGACCTGCTGGCGTCCTGCGCCGCCGCGTCCGCGGTCTCCACGCCCCCCGCCCCGGCGCCGTCTGCGGAAGCGGAGCAGGCGGGCGGGCCCGAGCAGGGCCGCGGGCCGGACCAGGACACCGAGGCCCGGGCGAACCGCCGCCCCCGCCACCGCGCCGCGAGGCCCGTCCCCGCGAGCTGACCGCACCGGCGCGCCAGGACCGGAAGCTGGCGCGCCAGGACCGGAAGAGGGTCGAGGCCGCCCAAGGGGCGTCAGAGCAGGACGACGCCCTTCAAGCCGAGGCGCGTCAGGGGAGCACGACGACCTTCGGCCGGAAGCGCGTCAGGGGAGCACGACGACCTTCGAGCCGAGCGTCGCGAAGTTCCACAGCGCGTCGCCGTCCGCCTTCTTCTCCCGTACGCCGCCGGTCTTCTTCGCCGGATCGGGCGCGGCCGTGGAGCCGTCCTTCGCCGAACTGAAACCGATCACCACGCCGTCGGTCTTCGCGAACAGCACGACATGCTCGATCGGCACCCCGTCGGAACCGATGACGCTCTCGGTCCTGCCGGTCACCGTGTAGCTCCCGGCCGCCGGGTCCACCGTGCTCGGCCGCACCGTGAACGTCCGCGTCGAGGCCCCGTCGTCGCCGACCAGCCAGACGCGGTGCGCCTTCAGCGCGTACACCACCCGCGCGCCCTGGCCCGATCCGGCGGGCAGCGCCGTCGGGTCCTCGCGCGGGTGCTGGGGCCCCTGCGCGACATGGGAAGGGGACGCGCTGGGGGTGGCGGGCCTGCCGAGGGTGTCGGGCACGTTCGCCGACGCCTGGTAGGCGAGGAACCCGACCGCGCCCAGCGCCACGGCCGTGAGCCCGGCGACGATTCCCGAGCTGCTCCTTGACACCTGTCCTCAGCCACCTCTCGTGCGTCTGTACGGTACCCGCGCCTTGACGTCTCGTGTCGCGGCCGACGGTAGCAGCAGGGTACGGGCGACCAGGTCCGCCGCGACCCCAGCCGCCGGGGCCGTAGGCTGTTTGCGTGCTTCTGCTTGCCGTCGACACCGCCACCCCCGCCATCACCGTCGCCCTGCACGACGGGGACTCCGTCCTCGCGGCCGAGAGCGACGTCGACGCGCGCCGCCACGGCGAACTGCTGCTGCCTGCCGTGGACCGGGTGCTCGCCGCGGCCGGCGCCCGCCTCGACGCCGTCACGGACCTGGTGGTCGGCGTCGGCCCGGGGCCGTACACGGGGCTGCGGGTCGGCATCGCGACGGCCCTGGCCTTCGGCTCCGCGCTCGGGGTGCCGGTGCGCGGGCTGTGCACGCTCGACGGCCTCGCGTACGCCTCCGGTCTCGACGGCCCGTTCGTCGTCGCGACGGACGCGCGCCGCAAGGAGGTCTACTGGGCGCGGTACGCGGACGCCAGGACCAGGGTCACGGAGCCGGCCGTCGACCGGCCCGCGGACCTCGCGGACACGGTGGCCGGGCTGCCGGCGGTCGGCGCGGGCGCGACGCTGTACCCGGACGTCTTCCCGGACGCGCGCGGCCCCGGGCACCAGTCGGCGGCGGCGCTCGCCTCGCTGGCGGCCGAACTGCTGGCGGCCCGGCCCCTGCCGGACGGCGGCGCCCCCGCCGCCTCGGGCGGCCCGAGCGCGCCGAGCGGCCCCGGCGGACTCGACTCTCCCGGAGCGGGCTTCCTGCCGCCGCTCCCGCTGTATCTGCGCCGCCCCGACGCCCAGGTGCCGAAGAACTACAAGGTGGTCACCCCGAAGTGAGTGAGGCCGCGCCCGTCGAGCTCCGCGAGATGCGCTGGTGGGACATCGACGCCGTACTGGAACTCGAGGACGAGCTCTTCCCCGAGGACGCCTGGTCGCCCGGCATGTTCTGGTCGGAGCTCGCGCACGCCCGGGGCCCGCACGCCACCCGCCGCTACGTCGTCGCCGACGAGGGCGGCAGGATCGTGGGGTACGGGGGCCTCGCGGCCGTCGGCGGCGTCGCCGACGTGCAGACCATCGGCGTGACGCGCGACCGCTGGGGCGGCGGGCTCGGCGCCCGGCTCCTCGCGGAACTGCTGCGGCACGCGACCTCGTTCGAGTCCAGCGAGGTGCTGCTCGAAGTCCGGGTGGACAACACGCGGGCGCAGAAGCTGTACCAGCGCTTCGGGTTCGAACCCATCGGCTTCCGCAAGGGCTACTACCAGCCGGGGAACGTGGACGCGCTGGTGATGCGCCGCGACATGAGGGAGACGCCGGGCGGCCTACCGCCGACGCCGCCCGACGCGAGCCCGGGGGCGGGGCCGGACCCGGCCCCCGGGGCGGCGGCCGCACCGGAATCCGGCCGGGCAACGGAGTCGTGATGCCGGGCACCGGAATCCGGCCGGGCAACGGAGTCGTGATGCCGGGCAACGGAATCGTGATCAGGAGGAACGGACACTGATGGCTGACGAACCACTCGTCCTCGGCATCGAGACGTCCTGCGACGAGACGGGCGTCGGCATCGTGCGCGGTACGACGCTCCTGGCCGACGCGGTCGCGTCCAGCGTCGACGAGCACGCGCGCTTCGGCGGCGTCGTGCCGGAGGTCGCGTCGCGGGCCCACCTGGAGGCGATGGTCCCGACGATCGAGCGCGCGCTCGCCACGGCCGGGGTCTCCGCGCGCGACCTGGACGGCATCGCCGTGACGGCCGGACCGGGCCTCGCCGGCGCGCTGCTGGTCGGGGTGTCGGCGGCGAAGGCGTACGCCTACGCGCTGGGCAAGCCGCTCTACGGCGTCAACCACCTCGCCTCGCACATCTGCGTGGACCAGCTGGAACACGGCCCGCTGCCGGAGCCGACGATGGCGCTGCTGGTCAGCGGCGGCCACTCGTCGCTGCTGCTCGCACCCGACATCACGGCGGACGTACGGCCGCTCGGCGCGACGATCGACGACGCCGCGGGAGAGGCGTTCGACAAGATCGCACGCGTCCTCCACCTCGGCTTCCCCGGCGGCCCCGTGATCGACCGGCTCGCGCGCGAGGGCGATCCGGCCGCGATCGCCTTCCCGCGCGGCCTGACCGGCCCCCGCGACGCCGCGTACGACTTCTCGTTCTCCGGCCTCAAGACGTCCGTGGCGCGCTGGATCGAGGCGAAGCGCAGTGCGGGCGAGGACGTGCCGGTGCGGGACGTCGCCGCGTCCTTCCAGGAGGCCGTGGTGGACGTGCTGACCCGCAAGGCGGTCCGGGCCTGCAAGGACGAGGGCGTGGACCACTTGATGATCGGCGGCGGCGTGGCCGCGAACTCGCGGCTGCGCGCCATGGCGGAGGAGCGCTGCGCGCGGGCCGGCATCATCCTGCGGGTGCCGAGGCCGGGCCTGTGCACCGACAACGGCGCGATGGTCGCGGCCCTGGGCGCGGAGATGGTGGCGCGCGGCCGGTCCGCCTCGGCGTGGGACCTGTCGGCCGACAGCTCCCTCCCGGTGACGGACACCCACGTACCGGCGCACGAGGCGGTCCACGCGGCGGCGCACGCCGCCGCCCACGCGCACTCCCACGTCCACGCGCACGCGGCGGGGGAGGGGCACTGATGGCGGTCACGCTGATGTGGGAGGCGCGCGCCGCCGAGGGCCGGGGCGCGGACCTGCTGGCCTGGACGCGGGCGCAGACCCTGGCGGGGCGGCCGCTGCGCCGCGAGACGTTCCGCGCCCCCGGGGACAGGGTCCTGGTCCTGACCTGGTGGCCCGGGACGTACACCAGCGAGGTTCCCGAGCTCCCGGACCCGCCGGCCGCCCTGATCTCCCGCCCGGTCCACCGCTGGCGCTTCGAACCGGTCGAACCGGAGGAGCCGGGCGGCCCGGAGTAGCCGGTCGAACCGCAGGAGCCGGAGGCCCGGAAGCGCCGAGCGGCCCGGAACAGCCGGGCGGCCCGGAGGCGGCGGCCTGAGGGAGGCGCCCGCGGCGCGGCCCGCGATCGCCGCGTGCCGCGGCCGGGCCTACGCGCCGACCGTGCCGTCGATGGCCTCCCGCAGGAAGTCCGCGTGGCCGTTGTGACGGGCGTACTCGTGCATCATGTGCAGCATCACGAGCCGCAGCGACACCTCCTCGCCCGACCTCCGGTGCACCCCGGTGACGTCCAGGGACGCGGCCTCGCGTTCGATCCTGCGGGAGTGCGCGACCTCCGCCTCCCAGGCGGCGAACGCCTCGGCGCCCGTGGCGCCCGTGGCGTCGTACGCGCTCTGGTAGTCCCCGTCGGCGGACCAGACCAGCGGCAGCCGCTCACCGTTGATCACCATTCGGAACCAGGTGCGCTCCACCTCGCACATGTGCCGCACGAGCCCCAGCAGCGACAGCGTGGACGGAGGCATCGAACGGCGGCGCAACTCCTCGTCGCCGAGCCCCTCCACTTTCATGGCGAGCGTGGCACGGTGGAAGTCGAGGAAGGAGCGGAGCATCTCGCGCTCACCGCCGACGGACGGCGGTTCTGGGCGTTCCATGGCGGGCATGTGGGCAGGCTACCGAGTGCGGAATCCCCGCGGCTCCCACGCCGGCCGGGACGGACACCGCCGGGCCACGGCCCGGTACGTGACACAGGTGGCACTGCTTGTTGAAGCCGTTCCTACCTCTTTCGTCCTACTCTGGAGGGGAGACGCATGCGCCATTCAGGTGAAGGGGCGGCGGATGAACTGGTTTTGGTGGATATTCGTCTTCTTCATGGTGGGCGGGTTCAGCTGGATCGCGGACACCGGCCGTACGGCGCTGAAAACCAGGCATGACCGGCGGATGGAGCGCCTGAAGCTGGCCGAGGACGGCCGGCGGGCGATCCAGGAGTCCCAGAAGCCGCCGGACGCCGTCTGCGGCTGCACCCATCACCTGGCGAAGCACGACAAGGCCGGGAAGTGCCACGAGGACGTGGAGGTCCCCACGGAGTGGGACGAGGACAAGAAGCCCCTCCACTTCGAGCTGCGGCAGTGCAACTGCCAGCAGTACGTCGGCCCGCAGCCCCTGTCGAAGATCTACGCGGACGAACTCACGGAATTCGACGACCTGCGGTGACGGCGAGGGCGGTGCGCCGCCCCGCCGCGGCGGCGATGTCGGCGGGCAGCCCGTCCCTCTCCGCACCGGCACCGCTCTGTGCGACGACGGTGTTCGCGGCGTAGACGACACCGGGCGGCGGGCTGTCGTCGCCGTCCGGGTGCGCGTCCCAGAAGTTGCCGATGAACGCGACGTTCTCCAGGGGGATCGCGGGCCGCAGCACCGCCGGGGTGTGGGCGCCGCGGACGACGTTGCCGAGGACGGTCGTCCACGAGCAGCCGTAGTCGGTGTAGAGGCCGAAGTTGTACGGGGTGACGACGTCGAGCAGTACGTTGCCGCGCACCACCGTGCCGCTCGCGTACGAGTCGCCCTGGCGGCCCGCGAGGTAGACGCCGCCGCCATCGGCGAGGACCAGCAGGGAGCGGCGGACCAGGTTCTCGGTGATCCGCACGCGCGCGGCCCGCTCGCCGCCCATGACCACGATGCCCGAGTAGGGGACGTCGTGGATCTCGTTGTGCGCGACCACCACGTCCTGGGCGTCAGACACCCAGACGGCGGGGGAGCCGTGGTACTCGCGGCCGATGTGCCGCAGCAGGTTGTCCTCGATCCGCACCCCGCTCGCCGCGTCGACGGAGAGGCCGGGGCCCGACACGTCCTCGACGACGTTCCCGGTGAGCGCGATGCCGTGCCCGCCGCCCTCGACCGCGACGGCCCCCGCGCCGAGACGGGTGAAGGTGTTGCCGCGCAGTACGACGCCCTCGCAGTCGCGCAGTTCGACATGGGCCGGCACGCGCGCGGGCTCGGCCGGGATCACCAGATGGGCGGCGCCGTCGAACAGGTCGACCCGCCGCAGCGGGCCCTCGTCCTGGAACGTGTTGCCGTGGTAGTGCGGAAAACCGCCGGGCCCGCTCGGCCGCTGCCAGGCCGCGTGCGCGAACACCAGCCCCCTGAAGGTGATGTCGCGGGCCCGGTCGGCGGTGACGAGCCGCTCCAGCACGGGCACGGTGAAGGCGGCCGTGGCGGGGTCCTCGCCGGGGAGCGGGAGGTAGTGGAGGGTGTGGCGGCCGGGGACGGAGGTGTCGAGGGCGAAGGTGCCGGGCTCGGCGAGGAAGCTGGGGCTGTTCTCGGCCGAGGTGGGAACGCCGAGCCGCCCCCAGGGCACGTCATCAGGCTCCTGCGTCCCGTCCTGCGTCCCGTTCGCAGCCCCGTCCGGGTCCCGCGCGCCGTCGAGTCCGGCGGCGTACAGGGCGTTGGCGCGGGAGAAACCGGGCTCCGCCATGGTGAGGGTGGTCGTACGGCCGTCACAGTGGACGGACTCCAGGCGCAGGCGGGCCTCGGACCACGGGTACACACCCTGGAACACGAACTCGACGGACCCCGGGGAGCGCCAGGTCCCCGGGACCGTGGAGTCCGTGACGTAACCCGTCTCGGTTTTCGTCACGTTTCCGGGGATGGCGGGCGCGCCCTGCGGCGTGCGGGCGCGCGGCGCGCGGCGGCCGTCGACGTACAGCTGGCGGGGTTCGAGCGGCCCGGCGTCCGCGACCCAGCTGCCGCCACCGGCGGCCGTCCAGCCGGTGACGGGCGCGCCGCCGCTGAACACGACCCGCTCGGCCGCGCCGGTGCCGTATCCGTACGGCTGGTGGGTCACGCGCCGGCCGCCGGTGCCGCCGTCGCCCGGGCCGAGTTCGAGAGGGGCGGGCAGGACGTACGTACCGGCGCGGTAGCTGACGAGGACGTCGCCGCAGGACCCGATATCGTCGGCGCCGTCGCTGTCGTCGCGGGGCGTACGGGCGAGGGCCGCGCGGACGGCGCGCTGGGCGCCGTGCGGCGTGGCGAGCGGCCGGCCGGGGGTGCCGGGGGCCGAGTCGTCGCCCCAGGGCGCGACATGGAACAGGACTGACATGAGTGAGGAACCCCCGTCATGGGATGAGGCACGCACGAGAGACACCAGCGGAGTACGGGCCCGGTGGGCCGTGCATCGGGTGGACAGGCGTGCGTACGCCGTACACAATTGGCGTGCAGCATAGACGCACGGCCGAGGTGGCTGTCAACAGAGCGGGCGGACCGGGGAGTCAGGGTGGTGGACGTACGGCGGACGGTGGACCTGCTGTTCGGCGCGGAGGAGGAGCGGCCGGGGCTGACGCTGCCCCGGATCGTCGCGGCGGCGGTCGGGCTCGCGGACGCGGAGGGCCTGGAGGCGCTGTCGATGCGGCGGCTGGCCGAGCGGCTCGGATTCACCACGATGTCGCTGTACCGGCACGTTCCGGGCCGGGCCGAACTGGTGGAGCTGATGCGGGACTCGGTGTTCGGGGAGCTGCCCGAGCGGCAGGCGCCTGACGGCGACTGGCGGGCGGGTCTTGAGGCCTGGGCGCGCGCGCACTGGGAACTGCACCTGCGCCACGCGTGGCTGGTGACGACGGACGGGAGCCGGCGGCTCCCGGGGCCGCACATCCTCGCGGACTACGACCACGCCCTCGCCTGTGCCGAGGGCACAGGACTCAGGCCCTCGGAGTCGGCGCAGGTGGTGGCATTGCTGGCCGGGTTCGTCCTGTCGGCGGCGCGGCAGGCGCACGAGGTGCTGCGGGAGGAGCGCGCGTCGGGGGTCTCGCACGTCCAGTGGTGGCACAGCCAGAACAGGCTGGTCGAGCGCATGGTCCCGTATCCGGCGATCGCCCGGCTCGGGCTGAGCGGGGCGTTCGACGAGCCGGAGGACCCGTTCGACTTCGGCCTGGCGTGCACGCTGGACGGCGTGGAGGCGCTGGTACGGCGCAGAAGCGCGGAAGATCCCCCGGCGGGCGGGCTCCCTGACGCACCGCGTGACGAAAAGCGTGAGGGAACGGGTGTGCGCTCCGGGCCCGGCGATTTCCGTAACGGAACAGGCCCGGGTGATCCCACCGGCCGCAACGCCGCGCGGGGGACGGTCACGGCGCCGCCGGCCTGCGCGGTCTGCGGAACCGCCGTCCCGGTCCCGGCCCGTGGCCGTCCGCGCCGCTACTGCTCTCCGGCCTGCCGCCAGCGCGCCTACCGGCGGCGCAACCGCGCGTGACGCGCGCGCGTGGCGCAGGGGGCGTGCGCTGTGCCCGGGCCTCGCGCTGCCTCGCCCCTGCCTCACGCGGCCGGGCGCGGGGCCCGGTGGGCGAGGAGCATGGCAGGGGCGCCGGCCACGCGGGTGAGGAAGACCGTCGTCTCGTTCCTTCCCCTGAGCTTCAACTTCCGCCGGAACTCCTCCGGTTCCACCGCGGAGCCGCGTTTCTTCACCGTCAGGATTCCGACCTCGCGCTCCCGCAGCAGCGCCTTGAGCCGCTTGAGGTTGAACGGGAGGACGTCGGTGACCTCGTACGCCGTCGCGAACGGAGTCTCTCTCAGCCCGTCGGCCGTCACGTACGCGATCGTCTCGTCGATCAGCCCCGCGCCCGGCAGATCCTCCACCGCCTCCGCGATGAGATGGGCGCGGATGACGGCCCCGTCCGGCTCGTACAGGTAACGGCCCGGCGGGCGCACCGGGGGATCGGCCAGGCCGCGGGAGGCGACCGTGGCGCCCGACGGCAGGAGGGTCGCCCGGCGGGGGGCGTCCGGGGCGTCCCGCCGGTGCCAGAGCACGGCCTCCTTCACGTCGCCGCCGTACGAGACCCACTCGGCGCCGAAGTCCGCAGGGACGCGTTCGTGCGGGATGCCGGGGGCGATCTTGATCGCGCCGAGGCCGGTACGGCGCACCGCGTCGACCGCCCAGGACAGCGGCGGCGAGTACGCCTCGGGGTCGAAGACCCGGCCCGTGCCGCGCCGCCGCGCCGGGTCGACGAAGAGCGCTTCCGCCCCCGTCGGGTCGTACGTCGTGACGTCGGCGCACACCACGGTCGCGGGCGGCCCGGCCGGTGCCAGGGCCGCCAGGTTCGCCGCGGCGATCTCGCAGGTCATGGGGTCCAGGTCGACCCCGGTGACCGCGATGCCCGCCCGGGCGAGCGCCACCGCGTCCCCGCCGATCCCGCAGCACAGGTCCGTTACCCGCGACGCGCCCAGCGCGCGGAAGCGGGCCGCGCGGTGGGCGGCCACGTCGGTACGGGTGGCCTGCTCGACGCCGTTCGGCGTGAAGTACATCCGGTGCGCGTCCTCGGCGCCGAACTTGGCCACCGCCCGCTGCCGCAGCCGTGCCTGCCCGAGCGCCGCGGACACCAGGCCGGCGGGGTGGTCGCGGCGCAGGCGGGTGGCGAGGGCCAGCTCCCGCGCCGGGTCGTGGTCCCGCAGTTCGGCCAGCAGGGCCTGGCCCTCCGGGGTGAGCAGGGGAGCGAGGCGGGGCGGTTCTTCGGTCACCCGGCCATTGTCGTCGGGCGGCGGCCGGTGTCGGCCAGGCGGGGGATGCCGCGCGCCGGGCGGCGGTGCCTGCGGTGAGACGGCGCCCCGCGCTGACAGGATGCGGCGCCATGCGACTAGTACGACAAACACAACAATTGCCCTGTGGTGCGGACCGCGAGCACGGACGACACCGGGGCCGGGACCGCGAGCGGGAGGGCGACCGCGAGCGGGGGCCCGAGCCCGGGCCGGTGAGACCTTGCGGGCGGGGGCCCGCGGGGGGGGGGGGCCGGCCCCGGCCCCCCCCCGACACCGGGCACGCGCGGGACCCGCGGCTCCGGCGGGCCGCTGCCCAGCCCGGCGTCAAGGGCAAGGTGTACGCGGGCTACCAGGGGTGGTTCGCCGCCAAGGGCGACGGCTCCCCGCTCAACGCATGGACCCACTGGGCCTCGGGCACACCGGCGCCGGGCAACGAGACCTTCGAGCTCTACCCGGACGTCTCCGCCTACCCCGACAGCGCCCTCTTCCAGACGGGATACGCCGCACTGGGGAACGGCGAGCCGGCCAGGCTGTTCTCCTCCTACGCGACGGCGGTCATCGACCAGCACTTCAAGTGGATGCAGCAGTTCGGCATCGACGGCGCCGCTCTCCAGCGCTTCGGCAGCGACATCGCCGCCACCGGCCAGCCCCGCCTCCAGCAGCGCGACGACATCCACGGGAAGGCACGGGACGCGGCCCAGAAGTACGGCCGCGCGTTCTACATCGAGTACGACATCAGCGGCCTCAGCGACACCAACCTCGTCTCGGCCCTCCAGAGCGACTGGACGAACACCGTCACCGGCTCGCTCCACCTCACCGACTCGCCCCTCTATGCGCACGAGGGCGGCAAGCCCGTCGTCGAGCTGTGGGGCCTCGGTGTGACCAACCGCGCCGGCACCGTCGAGAGCTGCCTGGAGATCATCAACTGGTTCAAGGACAAGGGGGTTTACGTCATCGGCGGTGTGCCGCGCGGCTGGCGCACCGACTCCAACGCCAAGGCGGGCTTCGCACCCGTCTACGCGGCCCTCAACATGGTCTCGCCGTGGAACACCGGCAACCCGACCGTCGACCAGCAGCTGTTCGACGACGACCACGCGCAGCTCAGCGCGAACGGGCAGGACTACCAGCCGGTGATCTACCCCGGCTTCGCCTGGTCCAACTGGCACGCGGGACAGGCCAGGAACCAGATCCCGCGCAAGGCGGGGGACTTCATGTGGCAGCAGGCCGTGGCGGTGCGCAAGTGCGGCACGAACTCGGCCTTCATCGCGATGTTCGACGAGTACGACGAGGGCACCGCCATCGCCCCGGCCGCCGAGGACGCCTCCATGATCCCGTCGAACCAGTACTTCCTCACGCTGGACGCCGACGGCACCCATGTCTCGTCCGACTTCTATCTGCGCCTTGCCGGCGCGGCCACCAAGATGATCAACGGCTCGACCGGCATCAGCACCACGGTCCCGATCCCGCCCACCGACTGATCCGGCCCCGGTCGGGCCGGTGCGAACCGCCCCGACCGCGACGCCCGCCGGGTTGGTGCAGGTAACGGTGGGATGGGCGAAGACGTCCATCCGATCGGATCGCTGGAGGCGCGGTGGCCGAGGCTGTTCATGTGCGCGGACGGTCGCGGCGCTCGGTCCGGGCGAGCGCGATGGTCGGGATGGTGGCGATGATCGTGATGCCGAGCACCCACCAGAAGGTGGTGGCGAACCCGCCCGCCTGCTGAGCCGTTGTGGCCTGGTGGCGGAGCCGGCCGGTGAGAACGACGGTGAGCACGGTGGTGCCGATCGCGCCGCCGACGCGCTGGAGAACGTTGAGCTGCGGGGTTGCGTCGGGAATCTGCTCCGGCCGAATGGCTTGGTAGGCGGCGGTCATGCTCGGGATGATCGAGAGGCCGAACCCGATGCCGCGCACGACCATCACGGCGCACAGCAGCCAGTAGGAGGTGGTGGCGGTCAGGAACAGGAACGGGATGGTCGCAACCGCGAGGATGGCTGCGCCGGTCAAGGAGGTGATCCCGGCACCCCACTTGTCGGTGAACGGCGCCGAGAGCAGGGCACCGATCGCTGTCGGGGCGACAAGCAGCCCGGCGATGACAACGCCCTCGCCGCGGACGGTCTGGAGATAGAGCGGCATGAGGATCATGCCACCGTAGTTGGCGGCGCCGAGCGCGAACGTGGCGACCGAGGCGGCGGTGAATGCGCCGGTGCGGTAGAGCCGGATGTCGAGCAGCGGCCGTCTCGTCCGGAGGGCGTGCAGGACGAAGCCGGCCAGCGCGAGCAGTCCGACCACAAGCCCCATGACGGATGCTGTGTCCGGACCGCCGGCGGTGCCGAGCTCGGCCAGGCCGTAGGTGAGGCCCACGATGCCGAGCGACGCCAGGATCAGGCCGGGCACATCGAACCGTCCCGCGTCGCCGCCTTTCTCCATCGGCAGGAGCTGGAAAACGAGCAGGATGCCGAGGATGCCGAAGGGGACGTTGAGCCAGAAGATCGCCTGCCAGCCGATGCCTGTGATGAGCAGGCCACCCAGGACGGGCCCGAGGGCGGGGGCGAGGATGATCGGGATCGCCAGGAAGGCGATGACCTTCCCCATCTGCTGCTTGGTCGCGTGTGCGGTCCAGATGATCGTGCCGACCGGCATGATCGCCCCGCCGCCGATGCCCTGCACGGCGCGGGCGGCGATCAGCGTCCCCAGGTTCGGCGAGCACGCGCACAGCACCGAGCCGACGGTGAAGACCGCCAGCGCGGCGACGTACAGGCGGGCGGCACCGACGCGGCGAGTTGCCCACCCGGTCACCGGGATGACGGCCGCGAGCGCGAGCAGGTAGGCGGTCACCACCCACTGCACCGAGTCGAGGCCGGCGTGCAGATCGTGGGCGAGGCTGTGTACGGCGACGTTGACGATCGTGGTGTCCAGGAACGACAGCGAGGCGCCGATCATCACCACACCGATCGCCCGCCGCAGTCCCGGAGAGAACGGCTCCACGGGCGTGGACTCGGTCGTTGCGTCGGTCATCAGGGGCTCCTCCTCGCCTCAGGCGTGGCCCCACGCTAGGGTGGCTGCTGTGCGGATGGAGGCCAACCAGTACCCTGAATCGGCCAACGCGGCTGTCCCGACAGCGACGTCCCCGGTGCTGAGCATCGGCCGCGACACCGCCGAGAGTCATGAGCGGTTGGAGCTGCACTCGCACCCGGAGCCCATGCTGACCTGGAGCTCGACCGCGACCCTGATCGGTACGGTCGGCGGCCGCGACTGGCTGATCCCACCCGGCTACGGACTGTGGGTGCCCGGCGGCATCGAGCACGCCGGGGCGGTGCTGCACGCCGGAGAGATGGTGAGCATCGCCTTCGCCCCCGACCGCTTCCCCCTCGGCTGGAGCGAGCCCACCAGCTTCGCCGTCGACTCGCTCTTGGGTGAGATCATCACGCACTTGCACCGGATCGCGCCCGACGACCGCACCCGTCCGGCCGCCGAGGCGCTCATGTTCGGCCTGCTGACCCCGCTGGCCGCGCAGCACATTCACGTCACCATGCCCACCGACCCTCGGCCCCGCCAGGTCGCCGAACAGCTCCTCGCCAACCCCGGCGATCCACGCGACCTCGCCGCCTGGGCCGATCATGCCCATGCCAGCGTGCGCACCCTGTCCCGGCTGTTCCAGGCCGAGACTGGACTCAGCTTCACCGCATGGCGCACCCAGGTCCGCGTCCGCGCCGCGATCCCGATGCTCGCCAGGGGCGCATCGGTGGGCGCCGCCGGACGCGCGGTCGGCTACCGCAAACCCAGCGCGTTCATCGCCGCGTTCAGCCGCATCACCGGCCAGACGCCCGGCACCTACCTCCCCCCTCACCGGCGGTAAGGCAACCGCGAGCCCACGAGGTGAGCGTGAGCAGCGTCGGTGACCGACCGCCGCTCGTTCGACACGGCCCTCGCCTTACAGCGCCGGGCGGGTCCGAGCCGGCGCGAACTCACGCGCCCGCGAGCTCACGCCTCCGCGAACCCGCCGATCAGCCGGGCCAGTTCGTCCGGCTGATCCAGGGGGATCAGCGTGTAGGTGTCCTTGACCTCCACCAGCCGCCCACGCGGCAGGAGTTCCGCGAGGCGCCGCCCGTGCTCGGGCGGCATCACCCGGTCCCCGGCCGCCCACACCACCAGCGCCGGGCGGTCGAACTCCGCGAGGTTTCCCGCCGCTTCGGCGAGTACGTCCGATTCCCCCGCCATGGCCCGCAGGGCGCGTACGGCGTCCCGGGCGATGTCGGGACGCCGGGGAAGGGCCGCCGTCCAGCGGGCGGTGGCCGCGTCCCCGCGCTTGGTCAGCCATCCGAACGCGAGCGGTGTGCGCCGCATCGCCCGGATTCCCATCTGCCGCATGAACAGCCCGAACAGCGCGGGCGGCAGCTTGCCGGCGGCGAACAGGGTGCGGCCGGTGAGTCCGGGCGGGAAGTTGTCGAACGCGTCGCACGAGACGAGCACGGCCCGTGCCACGCGGGGCGCGCCACGCGCCAGCAGGAGCTGGACGATCGCGCCGCCCGTGTCATTGCCGACGAGGGTCACGTCCCGCAGATCGAGGCGTTCGAGGAACTCCGCCACCAGGTCCGCCTGCCCGCGCAGCGACAAGTCGGCCCCGGGCACGGCGGCGTGGCGGTGCGCGCCGAGCGGCAGGGTGGGCACGACGCAGCGGTGGCCGGACGCCAGCGCCGCCACCGTGTCCGACCACAGCGAGCCGTCCATCAGCAGGCCGTGCAGCAGTACGGTCACGGGCCCGGTGCCGCCGGTGTCCTCGTACGCGACCGTCCCCGCCGACAGCTCCACGGTGGCGGCCCCCGCGGTGGCCGGGGCGGTCATGGCCGGCTCCCCGCGCCCGGCGCGACCGCCGCCGTGCCGGGCCCAGCGCCCGGGTGCCACCGGTCGGCGCGCGCGGCGCCGCTCCGGTCGAGGTGAACGTTCTTCCGTGTCGCGGACATCACTTGCCGACCTCCGAGGGTGACCGGAACATCCTTCACGCCCTGCACATAAAAGTGAACCACCTGGTTCGCAACCTGTCCACTTCGTCACCCTGCCCACTTCGCGAGGTGTCCGCGCCCGGTCCACTTCGCGGGCGTCAGCCTCCTCACGTGTCACCCCGTGACGTGTCCGCACGCCCTCGACGCCTACGCGTCCGGCGCCGCCTCCTCCCGTTCGAGCATCCGGATCAGCGCCTCGAACCCCTCCCCCACCTCGCTCGCGTCCTCCCCGATCAGCCGTTCCAGCAGGAAGCCGCGCAGCGTGGCGAGGATCATCTCAGCGACGGCGAACCTCCGCCGCTCCGGCCAGCGTTCGGGGCAGAACGACATCAGCAGCGGCAGATACTGCCGCGACGCCTCGCGGCAG
>NZ_JAIUKE010000188.1:16520-22866 GCF_020176795.1 Streptomyces sp. 8L
GAATTCCCCCCCCCCCCCCCCGCCCCCCCCCCCCCCCCCCCCCCCCCCCCCCCCCCCCCCGGGGGGGGGCCCCCCCCCCCCCCCCCCCCCCCCCCCCCCCCCCCCACGCCTCGCGGCCCAGCGCCCGATGACGGACGTTGTCGTACATCGCGAGCCCCATCGCCTGGTCGAGCACCCGCCGCAGCCCCGGCTCCTCCCCGGTGAGGATGGGCCACACGGCCCGCACCTTCTCGGCGAGCGAGCCGGCGGACGCGCCTTCCCGGCCGCCCTCCCGCCCGCTCTCCGGGCCGCCTCCCCCGATCGCGGCGACCGCCTCGCGCGCGTTGTCGATGCGGCGGCCCCGCAGCCGGTGGACGGCCTGCCTGAGCAGGTCCTCGATCCCGTCGAAGTGGTAGAGCAGCACCTTGTGCGTGGTGCCCGCGGCGCGGGCCGCGCGGCGCAGCGAGAAGTCCACCAGGCCGTTGGCCGCGAGGTCGTCGGTGACCAGGTCGAGCAGTTCGCGGCGCCGGGCCTCGCCGCGGGGCGAGCCCGCCGACCGCCGGCCCCCGGCGGCCCGCCCCCCCCCCGCCGCCGGGCCCGCCGGCTCTCCGGGCACGTCCGGGCCTCGCGGAGCTTCCGGCCCTCCCGGTACGTCCCGGCCTTCCGGGGCTCCCGGAACTCCCGGTCCTCCTGGGGTTGTCGGGCCTGCCGCCTGCGCGTTCTCGTCGTCGGGGGAGGTGTTCACCACGACAGCTTCTCCGGTGGCGCGGAGCGCGTCCAACCCGTCTCCCCGCCCCCCGTGTCACACCTCCCGCCCGCGCCGGGCGCCGACGAGGGCCGCGCCGAGCGCCGCAGGTCAGCCGCGTTCCGCGAGGACCTCCGCCCTGATGCGCGAGCACGAGCGGCTCAGCAGGCGGGACACGTGCATCTGCGAGACGCCCAGATCCTCGGCGATCTTGCTCTGCGTCATGTCCCTGAAGAACCGGAGGTAGAGCACCTTCCGTTCGCGCGGCGGGAGTTCGCACAGGCGCGGCTTGACGGTCTCCCGGTCGATCACGACGTCGATCGCCGGGTCCGGCTCACCGAGGGTGTCGGCGAGGGCCGGCGCGTAGCCGTCGGCGGGGCCGTGGAACTGGGCGTCCAGGGAGAGCGAGGTGAAGCTCTCCATCGCCTCCATCCCGTCCGCGACCTCCTGTTCGGTCAGTCCCGCGTGCGCCGCGATCTCCGCGGTCGTCGGCGCGTGCCCGGCCACCTCGCCCGTCTGGGCGAGCTCCTGGCGCGCCCTGCGGATGCGCCCCCGCAGATCCTGCACGCGGCGGGGTACGTGCACCGTCCACATGTAGTCGCGGAAGTGCCGCTTGAGTTCGCCGTCGACCGTGGGGACGGCGTAGCTCTCGAAGGCGATGCCGCGCGCCGGGTCGTACCGGCGGACCGCCTTCACCAGACCGAGCGCGGCGACCTGCCGCAGATCCTCGAGCGACTCGCCGCGGTTGCGGTAGCGCCATGCCATGCGGTGGGCGAGCGGAAGCCAGAGAGTGACGATCTCCTGCCGTATGCGCTCCTGTTCCGCGCGCTCACCCGGCGTGTCACCGGTCAGCCGCGCGAGACGGGCGAAGTCCTCTGAGGTGTCGGGCGCGTCGTCATGCGGATGTTTCGGTGCGGTGCGCGGCCGCCGCGCGGCCGTACGGGAAGACACGCTCGTTGCCATGTGTGCTCACCCATCCTCGAACGGTACGGAACCTCACCGCGGTGGGCGACCGCTCGGGACCAGACGCAACGCACGTCCGGAGCGGGCCGCCGCTCCCACGGACATGCCTCCGGTCCGAAGCACCCTTGATTGATCCCCGGCAGGAAACAGATAAAACATGACAAGAAGGTTAAAGCGTCACCAATCGGAGAAGCCGGAGGCCGCACGAGCAGACGAGCAGACGAGCAGACGAGCAGACGAGCGGAGGAAGTCGGACTGGACCGAGGCCCGGTCCGAGCCGAGGGGCACGGGGCGCTCGTACGTACCGGCCTCGTACGTACCGGCCTCGTACGTATAGGGGCGGCCTCGTCGGGTACTCGCCGCCTTCTAGGCGCTGAAACGCCGACGACGCCGACGACGCCGAAACGCCGGAAGGCGGGTGACATCGAACCCGCCGGTGACGCCGGAACGCCGGTGGCGTCGAAGCGCCGGTGATCACAACTGCTCGCTACCACTGGAGGAGCAAATGAACCTCGCACCCCTCGCGCCCCTCTACGAACGTCCCGGCCCCTGGGCCTCCGTCTACGTCGACACGTCGGCCGCCGACCAGGCCCCGACCGGCAGGAGCGAACTCCTGCGCCGCGAGGTCCGCGCCGGCCTCGCGGCACAGGGCGCGGACGAGGCCACCTGCAAGGCCGTGAGCGACGCGCTCGACGCGTACGCGAGGACCCCGCACCTCGCGGGCGGCCCGGACGAACGGGGCGACGGCGCGAGCGGTACGGCGGGCGCGGGCGGTCTCGACGGTTCGGGCGGACGCGCGATCTTCGCGTGCAACGGGGAGGTCGTGCTCGAACCCGTCCTCACCGTGCCGCCGCCCACCGAGACCGCCGCCACCTGGGGTCCGCTGCCGCACGTCGCACCGCTCCTGGAGCTCGCGCCCCAGGAACCGCGCTGCCTCGTCGTGTACATCGACCGCATCGGCGCGGACTTCGAACTGCGTACGGCCACGAGCCGCAGCCGGGAGGGCAGCGTCGACGGCGAGGACTGGCCGGTGCGCAGGACGGCGACCTCGGAGTGGGACGAGCGGCACTTCCAGCTGAGCGTCGAGAACACCTGGGACCAGAACGCGAAGGACATCGCGGAGACCGTCACCGCCAAGCTCGCGGAGACCGACGCGGAGGTGGTGGTGCTCGCGGGCGACGACCGCGAGCGGCGGACCGTGCGCGTACGCCTGCCCCGGCAGCTGAAGGCCACCGTCGTGGAGTCGCCGCACGGCGGCCGGGCCCGCGGCGCGGACAGCCGCCTGCTCGACGAGGACGTGGCGCAGGCGATGCGCGCGTACGGCGAGGCCCGCAGGGCCGACGAGCTCGACCGCTTCCACTCCGGCAGCACCGTCTCGGGCGGACGGCTCGACGCGGCGGAGGGCGTGCCCGCGCTCGTGGAGGCGGCACGCGAGCACCGCATCGGGACCCTGTTCGTGCAGCCGGACGGCTCGGACGCGAACCGCGAGGTCTGGGCGGGCGCCCTCGCGGACCAGATCGCGCTGCGCCGCACGGACACCCGCTACCTGGGCGAGCCGGAGCCGTTCGCCGTACGGGCGGACGACGCCCTGATCCGCGCGGCGACGATGACGGGCGCGGACGTCGTACTCGTGGAGCCCGCGCCGGACGAGCGCGGCGACGGCATCGGCATGGCTCCTGGCGGCGACGCCACGGCGCCGGAGGCGGGCGTCACGAGCGCCGAGGGCGTCATGGGCGTCAGCGGCACCGCGGGAGCCGCGGGCCAGTACACCGACGAGGACGAGGAGACCCGCCTCGAACAGGAGCGCACGCGCCGCCTCCAGGGGCCGACCGGCGGGCTCGGCGCGCTGCTGAGGTGGCCGTACACGACGGAGCACCCGGGAGACGAGACCGCCCGGGCGAACGGGGCAGGCTCAGGACCGGAAGCGAACGGACCCGCCTGACGAACACGCCGACCGGGCCGGGCCGCCGCCCTCGCCTCACGCCTCGCCCGGGCGGCCCCGGCCCCGTCGTCCCTCGTCCCGCCGCCCCTCGTCCAGTCGGCGCAGCGACGCGTTGAGCGCTTCGCGCACCGGCGGTGCGGGGGGCGGCCCGTCCACGCCGTCGACCAGGCTCTGCGCGATGTCGCGCAGCTTGATGTTCGTGTGCTGGGACACCTCGACCAGCACCCGCCACGCGTCGTCGGGCGTGCAGCCGCCCGCGGCCATGACCAGGCCCCGCGCCATGTCGATCACGGGGTGGGACTCCAGCGCGTGCCGCAGCCCGTCCACCTCGCGGCGCAGGCCCTCGGTCTCCAGGGTCGCCTCGACCGCGCGGAACTGAGCCTCGTCCGAGGCCTCCCAGTCCCCGCCGAGGGACTGGCCCCCGGCTGTCCCGGCATCCTGCCGCGCCTCGTCCGGCGCCTGCTCGCTCCCCTGATCCTTCATGCGCGTCCCTGTCCGCAGTTCCCGGGTCCCGGGTCCGTTACCAGCGTGCCCCCGCTGTGCGCCGACGGCCAGCCAAAGCGCGACGGGAGCGGGCAGCGTCCTTACGCCGGTCCCGGCAGCGTCCTCGCCCGACGGCGTCCACCCGTACGAGTGAGGGAAGGCGCAGGCGTGCGAGCAGAGCGCGTACGGGCGGTATCCGTACAGGTACTCGTAGCGCCGGCGGCACTCGCAGCGCCCCCGCAGGTGCGTGCGAGATCCGCGCATCCACGACATCCGCGGGCCCCGCGAGATCCACGGCCCCCCCGGGACCTGTGAGACCCCCGAGACCTGTGACACCTGTGAGACCTGTGAAGAAGGGAAGTGCGGACCATGAGTCGCACGAGCCGCACCATCACCGCGGCAGCCGCTGGTGCCCTGCTGCTGATCGCTACGGGTACGACGGCGGCGACCGCTTCGGCGACGCCCGCCACCGCGAAGACCCCCACCTGCCGCACGGCGGACCTGACCGCGAAAATCAACCAGCCGCTGGCGGGCGGCATGAACCACGCCGGCGCGAGGCTGGTGCTCACGAACACCGGCACCAGGACCTGCGCCCTGCGCGGCTACCCCGGCCTCGGCCTGGAGGCCGCCGGGCACAGGGCGCTGCGCACGCGGACCGAGTGGGGTCCGACCTGGTACGCGGACAACCCGGGCGTACGGACGTTCACCCTCTCCCCGGGGCGCCAGGCGCAGGCCGTCCTGTCCTGGACGCACACCGGCAGCGGCGGAGGCGACGCGCGCTACCTGGAGGTCACCCCGCCCGCTTCGACCACCCATCTGACGGTGCCGTTCAGGCAGCAGGTGGACGACGGGACGATGCAGGTCACGGCGCTGTCCCCGGCGGCCGTACCGCTGCGGGGCTGACCGACCGGGCCGTGCTCACGGCAGGCGCCGAGCGTGCCGGCCACGCGTCGGCCACGAGCCGGGGGGGGGGGCCCCCGGGGGGGCCCCCCCCCGGCCCCCCCCCCCCCCCCCCCCCCCCCGCCACCCCTCCCGCTACCGTGCCCTCTACCGCTCCCGTGCCCGCTTCCGCGCCAGGACCGTGCCCTGCCTGACCGGGCTCTCGTTGTCCCTCGGCTCCCGCACGGTCCGTGCCTCGACCGCGAAGCCCGCGTGTGCCAGCTGCTCGCACACGCGGTCCATCGACAGCCGGTGGAAGTCCAGCCGGACCGCATGGCCGAACGCCTCGTCGAAGTGGAGGACTTCACCCTCCTCCGACTGCATCTGGAACCCCAGCAGCAGCAACCCGCCCTCGCCCAGCACCCGGTGGAACTCCGCGAAGACCTCCGGGTGCAGCGCCGGCGGGACGTGGATGACCGAGTACCAGGCGACCAGGCCCGCCAGCGCGCCGTCCGCCTCGGCCAGAGACGTCATGTCGCCCTGTTCGTAGGCCACTTCCGGGTGCTCGCGGCGCGCGAGCGCCACCATCGCCTGCGACAGGTCGAGTCCGCGCACCCGTACGCCCCTGGCGTGCAGGTACGCCGTGACCCTGCCAGGCCCGCTCCCGGCCTCCAGGACGCGGCCACCCGTCGCAGCCGCCATCTCCGCGAACGTGTCCAGGACCGCGCGGTCCCAGGGGTTCTCGTCCAGAGTCGCCCGGAAGCGCTCCGCGTAGTCCTCGGCGATGGCGTCGTAGCCGACCCGCGTATCGCGCAGATGGGCGGCTTCGAGGGGGACGGAGAGCGACGGAGGGGACCCGGGCGGGGCGACGGCGTCTGAAGGCGGCATGGCCCTACCGTCCCATGCCGCCACCCAGCCGGCGGCGATCTCCCCTCCGGGCGCAACCGGAACGCCAACAGCCCTCGGGACGGCCCCGATGAGCGGAATGTCATGGATGAAATCGGCTCGTCCGCCCTCTCACCATCACCGGAAAGGCCCGGGTTCCTCCCGCCTGTCCCGACGGCCGCCACGGCCGGCCTTCTCCCGCTCCGGTGCTGAACGCGCAGGTCAGAGAAGCCCGGTCAGGCGGTCACCGATTCCTCTCATTCTTTTCTGAGGAAGAACACATACTTCGGGGTGCCGAGGGCAGACGATGGGCTGCCGGAACATGGCCCCGGGAAGCGGAGTCCGTCTTCGCTTCCTCCCCCCACACGAGGGGCCCGCTCCGGAGCACTGTGAAGGCCCCGGTCATCCCCCCAGACCGGGGCCTTCAACACGTCTCCGCACCGGTCCCGTCCGCCCCCCCGGCCTCCGGC
>NZ_JAIUKE010000189.1 GCF_020176795.1 Streptomyces sp. 8L
GCGGGCGGGTCCCCGGTACAGGGATCGGTCGGCGGCCGGCGAGCGCGCAGGTCGGCGGCGGGCGGCGGAACGTCGGCGGGTCGGTGCGGGCATGCGGTGGTTCACTGTCGGGCTCCGGCTGAGCGCGGGCACGTCCCCGCCTCGGGCGACGGGTCATCGCCCTGGCGACTTTGTCCGGGCTCGCGGCATCACGCCGTCCACCGGCTAGGCGTACCTCTGACGCCGCCGAACTGGTGCGGCGTCCGCAGCAGTAAATCGAGCACTTTTCGTCATGTCAATAGCGCGAAACTGAGCAAAACTGCGCACGGGACTCCACGTGACGATCGGGCGTCTTCCCCGTACGGTCGGGACAGACAGCGGAAACAAGCGCGATGAGCGGGGATCGCTATGCTGCACGCATGCTGAGAACCGAGCGCCACGCGCGCATCCTTGAGCATGTCTCCGCGAAGGGCAGCGCGGGCGTCGAGGAATTGTCCCGGCTGCTGGACGTCTCGGGAGCCACCGTGCGACGCGATCTCCAGCACCTGCACACGCTGAACCTCCTGCGGCGGACCCACGGCGGGGCGGCCGTCGGGAACATCGGCCTCGAAGCCCCGCTCCAGTACCGCAGCGAACGCCGCAGGCCGGAGAAGCTCGCCATCGCCCGCGCCGCGGCGGCCCTGGTGCCGGCCGGTGCGGTCGTCGGGATGACGGGCGGGTCCACGGCGACGGAGATCGCGAGGATTCTCGCCGAGCGCGGCCCCGTCACCATCGTCACCAACGCGGTCAACATCGCCGCGGAACTCATCCTGCACAAGGACGTCACCCTCGTCGTGATCGGGGGCACCGCGCGCAGCGAAAGCTACGAACTCGTGGGCCCCACCGCCGAGAAGGCACTCGCCGAGTACCACACCGATGTGACGTTCCTCGGCGTGGACGGGGTCAGCGCCGCCCACGGCTGCACCACGCACGACCAGTTGGAGGCCGCGACGGACCGCGCCTTCACCCACAGCAGCAGCCGCACCGTCGTCGTGACGGACAGCTCGAAGATCGGGAAGGTGACCCTGGCGAAGATCTGCCCGCTGTCGGCCGTCGCGCACCTCGTCACCGACAGCAACGCGTCGAAGGAGGAACTGGCGCGCGTCACGGCGGCGGGCGTCCCCGTGACGACCGTCTGACGCCCCGGCCCGGGACCCCGCGGCGGACGATGCGCCGCGGGGCGGTGGCCCCCAGTCGGGGTGATCCCTGGCCGGGGTGATCCCTACGCCGTGGCCGTGGAGACGGCGTAGACCCGGGGCGTCGCGGGGTCGGACAGGTCGACGATGACGTCCACGGTGGGCAGCGGGGCCTTCTGCTTGTACACGAGCCCCGACCAGAGGTGGTCGGGGACCGAGAAGTCCCACTTGACGATCTTCTGGTCGCGCTTGGAGATCGTCACGGCGCCCGGCTTCAGGGCGGAGCGGTTCGTGCCCATCTGGTTGAGGAACGTGTCGAGCCGCCCCGAGGTGAGGTCGAACTGCGCGTACAGGCGGCTGTTCTTCCAGTTGTTCGTCTCGTAGTAGCGCACCTTCGAGGCGCCCGCGGGGATCGGCAGGTCGTAGATGCGCTTGCGGAAGCCCGCGGGCCGGATGGGCTGGAGGCCGGTCGCCGCCGCCTCGGCCTCGCTCTTGCGGCCGCTGTCGCGGCTCTGCTCGGCGGCGATCGCGAGATAGCCCGCCGGCACGCCGACGAGCAGCACGATGACGATCAGGGTCAGCAGGCGCCTGCGGTTGCGGTGGCGGCGGTCCTCCGGCGGCTTCCCGCCGTCCCCCGTGGCGGGTGGGGACGGCGGGGTCGACGGGGGCGCGGACGTCGGGGTCATGACGGCGGTTCCTGCTCCGGGGTGGACGTGCGGGTGTTCCTTATGGCCTGGGCGTAGCGCTCGTAGCGCTCGTGCCGTTCGACGCGGCGCCGGTTCGCGCGGCGGAAGCGGCGGGCGACGAGGCGGGCGAGGTCGGCCGCGCCGACCATACCCGCCTCAGGGCCGAGCTGCGCCTTCGCGATACGGGCCTCGGGCCGGTAGCCGCGCCCGGTGAGCTGGCGGCGGAAGGCGTCGCGCGCGGGCCCGATGAGCAGGTCGTGGGCGGGGCTGACGCCGCCGCCGACGACGAAGCAGGACGGGTCGAGGGCGGCGGCGAGGTTGGCGATGCCGACGCCGAGCCACTGGCCGATGTCCTGGAACAGCTCGACGCACATGGCGTCGCCCTCGCGGGCGAGCTCCGTGATCAGCGGTCCCGTGATCTCGTGGACGTTGCCCTTGACCCGCTCGATGATGTTGTACGCGACGGGCGAGTCGGCGGCGGCCAGCTCTCTGGCCTCCCGGACGAGCGCGTTCCCCGAGCTGTACTGCTCCCAGCAGCCGCGGTTGCCGCAGGGGCAGCGGTGGCCGCCCGGCACGACCTGCATATGGCCGAACTCGCCCGCCACGCCGTACTTGCCGCGCTTGACGCGGCCGTCCTCCAGGATGGCGCCGCCGATGCCCGTGCCCAGGGTGATCATGACGAGGTGGTCCTCGCCGCGGCCCGCCCCGAAGCGCCATTCGGCCCAGGCGGCGGTGTTGGCGTCGTTGTCGACCATGACCGGCACGGCCAGGCGGGAGGCGAGGGCGTCCCGCAGGGGCTCGTCACGCCAGGCGAGGTGCGGGGCGAACAGGACGCGGGAGCGCTCGGCGTCGACCCAGCCCGCCGCGCCGATGCCGACGGCGTGCACGTCGTGCCGGTCGGAGAGGTCGAGGACCAGCTCGACGATGGTGTCCTCGACGACCTTGGGGCTCTTGGACTTGTCGGGTGTCTCGGTGCGCAGGTGCTCCAGGATCTGGCCGTCGGCGTCGACGACGCCGGCCATCACCTTCGTACCGCCGATGTCGATGCCGACGGTCGGTACGCGCGGGGCGCTCAGGTGGGAGCGGCGCTCGCGGGTGCCGACCGTGCGCAGCACGGTGGCGCGGGCGGTGGAGCGGTGCGCGAGGTCGCGGTAGGTGCTCACAGGACCGCGCCTCCCGCCCGTGCGGCGCGGGGTGCCTGGTCGGCCCTGTCCCTGCGCCTGCCGTGGTGGGGGTGCCGGCGGCCGGGCCGTGGCCTGGATGCTCGCACGAGTCGTGTCGTCCCTGCGGGGTCGGGGCCCTGCCCGGTGGCGGGCAGCGCGGCGGACGGCGCCCGCCACCGGCGATTGTGCCATCTGGCGTGTAGGGGTTTCGTGTGCGCCGCCTACCCGCCGTGCGCGGGGCGGCCCCCGAGGTGGTCGGGAACGGGTGCCCGCTGGAGCTCGTGGCTGAGTTCCTCCAGCTCGGAGCCGCCCGCCATCTGCCGGGTGAGCTCGTCGAGGGCGATCTCGTCCTTGGTGTGGCTGCCGGCCATGGCGCCCCGCTTGAGCAGCACGAACCGGTTGCCGACGAGGTAGGCGTGGTGCGGGTTGTGGGTGATCAGGACCACGCCGAGGCCCGCGTCGCGCCCCGCCGCCACGTACTTCAGGACGACCCCCGACTGCTTGACGCCGAGGGCGGCGGTGGGCTCGTCCAGTACGAGGACCTTGGCCCCGAAGTAGACGGCGCGCGCGATGGCCACGCACTGCCGCTCACCGCCGGACAGGGTGCCGATCGGCTGGTCGACGTCGCGCAGGTCGATGCCCATGCGCAGCAGCTGGTTGCGGGTGGTCTCGCGCATGAAGCCGACGTCGAGGCGGCGGAAGGGGCCCCGGCCCCTGGTCGGCTCCGAGCCGAGGAAGAAGTTGCGCCAGACCGGCATCAGCGCGACCACGGCCAGGTCCTGGTAGACCGTGGCGATGCCGCGGTCGAGGGCCTCGCGGGGCGAGCCGAGCACGGTGGGCTCGCCCTCGACGCGCAGGACGCCGCCGTCGTGCTGGTGGAGCCCGGCGACGATCTTGATGAGGGTGGACTTGCCCGCGCCGTTGTCGCCGAGGACGCAGGTGATCTCGCCGGGGTGGACCTCCAGCGAGACGCCTTCGAGCGCCCGGATGTTGCCGTAGTACTTGCTGACGTCGTCCAGTTCCACGAGGGGCGTACGGCCGTCGGAGCGCTCGGGGCGCTCGGGCGTGACCTCTTCGGGTGGTTCGATCATGATCGTGACTCCTCCGCGCGCCTGCGGACCCACGCGTTGAGCAGGGTGGCCAGCAGCAGCATGGCTCCGACGAAGAACTTGAACCAGTCGGGGTTCCACTCGGCGAAGACGATGCCCTTGTTGGTCATGCCGAAGATGAGGGCTCCGACGGCCGAGCCGATGGCGGAGCCGTAGCCGCCGGTGATCAGGCAGCCGCCGATGACGGCGGCGATGATGTAGATCAGCTCGTTGCCGACGCCCTCGCCCGACTGGACGGCGTCGAACGAGAAGAGCAGGTTCTGTCCTGTGACCCAGGCGCCGAAGCCGACGCCCATGTACAGCAGGATCTTGGTGCGCTTGACGGGCACGCCGACGGCGCGCGCCATGTCGGCGTTGCCGCCCGCGGCGAAGATCCAGTTGCCGAAGCGGGTGCGCAGCAGCAGCCAGGTGGCGAGGGCGACCATCACCAGCCACCACAGGATGGTCACCTTGAGGTCCATGCCGCCGACGGTCCAGGTGGCGGCGAAGACCTCGCGGGCGGAGTCGAAGCCCCACATGTCGCCGATGGTCTTGGTGGAGACGGTGCCGTCGATGAGCTTGGTGAAGCCGAGGTTCAGGCCGGTGAGCATGAGGAACGTGCCCAGCGTGATGATGAAGCTGGGGAGTTTCGTCACGGTCAGCATGAAGCCGTTGAACGCGCCGAACCCGACCGTGACCAGCAGTGACACGCCGACGCCCACCCAGACGTTGGCGGTGAACTGGTAGCTGGTCATGGAGGAGATCAGCGCCGAGCTGGTCACCATCACACCGGCGGACAGGTCGAACTCGCCGCCGATCATCAGCAGCGACACCGGTACGGCCATGATGCCGATGGTGGACGCCGCGTACAGCACGGTGGCGAGGCTGGACGCGCGCAGGAAAGAGTCCGCGACGAGCGCGAAGAACAGGAAGACGGCGATGGCGCCGACGACGGAGCCCAGTTCGGGCCTGCCCATCAGCTTGCGCAGCGGGGAGGTGCGCAGCAGGCGCTCGTCGCCGCCGGTGCCGGGGCCCGGGGGCCGTACGGAGGGGGCGGTCGCGGTCATCGCGTGCCCCGCTTCGCGTAGGCCTCCAGGGCGGGCGCGTCCTTCTTCGTGACGATCTGCGGTCCTGTCAGCACGGGCTTGCCGCCCCCGAGGACGTCCTTGTTGTACTTGTACAGCCACAGCAGGTCGACGGCCTCGTAGCCCTGGAGGTAGGGCTGCTGGTCGACGGCGAAGCCGAGCGCGCCGGACTTGAGCTTCGCCGCGACCTGCTGGTTGAGGTCGAAGGTGTCGATCTCGGCCTTGCTGCCCGCGGACTGCTTCGCCTGGAGGGCGGCGTCCGCGAAGGGCGCGCCGAGGGTGACGACGGAGTCGATCGAGGAGTCGGCCTGGAGCTTGGCCTCGATGGAGGACTGCACGTCGGGCGTGCTGGTCCCGTCCACGTACAGGTTCTGGAGCTGGCCGGTGAAGGTCTTCTTGGCGCCGGCGCAGCGCTGTTCGAGGCCGACGTTGCCCTGCTCGTGGATCACGCAGAGCGCCTTCTTGCGGTGCTCCTTGTCGAGCTGCTCGCCGACGGCCTCACCCGCGGTGGTCTCGTCCTGGCCGATATGGGTGAGCGCGCCGAACGCCTTGGACTGCTCGGCGCCCGAGTTGACCGTGATGACAGGAATGCCCGCCTTGACCGCCTGGGTGACGACGGCCTTCATCGCGTCCGGCTTGGCCAGCGTGACGATCAGGCCGTCGACCTTCTTGTCTATGTACGACTGGACGAGCTGGGCCTGGTCCTGGGCCTGGTCGCTGTGCGCGTAGAGGAAGTGGACGTTGTCCTTCACCGCCGCCTGCTTGGCGCCGCTCTGGACGATGTCCCAGAACGTGTCGCCGTCGGCGGAGTGGGTGACCATGCCGATGGTCCACTTCGGCGTGTTCACCGCGGACCGGCCGCCCGCCTGGGCCGCCGCCGCGCGCTCCTCGGCCCGCTTGCCGCCGGTGGCGCTGCACCCCGCGAGCGCGGTGGCCGCGAGGGTGGCCGCGAGCACCGCGCCCGCGGTCCGCCGGACGGTGCGCCTCCCCCACCTGCGTCGTACCCCTGTTCGAATCCCTGTCACGACAATATGCCCTTTCCCGTGGTCGCTGCTTTTTAGCCGGGGTACGCGGCCCCGTCAATACTTTGCCTGTACATCCGCCATTTCCGTGCGCCGGGGGCCGGGTCCGGAACAACGGTCAAGCGCGGACCAGGAGTTGGAATTCGAACGAGTAGCGTGACGCGCGGTAGACGTGCGAGCCGAACTCGACGGTCCGGCCCGTGTCGTCGACGGTGACCCGCTCCATGGTCAGCAGCGGCGCCCCCACGGGCTCCCCGAGCCTGGCCGCCTCCTGCTCGGTCGCGGCGCGCGCGCCGACGGACTGCCGGGCGCTGTGCAGCGTGATCCCGCAGGCCCGCATCACGCGGTAGAGCCCGGTCGACTCCAGGCGCTCTCGGTCGCAGTCGAAGAGGCCGGAGGGCAGGTGGTTGCGCAGGTGGGCCACGGGTTCGTCGTGCGCGTACCGCAGCCGCTCCAGCAGCAGGACCTCGGCGCCCTCGGCGAGACCGAGCGCCGCCGCGACCTCCGCCGTCGCCGGCTGGAGCGTGTGGCGCAGCACCCGGGTCGCGGGCCGCTGGCCGGCCGCCTCCAGGTCGTCGTAGAGGCTGGACAGCTCCAGCGGGCGCTTGACCTGGCTGTGCACGACCTGGGTGCCGACCCCGCGGCGGCGCACGAGCAGCCCCTTGTCCACGAGGGACTGGATGGCCTGGCGGACCGTGGGGCGGGAGAGGCCGAGGCGGCGGGCGAGGTCGATCTCGTTGCCCAGCAGGCTGCCGGGGGCGAGCCCGCCCCGCTCGATGGCGGCTTCCAACTGCTGGGCCAGTTGGTAGTAGAGGGGCACGGGACTGGTACGGTCCACGTCGAGCCGGAGTGGCGCGCCTCTCTGTTCGGTCACGCCGCAGAGCGTAGACCTCAGGCTTCGCGCCGGGAAGCGCCAGGTCCGATTGTCAGGACAAATGCTTGACAGGGTGCGCGGGGGAACGACACCTTAAGGGCCATGCGTATCGGACTTATCGGCACAGGCCGCATCGGAAGTTTCCACGCGGATGTGCTCAGCCGCCACCGCGAGGTCGGCTCTCTGGTGGTGGCGGACACCGACGCGGCGCGCGCCGCCGCCGTCGCGGACCGCACGGGGGCCACCGCGGCGCCCTCGGTGGACGAGATCTTCAGCTGGGGCGTGGACGCGGTGGTCATCGCGTCGGCGACGTCCTCGCACGCCGAGTTGATCGCCCGCGCCGCGCGGGCCGGGCTGCCCGCCTTCTGCGAGAAGCCCATCGCGCTCGACCTCGCGGGCACGCTCGGCGCGATCCGAGAGGTCGAGGCCGCAGGAACCGTCCTGCAACTGGGCTTCATGCGGCGCTTCGACGCGGGCTACGAGGCGGCCCGCGACCTGGTGCGCTCCGGCGCCCTCGGCCGGCTCCACACCGTCCGCGCGATCACCTCGGACCCGCAGCCGCCGCCCGCCGCGTACCTCCCGCTGTCCGGCGGCCTCTACCGGGACTGCCTGGTGCACGACTTCGACATCCTGCGCTGGGTGACCGGCCGCGAGGTGACCGAGGTGTACGCGACCGGCTCCGCCGAGGGCCCCGCGATGTTCCGCGAGGCCGGGGACGTGGACACCGCAGCGGCCGTGCTGACCCTGGACGACGGGACGCTCGCCACCGCCACGGCCACCCGCTGCAACGGCGCGGGCTACGACGTCCGTATGGAACTCGCGGGCACCGACGACCAGTTCGCGGTCGGCCTGGACGACCGCACGCCGATCACCTCGACCGAGCCGAAGGGCCCGCCGCGCTGCGAGAACCCCTGGCCCGGCTTCCTCGAGCGGTTCGCCCCCGCGTACGAGGCGGAGCTCGACGCGTTCGTGAACGTCGTACGCGGCGAGCGGACGAATCCCTGCGACGCCCGTGAGGCGCTGCACGCCCTGCGCATCGCGGAGGCCTGC
This sequence comes from Streptomyces sp. 8L, assembly GCF_020176795.1. Classification (GTDB taxonomy): domain Bacteria; phylum Actinomycetota; class Actinomycetes; order Streptomycetales; family Streptomycetaceae; genus Streptomyces. The sequence goes on from NZ_JAIUKE010000189.1 coordinate 8,123, forward strand.
GAGAAGTCGCGGGCGGAGCACCGCCCGGTGCGACTGGAGGAGATCGCACAGGCGTAGGTGTACATCGGTACGTGAGCCTGCCGGTACGCGGGTCCGGGCGCACCCCGCCCGCTACCAGCGCACCGGCAGGTGCCGCGTGCCGCGGATCAGCATGCCGGGCACCCAGTCGTACGTGTCGGCCGATGTGTCCAGGGCGAGGTCGGGGGCGCGCTCAAGCAGCGCGCCGATCGCGACCTTGGCCTCCAGCCGGGCGAGCGGCGCGCCCAGGCAGAAGTGGATGCCGTGGCCGAAGGCCAGGTGGCTCGCCCCGCCCTCGGCCGTCCTGCGGATGTCGAAGGTGTCCGGCTCGGGGAAGCGGGCAGGGTCGCGGTTCGCGGACGCCAGGCCGATGAGCACCGGCTCCCCCGCGGGGATCACGGTGTCGCCGTACACCGCCGGCTCGCGGGTGAAACGCAGGGTCGCGTTCTCGATCGGTCCGTCATAGCGCAGCATCTCCTCGATCGCTCCGTCGAGGAGGGCGGGCTCGGCCCGCAGCGCGGCCAGTTGAGCGGGGTGGTCGAGCAGGGCGCGGACGCCGTTGGTGATCAGGTTCACGGTCGTCTCGTGGCCCGCCACGAGCAGGAGGAAGGCCATCGCGCGCACCTCTTCCGCCGACAGCCGGTCCTCGCCCTGCTCCGCCGTGCGCAGCAGCCCGGAGAGCAGGTCGTCGGCGGGCTCGGCCTCCCTGCGCCGTGCGATGAGTGCGTCGAGGTAGTCGCGCATGGCGTAGACCGAGAGCGCGGGTGATCGGTAGTCCGTGGGCGTCACGATGTCGTTGGACCAGATCCGGAACGTGTCGCGGTCGCTGTCCGGGATGCCGAGCAGTTCGCAGATGACCGTGATGGGCAGCGGGAAGGAGAGGGCGTCCACCAGGTCGGCGCGGCCGGCCGGCAGCATCGCGTCGAGCAGTTCGCCGGTGATCTGCCGCACGCGCGGCTCCATCGCCGCCACGCGCCGGGGCGTGAACTCCCGGGCGACCAGGCGGCGCAGCCGGGTATGGTCCGGCGGGTCCGAGACCAGCAGCTGCCTGCCCATGATCCGGTCCTCGGCCTGCTGGGCCGGAGGCTCCTTCACGAGACGGGGGTCACCGAAGGCGGCGCGGGACTCCTCGTGTCCGACGATCAGCCAGAACCGCCATCCGTCGGACGCCCGTACCTCGTGCGCGGGGCCCAACTCCCGCATCTTCGCGTAGTGGGGATACGGGTCCGTGAGGAAGTCCGGTCCCAGGTCTGCGAGTTCGATCATAGCCATCGGCCCAGCGTACGGCCGGGGGTGCGGGGGCGCGGTCTCCGGCACGCGCGCGAACACAGGGCGGGCGGCGGAGTGTTGCCACCCGAGACTAAGCCGCGTCGTCGCCCGGTCGGCGAGGTGACGCCGGGCGCCCCGCGCTCGCAGGGCGCCCACGGCTCACGGGCGGGAGAACGTCACGAGGCGGTACGGCTCCCCTCGGAGCCCGGCACGGTCCACTCCTGGGCGGCGGTGCCGTTGCAGTCCCAGATCCTCAGCTGGGTCCAGTCCGCCGTCGAACTGTCCGGGTCGTCCAGGCAGCGCCCGGACTGGGGGTTGACCAGCGAACCGTCCGCCCCCGCCAGCCAGCGTTGGGCGCCGCTGCCGTTGCACTGCCACAGCTGCACCAGCGTGCCGTTCCCGGTGCCGCTGCCGGTCACATCCAGGCAGCCGCCCAGCGCCCGCAGGGTCCCGCCGGCCCCGGGCACCACCGTCCAGTCCTGCGCGGCGGTGGCGTCGCACCCGTAGAGCTGTACGTGGGTGCCGTTGGCCGTGCCGGAGTTCTCCACGTCCACGCACTTGCCGGGGATGCCGGAGCGGATCGGACCGGTCGTGGTCTGGCCGGTGGCGGCCAGCGTCTGGTCCACGAGCGCCGCCGCCGCGTTCATCCCGGCCTCCTTCGGGTGGTACTGGGAGCGGCCCGCGGCAGGGGTGTACGTCTCGACCCAGGGGTCGGCGGAGCACGCGTCGTGGCCGTGGCTCGCCGCCGCGAGATCGACCAGCGTGGCGCCCGTGGCGGTCGCGGCGGTGGCGGTGGCGTCAGCCAGCCGGGAGGCGACCGAGTGCTCGAACGCCAACTGGTCGGCGGTGAAGGGAACCCCCTGGCAGGTGCCGGAATCCGGAAGGATCGTGAAGTAGTTCACCAGGAGGACGTGGGCCTGCGGAGCCGTCGCGTGGATGGCGGTGACGATGTTCTCGATCCGGCCGGCCAGTGCGGGAAAGGTCTGGTTGATGGCGTTCTGGTCCACGCTGCCGCAGGCGGAACCGCCGCTCGTCTGGCAGGAGTACGCGTCGAGGCTGCCCAGGTAGTCGACGTCGTTGCCGCCGATGGTGACCGTGACCAGCTGTGTGGCCGGGGTGACGGCGTCGATCTGCGGCGGCTGCCCGGCCTGGCTCTCCGACAGGACGTTCGCCGTGGTCGCCCCGCTGCACGAGGCATCGGTGAGATTCGCACCGATGTCCCGGGCGAGCACGTTGGCGTAGTTGTTCGACGACCGCGCGCACGCCGCGCCGCCGGCGCCCGCCTCTGTGGGCGGGATGCCGGGCCCCGAGGCGAAGGAGCTTCCCATGGCGACGTAGTCCAGCCCCGCGCTCGCGACCGCCGCGTGCCGCGCTGCGGCGGACGCGCTGGAAGCGGGCAGGAGGGCCACCGCCGCAAGCGCGGCACCCGCCGCCGCGAGCCCCAGTGTGCCGGCGGACCGGCGTTCCCTGTTGCCGTGGCGCATGCTCACGTCACCTCCACCATGACAAGCCGTCTCCGGCTGAGGATGTCGCAGTCCCGCTCGGTCGGTCCATGGACGGTGCGCCCCGGCTCGACGAGACACCTGGCAACGTTGTCAGAGCGCGAAGGTAGCAGCCGCGGCAGACCAGGCCAAGGCATCGGGAGACATCGGCCGGAAATCAGCAACGATGCCCCGGCGCAAAGGAGTTGATCCGCCGACCGCGCCAGTGTCACCGTCCGGCGGCTCACCTCCGCGGCGCCGGCCCGGGCACCGGCAGGTCCGCGGTGTGATCGCTGGACTCCCCCGGCCTCCCCGCTCCCTCCACCAGGACACGGCACAGCCTCCGGCCGCCTCCGCCGCATCGGGACCGCGCGGCTTCCGGCCCCCTCCGGCCGTTCGTACGAGCCCGTCTCCGCCGATCACCCCCGGTCGGGAGGCAGTTCGTGCCGCGCCCGCCTCCGCCGATCACCCCTGGTCCTCGGGGGGCAGTTCGTACGAGCCCGTCTCGGCCGCTCCCGTGGGCCTCAGCGTGAGCGCGGTGATCCCCTGTCCCCTGCCGATGCCCCTGCGGTCGGTGACCTCGAAGCCGAGGGGCGCCGCGCCGTGCGGGAAGAGGCGCTCGCCCGTGCCGACGTACACCGGGAAGACCAGGACGCGGTAGAGGTCGATGACGCCCTGGCCGAAGAGGGAACGGACCAGGGCGCCGCTGCCGTGGATCTGGATCTCGCGCCCGGGCCGCTCCCTCAGCCTCCTGACGGCGGCGCCCGGGTCGCCGCCGAGAACCGTGGTGCGGTGCCACGCGGGATCGGTGAGCGTGCCGGAGACCACGTACTTGGGAAGGGAGTTGAGGCCGGCGGCGATCGGGTCGCGCGGATCGGTGACGCGGGGCCAGTACGCGGCGAAGATGTCGTACGTCCTGCGGCCGAGGAGGAAGCCGTCGGCGCGCTCGAAGACCTCGGTGATGTAGGCCTCGGAGGTCTCGTCGTCGTGGGGCACGGTCCAGCCGCCGTACCGGAAGCCGCCCCGGGTGTCCTCGGAGGGCCCGCCCGGCGCCTGCATGACGCCGTCCAGGGAGACGAAGGTGGTGGCGGTGATCTCGGTCATGGTCCTGCTCCTCGGGTACGGACGGATGCCCCCGCCGTGGACGGGCCGCCCGGAGTGGTTGGGTGGCCTGCCGTGAACGGGTGCCACGGCGGAGGTGCGCCACCGCGGGTGTGCCGTCCTTGAGACCGTGGCGGACCCCGGGACTCATCGCCGGGACGCCGCACCGACCGCCGCTCCCGCTCCCCCATCCGCTCGCCTCGCGCGTTCGTGCACGCTTACAGATGTGGGCATTACCTTTTGTCAGAAGCTAATCGCCAGGGACCGACATGATCCGCCGATGGAAGCAGGCGTCGAATCGCCTGACAGATCGGCCGCAAACGCCCCGTTCATATATTGACCTTGGAAGGAAACCCTGGATACGGTCGCCGCGCGAAGGACACCGACGAGAACGGCTGGGACAACGGTGACGACGGTGACGACAGGTTCGACGGGGCAGGCCGGGAACGACGACGCGTCTCTCCACGCGGTGCCCCTGCACGAGGGCTGGACGCTGCGGCACCGGGGGGAGGCTCTGCCCGCCCGGGTGCCCGGGTGCGTGCACACCGACCTGCTGGCCGCGGGGGTCATTCCGGACCCGTTCCTCGCGAGGAACGAGCGGGAGGTCGACTGGGTCGGCCGCACCGACTGGGTGTACGACACCGTCCTGCCCGCCCGCGCCACCGCGCACGAGCGCACCGACCTGGTCTTCGACGGCCTCGACACGATCGCGGAGATCAGCGTCGGCGGCGCGGCCGTCGGGCGCACCGCCAACATGCACCGCGGCTACCGCTTCGACGTGACCGGCCGGCTCGCCGCCGACACCCAGCTGTCCGTGCTGTTCTCCTGCTCGTACGACGCGGCCGAGGCCGTACGGGAGCGGCTCGGTGCGACGAAGGAGGCGTACGGCGAGGACCCGCGGCCCTTCATCCGCAAGATGGCCTGCGCCTACGGCTGGGACTGGGGCCCGTCCCTGCCGACCGCTGGCATCTGGAAGGACGTGCGCCTCGAACACTGGTCGACGGCGCGGCCGGCCCGGGTGCGCCCGCTCGTGACCGTGGACACCGCCACCGGCGCCGGCCGTGTCGAGGTGCGGATCGACGTCGAGCGGACCGCGTCCGGCGCGGGCCTGGCGCTCGCCGCCGACCTGCGGGTGGGCGGCGTGGACGCCACCACGGTGTTCGAGGGCGACGAGGCCGTCGTCGTCGCCGAAGTGCCGGACGTGGCCCTGTGGTGGCCGCGCGGCTACGGCGAACAGCCGCTCTACGACTGCGAGGTCACCCTGCGCGTCGCGGACGGGCCGGCCCTCGGGCACTGGGCGCGGCGGGTCGGCTTCCGCGACGTCGTCGTGGACACGCGCGCCGACGAGCACGGCACCGGCTTCACCTTCGTCGTCAACGGCGAGCGGATCTTCGCGCGCGGTGTGAACTGGATTCCCGACGACGTCTTCCCGTCCCGTGTCACGTCCGCCCGCTACCGCGAGCGCCTCACGCAGGCCGCGGAGGCGGGCGTCGACACCGTACGGGTGTGGGGCGGCGGCATCTTCGAGCGGGACGAGTTCTACGACGTCTGCGACGAGCTCGGACTGATGGTGTGGCAGGACTTCCTCTTCGCCTGCGCCCCGTATCCGGAGGAGCAGCCGATCCGGGGCGAGGTGGAGGCCGAGGCACGCGAGAACGTCGCCCGGCTGATGCCGCACCCGAGCCTGGTGCTGTGGAACGGCAACAACGAGAACCTGTGGGGATTCCGGCTCTGGGACTGGGACAAGGAGCTCGCCGGGGACTCCTGGGGCGAGGGCTACTACCTCGGGCTGCTGCCGCGCGTCGTCGCCGACACCGACCCGACGCGCGCCTACTGGGCGGGCAGCCCCTGGTCCGGCTCGTGGGACCACCACCCCAACGACCCCGCGCACGGCGTCATCCACTCGTGGGACGTCTGGAACACCACGGACTACACCGACTACCTGAACGATGTGCCGCGGTTCGTCGCGGAGTTCGGCTGGCAGGGGCCGCCCGCGTACGCGACGCTGCGCCGCGCGCTGCCCGGCGGCGAACTGGTCGCCGACTCGCCGGAGATGCTCCACCATCAGAAGGCGGACGACGGCCTCGGCAAGCTGGAGCGCGGCCTCGCCCGCCACTTCGCGGTGCCCGCCGCCGACGACTTCGACCGGTGGCACTATCTGATGCAGGTCAACCAGGCGCGCGCCGTCGCCACCGGTGTCGAGCACTGGCGCTCACACTGGCCGGTGTGCGCGGGCGCCATCGTCTGGCAGCTCAACGACTGCTGGCCGGTGACGAGTTGGGCCGCGGTGGACGGTGACGCCCGGCTCAAGCCGCTCTGGTACGAGCTGCGCCGCCTGTACGCCGACCGGCTGCTGACGATCCAGCGCCGGGACGGCGCGCCCGTGCTCGTCGCCGTGAACCAGTCCCGGAGCGGCTGGGACCCCGAGGTCCTGCTGCGCCGGATGTCGGTGGGCGGCGAGGTGCTTGCAGAGGCGCGCGTACGCCTCGCGGCCGGGGCCCGGGGCGTCGCCGGGGCGGCGGTGCCCGACGGTCTGCTCCCCCGGCCGGGCTCGCGCACCGAGTACCTGGTGGCGGACGCGGACGGGCAGCGCGCGCTGCACTTCCCCGTACGGGACCTGGAGTTCGCCTATCCCGAGCCGTCCTACGACGTGGCGGTGGCCGAACTCCCGGACGGTGCGGCCGGGGTGACGGTGACGGCGCGCACGCTCGTACGGGACCTGCTCCTCCAGGCCGACCGGCTGTCGCCCGAAGCCGCCGCCGACCGGGGCCTGTTCACCCTGCTGCCGGGTGAGAGCGCGACGATCCGGGTGACGGGCTGGCCGTCCCCGGACCGGGCCGCGGCCGAGGCGGCGCTGTTCGCGGTGACGGGAACCAGCACGGGCGCGAGCACGGAAACGGACGAGGGAACGAGGACAGGAACGACCGCGGACACGCGCGCCTGAGCTCCCTGGTCGCGCCCCCCCCCCCCCCCCCCCCCCGCCCCCGCGGGGGGGGGCGGGGGGGGGGGGGGGGGGGGGGCGGTGCTGTCAGCCGCCCAGTTCGCGGTGGCGGGCTGCCAGCGCGGCGGCGCCGTCCGGTGTCAGCGAACCGAACAGCCGCAGCCGGGAGATGCCGCCGTCGGGGAACGTGTCGAGGCGTACGCCGTCGCCGGTCGCGGGGGCCGGGAGCACGAAGCGGTGCACGGCGTCCGGCTGGAGCCGGGTGCGGGGCAAGACCTGTACCCACTCCCCGCTCGCGCCGTCGCGCACCGACAGCGCGGCCCAGCCCGCCGCATTGCCCTTGTAGCAGGCGGTGTCGATCTCGACGGCCCGGATCTCGGCGCGCGCCACCAGCCGGTAGCGGACCCAGTCGTGCCCGTCGTCGCGCCTGCGCCGGGTCTCCCAGCCCTCGTCCATCTTCGCGGAGCGGCCGGGCGCGAGGGTGTTGGAGCCGGGCGAGAAGAAGCGGTCGGACGTGTCCTCGACGTACCCGCCGTTCTCCAGGGCGGCGACGTCGAAGGTGCCGAGCGCGGCGAGCCACGCGGGGTCGGGCACGGCCTCCCCGTACACCCGCAGCCGGGCGATCCCGCCGTCGGGGAACTGCCGGAGCCTGAGGTGGGTCAGGCGCCGCGGGACGTCGACGGCGAAGCCGTTGGCCGCGTGGCCGCCCACCGCCGTACGGGACACCAGCGGCGTCCACACGACGTCCTCCGCGGTCAGTTCGCCGACGGACGGCTGCCCCGGCAGACAGGCGCCCTCGACGGCCACCGCCTGCGGGTAGTTGCCGCGGAAGTGGGCGGTGTCCACGACGAGGCCGCGCACCACGCCGGGCACGCCGAGGCGGATCAGCGCCCAGTCGTGGTCGCTCGCGGCGGGGTGCGGCGCGTCCGGTCCAGGACCGCGCCTGCGGCGCGTCTCCCAGCCGTCCATGATCTTGCCCTTGTGGCCGAACGCCTCCGGATCGAAGACGGGCCGCTCGCGCCGCAGCAGGTTCTCGCGCTCGGCGAAGAACTCGTCGTTCGCGGCGACCACGGCGGCGCCGAGCCTGCGGTCGGCGAGGTCGGCGAGACGGGTGAAGGGGAAGTCGGCCGCGCGGTAGTCGGCGTACGGGTCACCGCCGGCGTAGGGCCGCACGTCTCCGGTGAACGCGGCGGGCACGGCGGCGCTCCCGGCCGGCCCGGCCGACCGCGCTGAGTCGGGGACGTGGGTGGTCTGCGGCGCTTCCGTCACCTCAGTGGTTCCTTTCGAGTAGCTGACCTGTGGGTGGTGCCACCGTGCCGGCCTCGGCGATGCGGCGGCCCCTGAGCCAGGTGGAGGTCACCACCCCGTACAGGGTCCGGCCCGCGTAGGCCGTCACGTGGTTGCGGTGGTGCAGGTGGGCCGGGTCGACGGTGAAGGTCTCGTCCGGCGCCAGTACGGCGAAGTCGGCGTCGCGGCCCGGGGCCACGGCGCCCTTCGCGGTGAGGCCCGCGAGCGCGGCGGGCGCGGCCGACATCCAGCGCGCCACCTCGCCGATCGGGTGCCCGCGGCGGCGCGCCTCGGTCCAGACGGCGGGCAGGCCGAGTTGCAGGGAGGAGATGCCGCCCCAGGCGGTCGCGAAGTCCGGGGTCTTGAGGTCGGCGGTGCATGGCGAGTGGTCGGAGACGACGCAGTCGATCGTGCCGTCGGCGAGCGCCTGCCACAGGGCGTCCTGGTTGGCGGCCTCGCGGATGGGCGGGCAGCACTTGAACTCGGTCGCCCCGTCCGGGACCTCCTCCGCGGTGAGGGTGAGGAAGTGCGGGCAGGTCTCCACGGTGACCCGGACGCCCGCCGCCTTCGCGCCGGCGAGCAGCGGCAGCGCGGCCGACGACGACAGGTGCAGGACGTGCACGCGGGCGTCGAGCCCGCGGGCCGTGTCGATCAGGGTGCGGATGGCCTCGTTCTCCGCGGCGCGGGGGCGGGAGGCGAGGAAGTCGGTGTACGCGGGCCCGGCACGGTGCGGGGCGTCCTGGAGTGCGTGCGGGTCCTCGGCGTGCACGATGAGCAGGCCGCCGAAGCCGGTGATCTCCGCGAGGGACGTGGCGAGCCGGTCCCGGTCGAGTTCGGGGAACTCGGGGACGCCCGAGGGCGAGAGGAAGCACTTGAAGCCGAAGACCCCGGCCTCGTGCAGGGGCCGCAGATCGCCCGTGTTGCCGGGCAGCGCCCCGCCCCAGAATCCGACGTCGACGTGGGCCTTCGGGCGTGCCGTCTCCTGCTTGACACGCAGGTGCGGCACGGTCGTCGTGGGCGGCAGCGAGTTGAGCGGCATGTCGAGGAGGGTGGTGACGCCGCCCGCCGCGGCGGCCCTGGTCGCGCTGGCGAAGCCCTCCCACGCGGAGCGGCCGGGGTCGTTCACATGCACATGGGTGTCGACGAGGCCCGGCAGGACGACCTGGTCCCCGACGTCCACGAGCCGGGCGCCTCGCGGCAGGGCGGCGTCGTGGGCGAGGACCGCGTCGATACGCTCCCCCGCGACGGCGACGGCCGCCGGGCGGGTGCCCTCGGGCGTGACGACTCGGGTCGAGCGCAGGACAAGGCTCACCTCGGGCATGCGTACCTCTCGGGACGGATCACCGGCCGGCGGCCGGCAGCCTGCACGGGCGGCCGGCGCGCCCCGGCCGGCATGGATTTCAACGAACTGTTGAAGAGTGTTCTCCGCTCGCACCGACGCGTCAAGAGCCCTTTCGAGATATTTCCACCAAGTGAAATGCTGATTCCGCCCAGCAGAATGTAAGGTGGGCTACGGCACGGAGCCGCCCTCCGCGCCCGATAGGCTTCAGGCTCGCCCGTCCGCCTGTTCCGTCCGTGAAAGGACCGCCCACGTGCCGTCGTCCAGCGCCAGCACCACAGACGCCGCGAAAGCCGCCTCGGGGAGCGGCGGCGTCCAGTCCCTGGAGCGCGCCTTCGACCTGCTCGAACGGATGGCGGACGCGGGCGGCGAGGTGGGTCTGAGCGAGCTGTCGGCGAGCAGCGGACTGCCGCTGCCGACGATCCACCGTCTCATGCGGACGCTGGTGCTGTGCGGCTACGTGCGCCAGCAGACCAACCGGCGGTACGCGCTCGGCCCGCGCCTGATCAGGCTCGGCGAGTCGGCCTCCCGGCTGCTGGGCACCTGGGCACGGCCCTACCTGGCCCGCCTGGTGGACGAGACCGGCGAGACCGCCAACATGGCGCTGCTGGACGGCGACGAGGTCGTCTACGTCGCGCAGGTCCCGTCGAAGCACTCCATGCGCATGTTCACCGAGGTCGGCCGCCGCGTGCTGCCGCACTCCACGGGCGTCGGCAAGGCGCTGCTCGCGCACCTGCCCGCCGAGGACGTACGGGACCTGCTGGGGCGTACGGGCATGCCGGCGGCCACGGACAAGACGATCACCACGCCCGAGCGCTTCCTGGCCGCGCTTGAGGACGTGCGCGCGGCCGGGTACGCGGTCGACGACAACGAGCAGGAGATCGGCGTCCGCTGCCTCGCGGTACCGATTCCGGGGTCGCCGACCGCCGCCGCCATCTCCATCTCCGGGCCCGCGGGCCGGGTGACGGAGGCGGCGACGGACCGGATCGTCCCGGTGCTCCAGGAAGTGGCGGGCGCGCTCTCCGAAGTCCTGACGAGCACGACACCCTGAGGGCCCGCGCGGCCACGGGCCCGTGGGTGCCGTCCGGCCGACCTCGGCGATCGCGAACCGACCGCGAACCCCTCTCCGCACCGCGGCCCGAGCGGGCACGGCGCCCGCCGAACCGGCCGGGCCCCGCACCCCGGCGTACCGGGCCGGGCGTCGCGTCCGACGACCCCGGTCAGCCCCGGCCCGGCGGCGCGCCGCCGAAGACCTCGACCCCCGTGCGTACGGCCATCAGCGCGGGGCCGAGCGCGCTGACCGAGCCGATCGAACCGACGATCAGCAGCAGCGACCGCCGCATCCTGGCGATCTCCGGCCCACCGCCCTCCACCATGGCCGCGAGCGCGGCCAGTTCGTCCTCGGCCACGCCGCGGTCCCTGAACTCTCCGGGGTAGGAGGCCAGTTCACGCCGCAGCCGGGACACGGCCGCCCGCAGTCCCGAGATCCGCGGGTCCTCTGTGCCCCCGGGGGCCCCGGAACCCCCCGCGCCCACCGGTTGCGTGCCGCCGTGCACGGCCCCGCGCTCCGCGTCCGGCCGCCTCTCTTCCATCACCCGCGCCCGCCCCATGCTCCAGAGCACAGCTCTCCCCCTCGCCCTCGCACATCGTTGTGCCGGTTCGCGCCCCACGTCGGTGGTCAACCTCCCTGGTTTCGCGGGAAAGTTAACGCGTACCGATCGGTATGCGCCACCTGGCGGACCGAATACGGCGGGAATGGGCGGTGATGGGGTATGCAGACCCCATGAATCGCACATCGAGTCAATCGGCCGGGGCACCGGCCCCGGTGGCCGGCCTGCTGCTCGCGGCGGGCGGCGGGCGCCGGCTGGGCGGCCGGCCCAAGGCGCTGCTGCCCTACCGGGGACGGCCGCTCGTGGAGCACGCCGCGCGGGTGCTGCGGGAGGGCGGCTGCGGCCCGGTGCACGTGGTGCTGGGCGCGGCGTCGGACGAGGTCGCCGAGCGGGCCGACCTGTCCGGCTGCGTTCCGGTGGACAACCCGCGCTGGCCGGAGGGCATGGGGACCTCGCTGCGCGCGGGGCTCGCGTCGCTTGGCGCTTCCGGCACGGCGGGCGCCGCGCTCGTCCTGCTCGTGGACCAGCCCGGTATCGGCGCCCGCGCCGTGGCCAGGGTGCTCGCCGCGTACGGGGGCTCGCGGGGCGCGCTCGCCTCCGCCGCCTACGGAGGGCGGCGCGGGCATCCCGTACTGCTCGGCGCGGACCGCTGGGCCGACGTGGCGGCACAGGCGGAGGGCGACCGGGGCGCCCGGGCCTATCTGCGGGCGCACGAGGCGGAGATCACCCTCGTCGAGTGCGGGGACGTGGCGGAGGCGTACGACATCGACACCCCGGAGGATCTCGTACACCTGACCGGGGAAGCGTGAACACGGTTGTTTCGCCGCGCACTTGGGGTCTGACGGTGGCACTGCGAGCCGCGTTGGCTCGACCCGGAGAATCTCGACATCAACAAACCATTGAACTTCCACCATAAGGAAACTATTATCCACTGGTCAGAAGCTCTCGATGCTGGGAAGGGTGGATACGGCCCGCGCCGCCCCCGGGTGGCACCCGGTGCCGCTGCCCGCCGTGTCCGAGAGCCGCAGGACCGCCGCCGAAGGAGTGCCCCATGTCCGCACCAGCGCCGTCACCGCTGGAGATCGTCGCGCCCGCTCCCCTGCCGAGGCAGGAGGAGGTGCTGACCGAGGCGGCTCTCGCCTTCCTCGCCGAACTCCACGCGCGGTTCACCCCCCGGCGCGACGAGCTGCTGGCACGCCGTCTCGAACGGCGCGCGGAGATCGCCCGCACCAGCACGCTCGACTTCCCGGCGGAGACCGCCGCCGTCCGGGCCGACGACAGCTGGCGGGTCGCGCCGGCCCCCGAGGCCCTGAACGACCGCCGGGTGGAGATCACCGGGCCGACCGACCGGAAGATGACGATCAACGCGCTCAACTCGGGCGCCCGGGTCTGGCTCGCCGACTTCGAGGACGCGTCCGCGCCGACCTGGGAGAACGTGGTCACCGGTCAGATCAACCTGATCGACGCGTACGAGCGGCGCATCGATTTCACCGACGCGGCGTCGGGCAAGTCGTACGCCCTGCGCGACGCGGCCGACCTCGCCACGGTCGTCGTGCGGCCACGCGGCTGGCACCTGGCGGAACGCCATCTGGTGGCCGCGGACGGCAGCGAGATCCCGGGCGCCCTGGTCGACTTCGGCCTGTACTTCTTCCACAACGCGCGGCGCCTGCTGGAGCGCGGCCTCGGCCCGTACTTCTACCTGCCGAAGACCGAGTCGTACCTGGAGGCGCGGCTCTGGAACGACGTCTTCGTCTTTGCCCAGGACCACCTCGGCATCGAGCAGGGCACCATCCGCGCCACCGTGCTGATCGAGACGATCACGGCCGCGTACGAGATGGAGGAGATCCTCTACGAGCTGCGCGACCACGCGTCCGGGCTGAACGCCGGGCGCTGGGACTACCTGTTCTCGATCGTGAAGAACTTCCGGGACGGCGGCGCCAGGTTCGTCCTGCCGGACCGCAACGCGGTCACGATGACCGCCCCGTTCATGCGCGCGTACACCGAACTCCTCGTCCGCACCTGCCACAAGCGCGGCGCACACGCGATCGGCGGGATGGCCGCGTTCATCCCGTCCCGCCGCGACCCCGAGGTCAACAAGGTCGCGCTGGAGAAGGTGAGGGCGGACAAGGACCGCGAGGCGCGCGACGGCTTCGACGGCTCCTGGGTGGCCCACCCCGACCTGGTGCCGGTGTGCCGGGAGTCCTTCGACGCGGTCCTCGGAGAGAGGCCGAACCAGAAGGACCGGCTGCGCGAGGACGTGTCGGTCGCGCCCGGCGACCTGATCGCGATCGACTCGCTCGACGCGAGGCCGACCTACGACGGGCTCGTCAACGCCGTCCAGGTCGGGCTGCGCTACATCGAGGCCTGGCTGCGCGGCTCGGGCGCCGTCGCCATCTTCAACCTGATGGAGGACGCCGCCACGGCGGAGATCTCCCGCTCGCAGATCTGGCAGTGGATCAACGCGGGCGTCGAGTTCGAGCACGACGGCCGCACGGTCGCGGTCACCCGCGAGCTGGTCCGGGAACTGGCGGCCGCCGAGCTGGCGGCGATCCGCGCGGAGGCCGGCGAGAAGGCGTACGAGTCCGGCGAGTGGCAGCAGGCCCACGACCTCCTGCTGACGGTCTCGCTGGACGCCGACTACGCCGACTTCCTCACCCTCCCCGCCTACGAGCGCCTGCGCGGCTGAACGGCTGGGCGGCTCAGCAGCCCGGGCTGCTGAGCGCCCGGGCGGCTGAAAAGCGCCGCGCCTCGTCCGGGCGCCTCCGTCCCGCACCCCCCCCCCCCCGCCCGCGCGGCGTCCGGGGCGGGGGTGCGATGAGTTCGGGGGCGCCCGCGAGTCGTGATGTGTATGGATACTCACACGCGGACGGATGCGATCGACCTCGGGCCGGCGTGCGCCAGGACGGCGCGGGTGGCGGAGGGGGTAAGGGACGAGCAGCTCGACGGGCCCACGCCGTGTCCCGACTACTCCGTACGGACGCTGCTCGCGCATGTGGCGGGCCTCGCCACCGGGCTCGCCGCGACGGCGCGGAAGGACTTCGGGCCCCTGACGGACACCGCGCCGGGCGCCGGGCTGCCGGAGCTGGGCGCGCGGTGGCGCGGTGACCTGGAGCGGCTGCTCGGGGAGTTGGCGGAGGCCTGGCGCGATCCGGCGGCCTGGCAGGGGCAGAGCCGGGCGGGGTCGGTGGATCTGCCGGGAGCCGTCGGCGGGGTCGTCGCCCTCAACGAGGTACTGCTGCACGGCTGGGACCTCGCGCGGGCCACCGGGCAGCGTTACGTGCCCGGCGGGGCCGGGCTGTCCGTGTCGTACGCGGCGCTCGACGCGGGGGTGAGGGGCGACGCTCCGCGCGGCCCGTTCGGCCCGCCCGTACCGGTGGCCGAGGACGCTCCGCTGCTCGACCGGGTGGTGGGGCTGAGCGGCCGGGACCCGGGGTGGACACCGGGGCGCTGAAG
>NZ_JAIUKE010000190.1 GCF_020176795.1 Streptomyces sp. 8L
CCCCCAGCACCTCAGGCACCCCCTCGTCCGGAACCTCCGGCTCCGCGCCCGGCGCCAAGGCCGTCATCGCCACCCCCACCGCCGCGCTCTCCACCCGGCTGGACAGCGTCGGCTGGACGGTGTGGGTCCGGCGCATGATCGTCCTGCCCATCGGCGAGCGCTGGGCGATGATCGCGGTGCTCACCGCCGTCACCACCCCGCGCATCACCTTCTACGTGCTGCTCATCGGCTGCGCCTTCGCCGCCTGCTACACCACGGCGGGCCGCGTCCTGCGCTCCGTGACCCGCAGGGCCGTACGCACCGAGCGGGCCGCGCGCGCCCTCGCGGACCTGGCCGACTCCGGTCCGCTGTCCCGCCTGGTGTCGGCCGCGCTGCGGCCCGTCGCCCGGCGCATGCCCTCCGTGTTCCCGTTCGCCGTCGCGCTGATCGGCGGCGGCGTGCTCGCGTACGCCGCGGCGTACACGCGGATCGACGGGCCCTGGCCGCTGGTCGCGGCCCTCGTCTACGTGGTCGCCTCGGGGCTCGCGGTCGCCCGGCCGCTCAAGGGCCCGCTCGACTGGCTGGTCGCCCCGGTCTTCCGGGCCGCCGAGTACGGCACCGTCCTGCTGCTCGCCGCCCGCTCCGGGGTGAACGGTGCGTTGCCCGCGGCTTTCGGGCTGGTGGCCGCGGTCGCCTACCATCACTACGACACGACCTACCGCATCCGCGGTGGTACGGGCGCACCGCCGCGCTGGCTGGTGCTGGTACTCGGCGGCCACGAGACGAGGACGCTCGTGGTCGTCGCGCTCGCCGCGGCCCTGGTGACACGCGGCACGGACTTCACGGTGGCGCTGACGGTGCTCGCGGTGGCGGTGGCCCTGGCGGCGCTGTTCGAGTCCATCCGGTTCTGGGTGTCCTCGTCGGCCCCCGCCGTACACGACGAAGGAGAAACGGCATGATCGGCCTGGTTCTGGCAGCCGGTGCGGGACGGCGTCTGCGCCCCTACACCGACACCCTCCCGAAGGCCCTCGTGCCCGTCGACCCCGAGGGCGGGGGCAGCCTCACGGTGCTCGACATCGCGCTCGGCAACTTCGCCGCAGTAGGCCTCACCGAGGCCGCCGTCGTCGTCGGCTACCGCAAGGAGGCCGTCTACGCGCGGAAGGCCGAGCTGGAGGCCCGCTACGGCCTGCGCATCACCCTCGTCGACAACGACAGGGCCGAGGAGTGGAACAACGCCTATTCGCTGTGGTGCGCGCGCGACGTGCTGGCCGAGGGCGCGATCCTCGCCAACGGCGACACCGTGCACCCCGTCTCCGTCGAGCAGGACCTGCTCAAGGCGCGCGGCGAGGGCCGCCGGATCATCCTCGCCCTCGACACGGTCAAGACCCTCGCCGACGAGGAGATGAAGGTCGTCTGCGACGGCGCCTCCGCCGTCCGCCGGATCACCAAGCTGATGGACCCCGCCGACGCGACGGGCGAGTACATCGGCGTCACGCTCATCGAGCCGGAGGCCGCCGCCGACCTCGCGGACGCGCTGAAGGCCACCTTCGAGCGTGACCCGCAGCTGTACTACGAGGACGGCTACCAGGAACTGGTGAACCGGGGCTTCGCCGTGGACGTCGCGCCCGTCGGGGACATCCCGTGGGTGGAGATCGACAACCACGACGACCTCGCCAAGGGCCGGGCGATCGCGTGCCAGTACTGACCCGGCTCATCCCCTCGCCGCTCGTCGTCGACATCGGCAGGGGCGCCCTGGACTCCCTCGCCACCCTCCTCGCCGACCAGCGGATCTCCGCGTCCGGCCGGCTCGCGTTCGCCATAAGCGGTGGATCGGGCCAGGCGCTGCGCGCGCGGCTCGCGCCCGGACTGCCCGGCGCCGACTGGTACGAGGTCGCGGACGGCACGATCGACGCCGCCGTCCGGCTCGCCGACGACATCAAGGGCAGCCGCTACGACGCCGTCGTCGCCCTCGGCGGCGGCAAGATCATCGACGCGACCAAGTACGCGGCGGCCCGCGTGGGCCTGCCCATGGTCGCGGTCGCCACCAACCTGTCGCACGACGGGCTCTGCTCGCCGGTCGCGACCCTCGACAACGACAACGGCCGCGGCTCGTACGGGGTTCCGACGCCCATCGCCGTGGTCATCGACCTCGACGTGATCCGCGAGGCGCCCGCCCGGTTCGTACGCTCCGGCATCGGCGACGCGATCTCCAACCTGTCCTCGCTTGCGGACTGGGAGCTCTCGCACACCGTCACGGGCGAGCCCGTCGACGGGCTCGCGGCGGCCATGGCCCGGCAGGCGGGGGAGGCGGTGCTGCGCCACCCCGGCGGCGTGGGCGACGACGACTTCGTGACCGTGCTCGCCGAGTCGCTGGTCCTGACCGGGATCGCCATGTCGATCAGCGGCGACAGCCGCCCGTCGTCCGGCGCCTGCCACGAGATCTGCCACGCCTTCGACCTGCTGTACCCGAAGCGCCGCGCCTCCCACGGCGAGCAGGTCGGCATGGGCGCGGCCTTCGCCATGCACCTGCGCGGCGCGCACGAGCAGGCGCGGCTGTTCGCGAGCGTCCTGCGCCGCCACGGCCTGCCCGTCCTGCCCGAGGAGATCGGCTTCACGGCGGAGGAGTTCGTGACGGCCGTCGACTACGCGCCGCAGACCAGGCCGGGGCGGTTCACCATCCTCGAACACCTCGACCTGTCCACCGACCAGATCAGGGACGCTTACGCCGACCATGCCAAGACCATCCGTAGCTGAACTGCGTCCGGTCGTCCACCCCGCCGGGGTGAAGGACCGGCGCAGCGGGGAGCACTGGGCCGGCCGCCTGTACATGCGGGAGGTCTCGCTCCACATCGACCCGTACCTGGTGAACACCCGCGTCTCGCCCAACCAGCTCACGTACCTCATGGTGGTCACGGGCGTGCTCGGCGGCGCGGTCCTGCTGGTGCCGGGTCTGCTCGGCGCGATCCTCGCCGTGGTGCTCTTCCAGGTCTACCTGCTGCTCGACTGCGTCGACGGCGAGGTCGCCCGGTGGCGGAAGCAGACCTCCGTGACCGGCGTCTACCTGGACCGGATCGGCCACTACCTGTGCGAGGCAGCGCTGCTGGCGGGGTTCGGCGTACGTGCGGCCGACGTGTTCCACCAGCAGGGCCACGCCGCGAACTGGCTGTGGGCCTTCCTCGGCACCCTGGCGGCGCTCGGCGCGATCCTCGTCAAGGCGGAGACCGACCTCGTCGACGTGGCCCGGCAGCGCAGCGGCCTGCCCGCCGTGCGGGACGAGGCGTCCGCGCCCCGCTCCTCCGGGCTCGCGCTGGCCCGGCGGGCGGCGGCCGCGCTGCGGTTCCACCGTCTGGTGGGCGGCATCGAGGCGAGCCTGTTCATCCTGCTGGCGGCCGTCCTGGACGCGTGCGGCGTCACCGGCAGCGGCCTGTTCTTCACCCGTCTGGGTGTCGCGGTGCTCGCCGCCGTGGCGGTCGTGCAGACCGTGCTGCACCTGGTGTCCATCCTGGCGTCGAGCAGGCTGCGCTGAAGGGCTTCCCCGCATGGCGTCGTTCCGGAAGCGTCCCCGGCGCGGCGTCCTTCCCGTAACCACGACCGACGAAGGACAGGACGGTGCGAACGTGACGAGCGCCCACCCGTCCCCAGGCGACGGACCTCCCCCCTCGGAGCTCGCCGCGCGGTACGGGCTCACCGTGAGCGGCGCGCGGCCCCCGCTGCCCGACTATCTGCGGCAGCTGTGGGGCCGGCGGCACTTCATCGTGGCCTTCAGCAGCGCGAAGCTGGTGGCCCAGTACAGCCAGGCCAAGCTGGGCCAGGTGTGGCAGCTGGTGACCCCGCTGCTCAATGCCTGCGTCTACTACCTGATCTTCGGACTGATCCTGGGGACCCGGAAGGGCATCCCGCACGACGTGTTCATCCCGTTCCTGGTCACGGGGGTGTTCATCTTCAACTTCACGCAGAGCTCCGTGACCGCGGGCGTGCGGGCCATCTCAGGCAACCTCGGCCTCGTGCGGGCCCTGCACTTCCCGCGCGCCTCGCTGCCGGTGTCCATCGCCATCCAGCAGCTCCAGCAGCTGTTGTACTCGATGGTCATCCTGGTCGCGGCGGCCGTCGCCTTCGGCAGCTATCCAGCGCCCCGCTGGGTGCTCGTCGTGCCGGCGCTCGCCCTTCAGTTCGTCTTCAACGTGGGCCTCACGATGGTGATGGCGCGGCTGGGCAGCAAGACGCCGGACTTCGCGCAGCTGATGCCCTTCGTCATGCGCACCTGGATGTATGCGTCGGGGGTCATGTACTCGATCCCGGTCATGCTGGAGGGGAAGCCGGACTGGATCAAAGTCGCGTTGCAGCACAATCCGCTCGCCGTCTACATGGACCTGGTGCGCTACGCGCTGATCCACGGCTACGGTGCACAGAACCTGCCCGAACACGTCTGGCTCTACGGCCTGGGGTGGGCGGCGCTCCTGGGCGTCGCCGGGTTCATCTATTTCTGGAAGGCTGAGGAGCAGTACGGCCGTGGCTGACATTTCTCTGGACAAGCCGGACCCGGTGGACC
Organism: Streptomyces sp. 8L; assembly: GCF_020176795.1. Lineage (GTDB taxonomy): Bacteria > Actinomycetota > Actinomycetes > Streptomycetales > Streptomycetaceae > Streptomyces. The sequence continues at coordinate 4,529 of NZ_JAIUKE010000190.1, forward strand.
GTGTGCCCACCGTCATCGCGGACGACGTCCACATCGTGTACCGCGTCAACGGCGGAAGCCGCGGCAAGGGCAGCGCGACGGCGGCGATGAGCCGCATCCTGCGCCGGGACAAGGGCGAGTCGCGCGGGGTGCGCAAGGTGCACGCGGTGCGCGGTGTCACGTTCACCGCCTACCGGGGTGAGGCGATCGGGCTGATCGGCTCGAACGGCTCGGGCAAGTCCACGCTGCTGCGGGCGATCGCGGGCCTGCTGCCGCCGGAGCGCGGCAAGGTCTACACCGACGGCCAGCCCTCGCTCCTCGGTGTGAACGCGGCGCTGATGAACGACCTGACGGGTGAGCGCAATGTGATCCTCGGCGGCCTCGCCATGGGCATGTCCCGGGAGGAGGTCAAGAGCCGGTACCAGCAGATCGTCGACTTTTCCGGCATCAATGAGAAGGGCGACTTCATCACGCTTCCGATGCGTACCTACTCGTCCGGTATGGCCGCCCGGTTGCGCTTCTCCATCGCCGCCGCGAAGAACCACGACGTGCTGATGATCGACGAAGCTCTGGCGACCGGTGACCGCAAGTTCCAGGTGCGCTCCGAGGAACGCATCAGGGAACTGCGGAAGGAAGCCGGCACGGTGTTCCTCGTCAGTCACAGCAACAAGTCCATCAGGGACACCTGCGACCGCGTGCTGTGGCTGGAGAAGGGCGAACTGCTGATGGACGGACCCACCGAAGAGGTGCTGCGGGCGTACGAGAAGGAGACCGGCAAGTAGGCGGTCCCCACGGCGTTCGCGGGCCCCTGCCGAGCACTGCGGCGGGGGCCTTCGCCTGTCCCCGGCGGCGCCCTGATCGTCAAGGGCGGGTCAAGTCGGGCCCGTGGGGGAAGCGTTGGCGCGGATCGCTGCGTTCTTGTAATGCGCTCAACACCCCGGACGCGACCGTTCCCGTTGTACAACGTAAGCTGAGCTGGTTCTGAATTCACGGCAAGTGGGGTGATTCCCACTGAGTACCTCGCCTGCCTCGGCGGTGATTGCTCAGGAGGAACGGGCGGCGTGTCCGAAATGGGATGTATTCGGTCGGCAGTGTAGAACGGGAGATATGACGGAAATGACGGAAAATCTCCGGCTCTGCGAGGATTACGCCGTCCCCGTATTGGGAACTCCGCTGTGACGGGTCGGCAGAGGCGTGGTGAAGGTTCCGCGCGCGACACACTGGACAAGGCGACGGACGAGAATTTCCCCGTTGCCCCCTTTTTCCTGCCCCGTGCATGGCGTGACGACCTGATGGCCGTCTACGGGTTCTCCCGCCTCGTCGACGACATCGGGGACGGGGATCTCGCCCCCGGCGGAGCCGACGCCCGCCACCTCGGTGTGGACCCGGCGCAGGCCGGCGACCGCGGTGTCATGCTCGACGCCTTCGAGGCCGACCTGCGGCGCGTCTTCGACGCCGAGGGCCCCGCGCCCGGGCACCCGCTGCTGAACGCGCTGGTCCCCACCGTGCGAAACCGCGGACTCACGCCGGAGCCGTTCCTCGGGCTCATCGGCGCCAACCGCCAGGACCAGCTCGTACGGCGCTACGAGACCTATGACGACCTGCTCGCCTACTGCGAGCTCTCCGCCAACCCGGTGGGCCGGCTGGTGCTCGGCATCACGGGCACCGAGACGCCCGAGCGCGTACGGCGCTCCGACGCCGTCTGCACTGCGCTGCAGATCGTCGAGCACCTCCAGGACGTCGCGGAGGACCTCGGCAGGGACCGGATCTACCTGCCGGCCGAGGACATGAAGCGGTTCCGCGTCAGCGAGGCGGACCTGGCCGCCGCGACGGCGAACGCGTCGGTGCGTACGCTGATCGCGTTCGAGGCGGAGCGCGCCAGGGACCTGCTGGACGAGGGCGCGGGCCTGGTGGGCAGCGTCCACGGCAGGCTCAGGCTGCTGCTCGCCGGATTCGTGGCGGGAGGGCGCGCCGCCCTCGCTTCGATCGCGGCCGCCGGGCACGATGTGCTCCCCGGCCCGCCCAAACCCACCAAGGCACGGCTGCTGCGCGAGGTGGGAGCCGCCTTGCGAAGTGCGCACAGAGAGGGGTGAGCCGGAACGTGGAGGGACAGACACCCATGTCGTCCGCGCCGGTACAGGCGGCCTACCGCTACTGCGAGGCGGTGACCGGGCAGCAGGCCCGGAACTTCGCCTATGGCATCAGATTGCTGCCCGCGGCCAAGCGGCAGGCCATGTCGGCGTTGTACGCGCTCTCGCGCCGGGTCGACGACATCGGCGACGGGACGCTCGACGCCGAGACCAAGGAGGCCAGGCTCAAGGAGACCCGTGTCCTCCTCGACCGGGTGCGCAAGGGCACCGTGGAGGAGGACGACACCGACCCGGTCGCCGTCGCCCTCGCCGACACGGCACGCCGCTTCCCCATCCCGATCGACGCGCTCGACGAACTCATCGACGGCGTCCTGATGGACGTGCACGGCGAGACGTACGAGACATGGGACGAACTCCGCGTCTACTGCCGGTGTGTCGCGGGCGCCATCGGCCGGCTCTCGCTCGGTGTGTTCGGCGGCGGCCCGGCCGCCACCTCGGAGCGCGCCTTCGCCCACGCGGACACCCTCGGCCTCGCGCTCCAGCTGACCAACATCCTGCGCGACGTGCGCGAGGACGCCGGCAACGGCCGTACGTACCTCCCGGCGGACGACCTCGCCAAGTTCGGCTGCTCGGCCGGCTTCCACAGCGCCACCCCGCCCGCGGGCTCCGACTTCGCGGCCCTCATCCACTTCGAGGCGCGCAGGGCCCGGCGGCTGTTCGCCGAGGGCTACCAGCTGCTGCCGCTCCTCGACCGGCGCAGCGGAGCGTGCGTCGCCGCCATGGCGGGCATCTACCGGCGCCTGCTCGACCGCATCGAGCGCGACCCGGAGGCGGTACTGAGGGGGCGGGTGTCACTCCCGGGGCACGAGAAGGCGTATGTTGCCGTGCGCGGGCTCTCCGGTCTCGACGCCCGCCACATCTCACGACGGACCACCAGGGGGCGCGGCTGATGCGGCACATCGCCGATGGCTCGCACCCGCACGCCCGCACGGCAACCCCCGCCCACCCGGCCGCGTCCCTGATCGTGACCGTGCGAGGGGAGCACGCATGACGCCTGCCGACGACCCGGTCTCCGGCCAAGCCGTAGTGATCGGCGGAGGGCTCGCGGGGATCACCGCAGCCCTCCGCCTGGCCGAGGCGGGACTCAACGTCACCCTGGCCGAGGGCCGTCCGCGCCTGGGCGGCCTCGCCTTCTCGTTCCGGCGCGGCGGCCTGACGGTGGACAACGGGCAGCATGTCTACCTGCGTTGCTGCACGGCATACCGGTGGTTCCTCGACCGGGTCGGGGGCGCGGCGCTCGCACCCCTCCAGGACCGGCTCGACGTTCCCGTGCTCGACGTCGGCGGCGCCCGGCCGCGCCTGGGCAGGCTGCGCCGCAACGGCCTTCCCGTACCGCTGCACCTGACCGCGGGCCTCGCGCTCTACCCCCATCTCTCGCTCGCCGAGCGGGCGTCGGTGGGCCGCGCCGCCCTGGCGCTGCGGAAACTCGACCCCGACGACCCGGCGCTCGACGACGTCGACTTCGCCACCTGGCTGCACCGCCACGGCCAGTCGCCGCGCACCGTCGAGGCGTTGTGGGACCTCGTCGGTGTGGCCACGCTCAACGCCACCGCGGCGCACAGCTCGCTGGGGCTCGCCGCCAAGGTGTTCAAGACGGGCCTGCTGACCGAGCCGGGCGCCGCCGACATCGGCTGGGCGCGGGTCCCGCTCGGCGAACTGCACGACACCCTCGCGAGGAAGGCGCTGGCCGACGCGGGCGTCACCACCGCACTGCGCACCCGCGTCGCGGGCATCGACCGCCGTCCCGAGGGCGGCTATCAGGTGCGCCTCGACGGCGAGACCCTCGAAGCGGACACCGTCATCCTCGCCGTCGCGCAGCGCGAGGCGCACGCCCTGCTGCCCGAGGGCGCGATCGCCGACCCCGGCCGGCTCCTCGCCATCGACACCGCGCCGATCCTCAACGTCCACGTTCTCTACGACCGCCGGGTCCTGCGGAGGCCGTTCTTCACGGCGCTCGGCTCGCCCGTGCAGTGGGTGTTCGACCGCACCGAGGCCTCCGGCCTGACGGACGGCCAGTACCTGGCGCTGTCCCAGTCGGCCGCGCAGGACGAGATCGACACACCTGTGGCGCAGTTGAGAGAGCGCTATCTTCCCGAACTGGAACGGCTGCTGCCCGCCGCGCGCGGCGCCGTCGTACGGGACTTCTTCGTCACCCGGGAACGCACGGCGACCTTCGCCCCAGCACCGGGTGTGGGGCGGCTGCGTCCCACGGCCCGTACCGACGCGCCGGGACTGTTCCTGGCCGGTTCGTGGACCGCGACCGGCTGGCCCGCGACCATGGAGGGCGCTGTGCGCAGCGGCCTCGACGCCGCGGGTGCCGCCCTGACCGAGCTCGGCCGCCCCCACGCACACCCACTGGAGGAGGCGGCATGAGCCCGGGTACCGCATCTACGAGTACTGGAACAAGAGGAGAGACCGTGCCGACTGTGCCCCCGGCAGACATGGCTGTCGACACCGCGGACGTCAACGCGCTGCTCGATCGCGGGCGGAGCCTTGCGACCCCGGTGCTGCGCGCGGCCGTCGACCGGCTGGCGCCGCCCATGGACACCGTCTCGGCGTACCACTTCGGCTGGATCGACGCGACCGGCAAGCCCGCCGACGGTGACGGCGGCAAGGCCGTGCGGCCCGCGCTCGCGCTGCTGTCCGCCCAGGCCGCGGGCGCCGCACCCGAGCAGGGCGTGCCCGGCGCGGTCGCCGTGGAGCTGGTGCACAACTTCTCGCTGCTGCACGACGACCTGATGGACGGTGACGAGCAGCGCAGGCACCGCGACACGGTGTGGAAGGTGCACGGCCCCGCCCAGGCGATCCTGGTGGGCGACGCGCTGTTCGCGCTGGCCAACGAGATCCTGCTGGAGCTCGGCAGCCCCGAGGCCGGACGTGCGACGCGCCGGCTGACCAGCGCCACCCGCAAGCTGATCGACGGACAGGCGCAGGACATCTCCTTCGAGCACCGCGAACGGGTCACCGTCGAGGAGTGCCTGACGATGGAGGGGAACAAGACGGGCGCGCTGCTCGCCTGTGCCTCGTCCATCGGCGCGGTACTCGGCGGCGCCGACGACCGTACGGCCGACCTGCTGGAGTCGTACGGCCACCACCTCGGCCTCGCCTTCCAGGCCGTGGACGACCTGCTCGGCATCTGGGGCGACCCCGACTCCACGGGGAAGCAGACCTGGAGCGACCTGAGGCAGCGCAAGAAGTCCCTTCCGGTGGTGGCCGCGCTCGCCGCGGACAACCCCGCGTCGCGGCGACTTGGCGAACTCCTGGCCGCCGACGCGAAAAGCAATGATTTCGAGACCTTCTCCGAGGAAGAATTCGCTACCCGCGCAGCGCTGATCGAAGAGGCCGGCGGTCGGGAGTGGACCTCCCAGGAGGCTCGCCGGCAGCACGCCGTCGCGGTGGAAGCCCTGGCGGGAGTGGACATGCCGGAAGAAGTCCGGGCGCAGTTCGTGGCGCTCGCCGACTTCGTCGTCGTACGAGAGAGATGATCACTATTCCCATATCTGCCCTTTCTGGGGGTTGACCTGAGCAGTCGCCGTCCGGTCCGGTCGCACGCCCGGAGACGGACGGCAAAGACCCCAGCACAGCAGAAGCAACACTGCACGGAGGGGAAGTTATGACAGCGACGACCGACGGGAGCGCGGGGTCCCTGGGCTCCAAGGCCGCTTCGGCGGGCGTACCGGCCACCACCGCCACGGCCGGAGAAGTGAGGGCGGCCGCCGAGCAGGCCACCCTCCGGGGTGTCGAGCACCTGCTCGGACGCCAGGACGCGGCCGGCTGGTGGAAGGGCGACCTGGAAACCAATGTGACGATGGACGCGGAGGACCTGCTGCTGCGTCAGTTCCTCGGCATCCGGGACGCACACACCACCGAAGCGGCGGCCCTGTTCATCCGGGGCGAGCAGCGTGCCGACGGCACCTGGGCCACCTTCCACGGCGGCCCCGGCGAACTGTCCGCCACGATCGAGGCGTACGTCGCGCTGCGGCTCGCGGGCGACGCGCCGGAGGACGAGCACATGGCGCGCGCCTCCGCATGGGTGCGCGAGCAGGGCGGCATCGCGGCGAGCCGTGTCTTCACCCGCATCTGGCTGGCGCTGTTCGGCTGGTGGAAGTGGGACGACCTGCCCGAGATGCCGCCGGAAGTGATCTTCTTCCCCAAGTGGCTCCCGCTCAACGTCTACGACTTCGGCTGCTGGGCCCGGCAGACCATCGTGCCGCTGACCGTGGTGGGCGCCATCCGCCCCGTCCGTCCCGCACCCTTCCCCCTGGACGAGCTGCACACCGATGCCGCCGACCCCAACCCGGCCAAGCCCCTTGCCAAGGTGGCCAGTTGGGATGGAGCGTTCCAGCGCCTCGACAAGGCGCTGCACGCCTACCGCGCGTTCGCGCCGCGCCGGCTGCGCCGCGCCGCGATGCGGGCCGCGTCCCGCTGGATCATCGAGAGGCAGGAGAACGACGGCTGCTGGGGAGGCATCCAGCCGCCCGCCGTCTACTCCCTGATGGCGCTGCATCTGCTGGGCTACGACCTCAAGCACCCGGTGATGAGCGCGGGGCTCGCCTCCCTCGACCGCTTCGCGGTCTGGCGCGAGGACGGCGCCCGGATGATCGAGGCGTGCCAGTCCCCGGTGTGGGACACCTGCCTCGCGACCATCGCGCTCGCCGACGCCGGCGTGGCGGCCGACCACCCCGCCATGGTCAAGGCGGCGAGCTGGATGATCGACGAGGAGATCGCCCGTCCGGGTGACTGGTCGGTCCGCAGGCCCTCGCTGGCCCCCGGCGGCTGGGCGTTCGAATTCCACAACGACAACTACCCGGACATCGACGACACAGCGGAGGTCATCCTCGCGCTGCGCCGGGTGAACCACCCCGACGGCGGCAAGCTGGAGGACGCGGTCAGCCGGGGCACCCGCTGGACGCTCGGGATGCAGTCGAAGAACGGCGCCTGGGCCGCGTTCGACGCGGACAACATGAGCCCGTTCCCCAACAGGCTGCCCTTCTGCGATTTCGGCGAGGTCATCGACCCGCCGTCGGCCGACGTCACGGCGCACGTCGTGGAGATGCTGGCGTACGAGGGCAAGTCGCACCACCCCGCGACCCGGCGCGGTGTCGAGTGGCTGCTCGCCGAACAGGAGACGTTCGGCGGCTGGTTCGGCCGCTGGGGCACGAACTTCGTGTACGGCACGGGATGCGTGGTGCCCGCGCTGACCGCGGCGGGGCTGCCCGGCACCCACCCCGCCGTCCGGCGCGCGGTGACCTGGCTGGAGTCCGTGCAGAACGAGGACGGCGGCTGGGGCGAGGACCAACGCTCCTACACCGACGAGAAGTGGATCGGGCAGGGCGCCTCCACCGCGTCCCAGACCGCGTGGGCGCTGCTGGCGCTGCTCGCCGCGGGCGAGCGGGAGAGCGCGGCCGTCGAGCGCGGCATCGCCTTCCTCGCCTCGACCCAGCTGGAGGACGGCTCGTGGGACGAGCCCTACTTCACCGGCACCGGCTTCCCCTGGGACTTCTCGATCAACTACCACCTCTACCGGCAGGTGTTCCCGCTGACGGCGCTCGGCCGTTACGTCCACGGGGAGCCCCTCGCCGGCCGAGCCCTCCAGGCGGGTTGATGACCGGCGTTCCGGATGCCCGCCCCGACGGACCGCACGGCTCGCTGCTGATCGCCTGCGCCCTCGGCATCGAGCGGTTCGCGCTGCGCGGCAGGCGTGGCGAGCCCGCGGGGCCCGTCACCGTACTGCGGACGGGCATGGGCCCCGCCAACGCCGAACGCGCCGTGAAGAACGCGGTGGGCGAGGACCGGCACAGGGACGCGGCGGTCATCGCGTCCGGCTTCTGTGCCGGTCTCACCCCGGGCATGAGCCCGGGGGACCTGATCGTCGCCGACGAGACCCGGGACGCGCGCGGGGTCACCCCCTGCACGGGCGCCGAGATGCTCTTCGAGGCGCTGTCACGGGCACTGCCCGGACACACGGTCCACACCGGTCCGCTGACCGGTTCGGACCATGTGGTACGCGGCCAGGAACGGGCCGAACTGCGCACCACTGGAGCCGTCGGGGTGGACATGGAGTCCGCCACGACGCTCCGCACCGCTCTGGAGGCCGGGCCCCGCCCGGTTGCGGCCGTACGTGTGGTCGTGGACGCTCCGGAGCACGAGCTCGTCCGGATCGGCACGGTGCGCGGAGGAATATCAGCCTTCCGCGTCCTTCGTGCCGTCCTTCCGGTTTTCTATGAATGGCACCGTTCTTTGCTGCTCCCCAGGAGGTGAGCCAGATGGCTATGCCGCTTCGTCAGACCATCAGGGTCGGGACGTACCTTGCCGAACAGAAGCTCCGCAAGCGGGACAAGTTCCCGCTCATCGTGGAGCTTGAGCCCCTGTTCGCGTGCAATCTGAAATGTGAGGGCTGCGGCAAGATCCAGCACCCCGCGGGCGTGCTCAAGCAGCGCATGCCGGTCGCCCAGGCCGTCGGCGCCGTGCTGGAGTCCGGCGCCCCGATGGTCTCGATCGCCGGCGGCGAGCCGCTGATGCACCCGCAGATCGACGAGATCGTCCGGCAGCTGGTGGCCAAGAGGAAGTACGTCTTCCTGTGCACCAACGCCATGCTGCTGCGCAAGAAGCTCGACAAGTTCAAGCCTTCCCCGTACTTCACCTTCACGGTCCACATCGACGGCATGCGGGAGCGCCACGACGAGTCGGTCGCGAAGGAAGGTGTGTTCGACGAGGCCGTGGCCGCCATCAAGGAGGCCAAGCGGCGCGGCTTCCGGGTCACCACGAACTCCACCTTCTTCAACACCGACACCGCGTCGACGATCGTCGAGGTGCTGAACTTCCTCAACGACGACCTCAAGGTCGACGAGATGATGATCTCGCCCGCGTACGCCTACGAGAAGGCGCCCGACCAGGACCACTTCCTGGGCGTCACGCAGACCCGCGAGCTGTTCAAGAAGGCGTTCGGCGACGGCAACAGGAACCGGTGGCGGCTCAACCACTCGCCGCTCTTCCTGGACTTCCTCGAAGGCAAGGCGGACTTCGCCTGCACCGCCTGGGCCATTCCGAACTACTCGCTGTTCGGCTGGCAGCGGCCGTGCTACCTGATGGCCGACGGGTACGTGCCCACGTACCGGCAGCTCATCGAGGAGACCGACTGGGACAAGTACGGCCGGGGCAAGGACTCGCGGTGCGACAACTGCATGGCGCACTGCGGCTACGAGCCCACCGCCGTACTCGCCACCATGGGGTCCCTGAAGGAGACCATCCGCGCTGCGCGCGAGACGGTCGCGGGTACCCGCTGACACCATCCCGCACGGGAGCCCCGCACGGTGCGGGGCTCCCGTGGAGCGGGCGGACAGCAAGCCATCCCACCGAGCCGGTGGAGGATACGGGGTGCCGCCCGGGGCACCCGTGACCCGTGCGGCGGTGGACGATCCGAGAGGGGGCCGAGCGTGTCGATCCTTGAGACCATTCGAGGGCCACGCGATCTCAAGGCGTTGGGCGAGGGTGAGCTCGACGAACTCGCGGAGGACATCAGGGAGTTCCTCATCCAGGCGGTGGCCAGGACGGGCGGCCACCTCGGACCCAATCTCGGCGTGGTGGAGCTCACCATCGCCCTGCACCGGGTCTTCGACTCACCCGTCGACCGCATCCTGTGGGACACCGGCCACCAGAGTTACGTCCACAAACTCCTCACCGGCCGGCAGGACTTCTCCAAGCTGCGCGGCAAGGGCGGACTGTCCGGCTACCCGTCGCGCGCCGAGTCCGAGCACGACGTCATAGAGAACTCGCACGCCTCCACCGTGCTCGGCTGGGCCGACGGCCTCGCCAAGGCGGGCGAGGTGCGGGGCAGCGGCGCCCACGTCGTCGCGGTCATCGGGGACGGCGCGCTCACCGGCGGCATGGCCTGGGAGGCGCTGAACAACATCGCAGCAGCCAGGGACCGGCCGCTGATCATCGTCGTCAACGACAACGAGCGCAGCTACGGCCCCACCATCGGCGGTCTCGCCGCCCACCTCGCGACGCTGCGCATCACGGACGGCTACGAGCGGGCCCTCGCCTGGGGCAAGGACGTCTTGCGCAACACACCGGTGGTCGGCAAGCCGCTCTACGGATCGCTGCACGGTGCGAAGAAGGGCTTCAAGGACGCCTTCCAGCCGCAGGGCATGTTCGAGGACCTCGGCATCAAGTACCTCGGCCCGGTCGACGGCCACGACGAGGCCGCCGTGGAGGCGGCGCTGCACAAGGCGAAGCGATTCTCCGGCCCGGTCCTCGTGCACTGCCTCACGGAGAAGGGCCGCGGCTACCCGCCCGCCCTGCGGGACGAGGCCGACCACTTCCACACCGTCGGCGCGATGGACCCGCTCACCTGCGAGCCGCTCGCCCCGAGCCGGCCGTCCTGGACCTCGGTGTTCGCCGACGAGATCACCGCCATCGGCGAGGAGCGCTCCGACGTCGTCGCCCTCACGGCCGCCATGCTGCACCCGGTGGGGCTCACGAAGTTCGCCGAGCGCTTCCCCGACCGCGTCTGGGACGTCGGCATCGCCGAGCAGCACGCGGCGACCTCCGCCGCCGCTCTCGCCACCGGCGGCCTGCACCCGGTCTTTGCGGTGTACGCCACCTTCCTCAACCGCGCCCTCGATCAGGTCCTGATGGACGTGGCGCTGCACCGCTGCGGTGTGACGTTCGTGCTCGACCGGGCCGGTGTGACCGGCAGCGACGGCGCCTCGCACAACGGCATGTGGGACATGTCGGTGCTCCAGATGGTGCCGGGCCTCAGGATCGCGGCACCGCGCGACGCCGGACAGCTGCGCGCACAGCTGCGGGAGGCCGTCGCCGTCGACGACGCGCCGACCGTGGTGCGCTTCCCGAAGGAGCCGGTGGGCGAGCCCGTGCCCGCGGTGGACCGCCTCGGTGGCATGGACGTCCTGCGCCGGAGCGAGAAGACCGACGTGCTCCTGGTGTCGGCGGGCGCCCTCGCCCCCGTGTGCCTGCACACCGCGGAACTGCTCGAGGCGCGCGGCCTCGGCTGCACCGTCGTCGACCCACGCTGGGTCAAGCCCCTCGACGAGCAGCTCGCACCGCTCGCCGAGCGGCACCGGATCGTCGCCGTCGTGGAGGACAACAGCCGCACCGGCGGCGTCGGCTGGGCGGTGGCGCAGACACTGCGCGACGCCGGGTGCGACGTACCGCTGCGCACCTTCGGCATCCCCGAGCAGTTCCTCGCCCACGGCAGGCGCGACGAGCTGCTGGCCGACATCGGCCTCACCCCGGTCGAGATCGCGGGACGTATCAGTGCCGCGCTGGCACGCAAGGAGAATGCGCAATGACCCAGCCCACCGAAGCCAGGGAGCCCGCTCCGCGTACCGGGCCCGCGCCCGTCGCGGAACCGAAGGACTTCGACCTGGCCACGCTCCTCGCCGAGCGCGGCGCGGAACGGTACGAGCTGCACGCCAAGTACGTGAACCCGCAGCTGCCCCGCATGCTGCACACCATCGGCTTCGACAAGTTCTACGAGCGGGCCGAGGGCGCCCACTTCTGGGACGCGGAGGGCAACGACTACCTCGACATGCTCGCCGGCTTCGGTGTCATGGGCCTCGGCCGCCACCACCCGGTGGTGCGCAAGACCCTGCACGACGTGCTGGACGCCTCGCTCGCCGACCTCACCCGCTTCGACTGCCAGCCCCTGCCGGGGCTCCTCGCCGAGCGACTGCTCACCCACAGCCCGCACCTGGACCGGGTGTTCTTCGGCAACAGCGGTACCGAGGCGGTGGAGACCGCGCTGAAGTTCGCCCGGTACGCCACCGGCAAGAAGCGCGTCCTGTACGCGTCGCACGCCTTCCACGGCCTGACCACGGGGTCCCTCTCCGTCAACGGCGAGGACAGCTTCCGGGACGGCTTCGCCCCGCTGCTGCCCGACACGGCCATCCCGCTGGGTGACCTCGACGCGCTGGAGCGGGAGCTCAAGAAGGGCGACGTCGCCGGTTTCGTCGTGGAGCCGATCCAGGGCAAGGGCGTGCACGAGACCCCGCCCGGCTTCCTGCGCGCCGCCCAGGACCTGCTGCACAAGCACAAGGCGCTGCTGATCGCCGACGAGGTGCAGACGGGCATGGGCAGGACCGGCGCGTTCTACGCCTACCAGCACGAGGCGGGCGTCGAGCCCGACCTCGTCTGCGTGGCGAAGGCGCTGTCCGGCGGGTACGTCCCGGTGAGCGCGACGCTCGGCAAGGACTGGATCTTCAAGAAGGTCTACTCCTCGATGGACCGCGTGCTGGTGCACTCGGCGAGCTTCGGGGCGAACGCGCAGGCCATGGCGGCGGGTCTTGCCGTGCTCTCCGTGATGGAGAACGACAAGGTGGTCGAGAACGCCCGCCGCACGGGCGACCTGCTCAAGCAGCGGCTGACCGACCTCATCCCGAAGTACGAGCTGCTGCACGACGTGCGCGGCCGGGGCCTGATGATCGGCATCGAGTTCGGCCGGCCGAACTCGCTCAAGCTGCGCAGCCGCTGGACCATGCTCCAGGCCGCCCGCAAGGGCCTGTTCGCGCAGATGGTCGTCGTACCGCTGCTCCAGAAGCACCGCATCCTGACCCAGGTCTCCGGCGACTTCCTCGAAGTGATCAAGCTCATCCCGCCGCTGACCATCGGCGAGCCGGAGGTCGACCGGTTCGTGGAGGCGTTCACCGCCGTCATGGACGACGCCCATGGCGGCGGCGGCCTGATGTGGGACTTCGGCAAGACCCTCGTCAAGCAGGCGGTGGCCAACCGGTAACCGGCAACCCGGAGGGCCGCCGGCCGAAGCGGGGCCGGGGCAGGACCCTCATCGGGGCTTTTACCTCCGAGGCAATATATTTGCCTCGGAGGAAAGTTTTTGGCCCAATGGAGGCATGAGCACCTCCGGAGTCTCCGAAGCGGCGGCGGGACCGCCGCTCGACGAGCCGCTGCCCGACGTCGCACCGCGCCTGCGGGAGCTGCGCCGCAGCCGCCGGCTCACCCTGGAGGCCGCCGCCGTGCGCGCCGGCCTCTCGGCCGCCCACCTCTCCAGGCTGGAGACAGGGCACCGGCAGCCCTCGCTGCCCATGCTGCTGGCCCTCGCCCGTATCTACGGTACGACCGTTTCCGACCTCCTGGGCGAGATGCCGCCCGAGCGTGACCCGATCGTCAGGGGAGCGCGGGCCGAGCCGGTCGAGGCGGACGGCTGGATCTACCGGCAGGCGGGCAACCCCGGCCGTGCCATGCAGCCGCTGCGGGTCACCGTCGAGCACGGCGCGCAGGGCAACCTCGTCCGGGTGCACCCCGGCGAGGAGTGGCTCTACGTGCTCGGCGGAAACCTCAGGCTCACCCTCGGCGACGGCGTCCACCTGCTGGAGCCAGGAGACAGCGCCCACTTCGACTCGCTCGTCCCGCACCGGATCGCGGCCACCGAGCGCGCGGGGGTGGACCTCCTCTTCGTCCACACGCTCCTGCAGAGCCCCGCGGGCGAGCTGTGCCTCGGCTCTCCCGGCGTGCACCGGCGCTGAGGGACACACCCCCGTTGAAGAACTCCACCACCGTTCGAGAGGCGGTCGCCATGTCGCACGACCCACTGGACAGCCAGAAGCCGAACCACAAGGTGGGCATCCTGCCGCGCGGACTCGCGATCAGACTGTTCGCCTACCTGATCGCGGGCCACGCCATCGCGGGCTTCCTCTACCTGCTGTTCAAGGTGGGCTCACGCGGTCAGTAGCCGCGCCCGCAGCCGCTCGCGCGTCTCGGGCGTGAGGCCGAGCCCCTCGGTGAGGTACCGCTCGGTGCCGCCCCAGGTCTCCTCGATCGTGTCGAAGGCGGCCCGGAGATAATCGGCGCGCGCCTCGAACAGCGGGCTGAGCAGCTCCATGATCTCAAAGGACCCGCCGCCCGCGCCCTCTCCGCGCCGCACCTGGTAACGCCGGTGCGCCGCATTGGACTTGAGGTAGTCCTCCTCGATCGCGTTGTACCCGATGCCGAGTGCGAGCAGGATGACCGCCACCGTGACACCGGCGCGGTCCTTGCCCGCCGCGCAGTGCAGCAGGACGGGCACGCTGTCACCGGCGACGGCGTGCACCACCCGGCTGTGCTCCGCGGTCCGCTCCGTGACGGTCCTGCGGTACGAATCGGTCATCCGCGCGGCGGCCCTGCCGTCCGAGAGGATCGAACGCAGTTGGTCCAGATCGCCGTGGCGCACGAGCTTCCAGAACTCGGCGCCGTCAGCGGGGTCGTTGAGCGGGATGTTCACATTGCGTACGCCCGGCAACTCGATATCGGGGCCGTCCAGCTTGAGGTCGGCCGAGTTGCGGAAGTCGAAGACGGTGTGCAGGCCGAGCGACGACAGGAAGACCGCGTCCTGAGCGGTGGCGGCGGCCAGGTGCCCGCTGCGGAACAGCACGCCGTGCCGTACCCGCCTGCCGTCGCCGGCCGGGAGGCCGCCCACGTCGCGGAAGTTCCGTACCCCGGTCAGTTCGTCCTCGGCGGCCGGACGGGGGCCCGCCCCGCGGTCCGCCCCGGACTCTGTCCCTGTCGCGGTCTCGGCCGAAGGGACGTATTGCGACTCCTGTGTCACGGGGGCTCCTCCGTCGTCGGCGCCGGCGCGTACGCCGTGCGTTTTTTCCGACCCTAGGGCATCGGTGTACGACTCAAGCTGTGTGTGACGGCCGGCACAACCGCCGGTACCCGTTCGAGCACACCGCCGGCGAACACGTCGTACAGCGGCAGTGTCTCCAGGTGCACATAGCCGATGTGGCAGTCGCAGAGCGCGAGCGGGCAGGCGCGCGGACGCAGGGCGCTCCGGTAGGAGCCGTCGTACAGATTGCCCAGCTCAGTGGGGACGAAGTGGCACCGGCGCACCGTACCGGAGCCGTCCACGGAGACGACCGATTCGCCCGTACGGCAGGGCAGCCCCGCCGAGCGGTGCGGGGTCCTGCTGTACGGGAACAGCGCGTCGAGGGCCGTCCAGCGGGCGGCCTCCTCGTCGGTGTACGTATGGCCTTCGGCCGCGTTGACCCACAGATAGACGTGGGGCGGCAGATCGGCGCGCAGCCGGCGCGCGTGGCCCAGGTGTCCCGGCAGCCCCACGATCCCCACACTGAACCGGACTCCCCGTGCGTCCAGGTCCGCGCACTTGGCGAGGAAGCGGTCGTACGGTGTCTGGTCCGGGTGGTACGTGCACCACAGGGCGAGCGTCGCGGGATCGGCGTCCGCCACCCAGTCCGTGCGGCAGCTCAGGTTGGTCTGGATCGCGACCCGAGCCACGTGCGGCAGATGGGACAGCCCGGTCAGGGCGCGCCGGTACCAGGACCGGACGAGGCCCTCGCCCCACGGGGTGAACAGCAGGGAGAGCCGGTCGCCCGTCGCCCCCGACGCCCAGTCGGTGAACCGCTCCAGGGCGTCACGGTCCGCACGCAGTTGCGCCGTGCTGTCGCGGCGCTTCGCGAACGGGCAGTACGGGCAGTCGTAGTCACAGGAGGCGAGCGGCCCCCGGTAGAGGACGGTCAGATCCACGGCGGCGTCACCTCGGCTCGTACGCGGACATCGCCGACCTGACGGCGGGCGAGAACAGGGCGGGACCGAGCGCGTCCGAGTGCGCGAGCCCCTCGGGTGTCAGCCGCAGCAGCCCCGCGTCCGCCGCCGCGCCGTCCAGCCAGCCGCGCCGGGCGAAGTCCGCGAGCTCGGCCGGGAAGTCGTCCGCGGGCGAGGCCCCGAACCGGGCCCGGTACTGTGCGAGGTCCAGGCCCGCGGCCTGGAGCAGCGACTGGAGCAGATGGCGGCGGCGCGGCTCGTCGCCGCCCGGGTCGAGCAGGAAGCCGTGGTGGGCCCGACTGAAGTCCGCGGTCGCGGTGTACCGGTCGATGATGGTCCGGATCTCGCCCATGTCCACGGCGTAGTCCGACGCGTAGTGCAGGCGGGAGGTGTACGAGCGGGCGCCGCAGCCGAGGCCGACCATCCCGTCGGTCTGGCAGGCGTGGTCGTCGGGGCCCTGCGCGGGGGCCCCGGGGCGGCGGAACATCCGCATCGACACCTGCTCGTACCCCTCGGCGCGCAACAGGTCGCGCCCGTAGCGGTACAGGCGCAGCCGCTGGGCGTCCCAGGGGGCGCCGTCCGCGTGCTCCCGGCGGCTGAGCCCCGTCCTCGGGCGCACGTAGAGCGGATAGAGGTAGAGCTCCTCGGGCCGCCAGGCGAGCGCCGCCCGCAGCGAGTGCCGCCAGGTCTCCTCGGTCTGCCCGTCGATCCCGTAGATCAGGTCGATGTTGAGTACGGGGATGCCCGCCTCCCGTATCAGGCCGAGGGCCGCCTCCACGTCGGCGCGGCGCTGCGGGCGGACCGCCGCCCGTGCCTCCTTGTCGACAAAACTCTGTACACCGAGGCTGAGGCGGGTCGCACCCCGCTCGGCGAGGACGGCGAGCCGGTCCCGGGTCGCCGTCGCGGGCGACGCCTCCACCGAGAGGGGGACGGCCGAGAGATCGGCTCCCATCCGCTTCTCGGCGATGTCGCACAGCCGCTCCAGCTCGCGCGCCGTGAGGAAGGTGGGCGTGCCGCCGCCGAAGGCAGCGGTGGCGAACCGCACGGGTTCGCGGTCGCCCAGCGCGTCGGTGACCGCGATCGCCTGCCGCTCCAGCGCGTCCAGGTAGCGCGACGTCAGTCCGTCGGGCGCCCCGATCCTGGTGAACAGGTTGCAGAAGCCGCACCGGACCTCGCAGAACGGGATGTGCAGGTAGAGCGAGAGGGCGTCGCGCCGCTCGCCGGCCCACACCTCGCGCAGCCGGGGTGCCTCGCCGAGCGGGCGGTACGCCGTCTTGTGCGGATAGGCGTACACATAGTTCTGGTACGGGCTCAGATACGGGCCGGTCGTCGCGTCGCCGTCCACCGGCCCGTCCTCGTACGCCGAGCCGACGCGATCGCCGGGGACGTGGTGGTCTCGGGAGACGCTGTGGTCCGTGGGGACGTTGTGATGCGCAGGGACGTCGTGGTCCGTGGGGACATCGTGGTCTGTCGAGACGTCGTGATGCGTGCGGACGCTGTGGTCCATGGAGACGTCGTGGTTCATCGTTCCGTCCGGGTTCGTGGGTCCGTCCTCGGGTCGAGGAAGAAATGGGCGTACGGCACGGTCCACACGGACGCGTGCCCGATGCGGTGGCCGCTCCAGCCGTCGTCGCCGTACGCCGTGCCGTGGTCGGAGCAGACCATCGCGAAACAGCGGCGCCGCGCGCTCATCGCGTCGAACAGCCGCCCGATGTGGCGGTCGACGTACTCCAGCGCCGCCGCGTGGCTGGCTCGGCTGTCGCCCGCCGCCGCGGTGGCACCGGGCAGGTGGAACCAGTTGGGCTGGTGCAGTGCCGACACGTTCACGAAGAGGAACAGCCGGCGGTCGGCCGGGAGCCGCGCCACGACCTGCTCGGCACGCTCGATCTGCGCCTCGAACGAACGGGGCGAGGTCACCCCGAACTCCGTTTCCCAGTACGCTTCTTGGAAGAGGCTGGGCAGCACCGAGCCCAGCGGGCCGCGCCGGTTGAAGAACCCGACCCCGCCCACGCACACCGTGCGGTAGCCGGCCGCGGCGAGCCCGGAGACGAGGTCCGGCCCCTCGAAGACATACGTGCCCTCCGCCGTGGACTCGCTGCCCGGGAAGTGTGCCGCGAACAGCCGGGGATGGGGGCCCTGATGGGCCGGTGTGGGCAGGAAGCCCGCGAACATCGCCTGGTGGGACGCGTAGGTGAAACTGCCGGGCGCGTGCCGCTCCTCCCTCCCAATCACATTGGCAGTGCCTTGTACGTGCTCCCTGCTCTTCTCCGCGCAAACCTGGCCGCCGTCGAGTAC
>NZ_JAIUKE010000191.1 GCF_020176795.1 Streptomyces sp. 8L
AGCCCGACCCCCTCTCCGCCGCGCCCGGACCGGGCCCCGTCCCGGTCCTCCTGCTCACGGGGTTCCTCGGAGCGGGGAAGACGACGGTCCTCAACCATCTGCTGCGGGAGAGCAGGGGCACCAGGATCGGCGTCGTCGTCAACGACTTCGGGGCCATCGAGATCGACGCGATGACCGTGGCGGGCCAGGTCGGCTCGTCGATGGTCTCGCTCGGCGACGGCTGCCTGTGCTGCGCCGTCGACGCGAGCGAGCTCGACGCGTACCTCGACCGGCTCACCGCCCCGGGACTCGGGATCGACGTGGTCGTCATCGAGGCCAGCGGCCTCGCGGAACCCCGCGAGCTGGTCCGCATGCTGCTGGCCTCCGACAATCCGCGCGTCCGCTACGGGGGCCTCGTGGAGGTGGTCGACGCCGCGGAGTACGAGGCCGTGCGCGAGCGCCATCCGAGCCTCGAACGGCAGCTCGCCGTCGCTGACCTGGTCGTGCTCAACAAGGCCGACCGGGCGGGGGAGGAGGGGCTGGCGAAGGTCGCCGCGGCCGTCGCGAACGCGGCGCCCGGCACACCGGCGGTCGCCGTCTCGTACGGCCGCCTCGACCCCGGACTGCTGCTGGACCGGCGCCCCCGGGGCGAGAGCTTCGGCCAGCTGTCGTTCGAGGACGTGCTCGCGCCCGAGGACCACGGAAGCCATCTGCACGCGGCGTACGACAGTACGGAATTCAGCTCGCGCCGGCCCATGGACCCGCGGCGGCTGATGGCGTTCCTGGACGCCAGGCCCGAGGGGCTCTACCGCATCAAGGGCTACGTCGACTTCGGCGCCGCGGACCCGGGCAACCGGTACGCCCTGCACGCGGTCGGCCGTTTCCTGCGCTTCACCCCCGAGCCCTGGGCGGCGGGGGAGGAGTGCGCGACCCGGCTCGTCCTGATCGGGATGGACATGGACGGCGAGGGCCTGACGCGGGCGCTGACCGCGTGCGAGGCGCCGGACGCCGCGGACACCGGGACGGCGGCGCCTGACGAGTCCGCGATGTGGGGCGTCCTGCGCTACGTCGCGTCGCCGGAGGACTGGTCGCCGGAAGCCTGACGGCCCCTGGGCCCGCGCCGGCCCGGACCGCTGGTCGCTCCAGTCCCCGCGGCCACTTCCGAGCGCCCCGGCCGGCCCCCGGCCCTCGGTCACTCCGTCGCGGCGGCCGCCCTCCGCAGGGCGTCCGCCGCGCCGTGGACGATCGGTTCGCCGTGCCCGAAGACCGCCGTCTCGAAGTCCAGAGCGGCCAGGCGGCGCAACGTGCTGACGGCGCGGGCGCGGTCCGTGTTGAAGACCCCCATCATGACGTGGTCGACGTGGGCGACCGCGTCCCCGGTGAACAGCACTCCGGCGCCGGGCAGATGGAGTGCGATCGACCCGTCCGTGTGGCCGTCCGCAGAGACGACCACCGCACCGCCGCCGAACTCCAGCCGATCGCCGTCGTCCACCTCCCGGTCCACCCGGCACGGCGGGGCCGGCGGCAGCGCCGGGACCGCCGCCCTGATCGGCACCTCGAACTCCTCGAGCACCGCGGGCTCCCCGGCGGCGTCCCCCCGGATCACGGGCGCCTCCAGCCGGTGCGCCACGACCTCGGCCCCGTGGCGGGCGGCCAGTTCGGCGGCCGAGCCGGTGTGGTCCTCGTGCCAGTGCGTCAGCACGATGCGCCGCAGCCGCCCGTCGAGCAGTTCCCCGATCCGCGCGCCGTACCCCACGGGGCCGGTGTCGATCAGGGTCAGCTCGTCGCCGTCGCGCCACAGATAGGCCGCCCCCACGGGGAAGCGGAGCATGCGCAGCGTCGGAAGTACCTCGATGACGTTCATGGCCCCAGCCTGGAGGACCGCGCCGGCCGCCGCAGCGCCGTTCGCTCATGGCTCACGCGCACGCCCCGCAAGGCCGGAGGGCCGAACGGGGCCCCCCCCCGTCCCGGTCAGTGCGCCGGGCCCGCCAGCACCGTGATCTCGTGGGTCAGCGGGGTGCCCGAGCCGTCGCGGCGCGGGTCGGGGGCGGGCAGCGCCGCCGCGGAGCCGTCCGCCTTCGCCGCCCGCACCGGGCTCGCGCCCGCCCAGGCCAGGACGAGGGTGTCCTCACCCTTGAGGAACCGCTGGCAGCGCACTCCGCCCGTCGCGCGCCCCTTGCGCGGGTACTGGTCGAACGGGGTCAGCTTCGCCGTGCGCGCCGAGTCGTCCAGCGTGCCGTGCGAGCCCGCGACCGTGAACACCATGCCGTCCTCGGACGGGTCCACCGCCGTGAACGACAGGACCTCCGCGCCCTCGGCCAGCTTGATGCCCGCCATGCCGCCGGCCGCCCGGCCCTGCGGCCGCACCTGCGCCGCCGGATAGCGCAACAGCTGCGCGTCCGAGCTGATGAAGACCAGATCCTCCTCGCCCGTGCGCAGCTCGGCGCCGCCCACGATCCGATCGCCCTCCTTCAGCGTGATCACCTCCAACTCGTCCTTGTTGGAGGGGTAGTCGGGCACCACGCGCTTCACCACGCCCTGGAGCGTGCCGAGCGCGAGCCCCGGCGACGACTCGTCCAGCGTCGTCAGGCAGACCACCGCCTCGTCGGCCTCCAGCGCGAGGAACTCGGCGATCGGCGCCCCGCCGGAGAGGTTCGGCGCCGCAGGCGTCCCCGGCAGCTGGGGCAGGTCGACCACGGAGACCCGCAGCAGCCGGCCCGTCGACGTCACCGCGCCGATCTCGCCGCGCGCCGTCGCGGGCACCGCCGACACGATCACATCGTGCTTGACGCGCTTGCCGTCCCCCGCGGGCAGCGGCTCACCGCTCGCGGTACGGGCGAGCAGGCCCGTCGAGGACATCAGCACCCGGCAGGGGTCGTCCGCGACCTGGAGCGGCACCGGGACCGCCGCGACCGACGCGCCGCCCTCGATCAGCACCGTCCGCCGCGGGGTGCCGAACTTCTTCGCCACGGCGGCCAGCTCCGCGGAGACGACCTTCCGCAGTTCCGCGTCGGACTCCAGGATGACGGTGAGCTCGTCGATCTCGGTGTGGAGCCGGTCCCGCTCGCTCTCCAGCTCGATCCGGTCGAAGCGCGTCAGGCGGCGCAGCGGCGTGTCGAGGATGTACTGCGTCTGGATCTCGGACAGCGAGAAGTGCTCCATCAGACGTTCTTTCGCCTGTGCGGAGTTGTCGCTCGACCGGATGATCCGGATGACCTCGTCGATGTCGACCAGCGCCACCAGCAGGCCCTCGACCAGGTGCAGCCGGTCGCGCCGCTTCGTACGGCGGAACTCGCTGCGCCTGCGCACCACCGAGAAGCGGTGGTCGAGGTAGACCTCGAGCAGTTCCCGCAGGCCCAGCGTCAGCGGCTGCCCGTCCACCAGCGCCACGTTGTTGATGCCGAAGGACTCCTCCATCGGCGTCAGCTTGTAGAGCTGTTCGAGCAGGGCCTCCGGCACGAAGCCGTTCTTGATCTCGATGACGAGCCGCAGCCCGTGCTCGCGGTCCGTGAGGTCCTTGACGTCCGCGATGCCCTGGAGCCGCTTCGAGGAGACCAGGTCCTTGATCTTCGCGATGACCTTCTCGGGCCCGACCGTGAAGGGCAGCTCCGT
Organism: Streptomyces sp. 8L; assembly: GCF_020176795.1. Taxonomy (GTDB): domain Bacteria; phylum Actinomycetota; class Actinomycetes; order Streptomycetales; family Streptomycetaceae; genus Streptomyces. The sequence continues at coordinate 3,592 of NZ_JAIUKE010000191.1, forward strand.
GACGACCAGTCCCTTGCGGCGCGGCGTCACGTCCTCCACGGTGACGGTCGCCCTGATCTTGAACGTGCCGCGGCCCGTCGCGTACGCGTCGTGCACACCGGACAGGCCCACGATCCGGCCGCCCGTCGGCAGGTCGGGCCCCGGCACGAAGCGCATGAGCGCTTCGAGGTCCGCGTTCGGATGCCTGATGAGATGGCGGGCGGCCTGGACGACCTCGCCCAGGTTGTGCGGCGGCATGTTCGTCGCCATGCCGACCGCGATCCCGGACGCGCCGTTGACCAGCAGGTTGGGATAGGCGGCCGGCAGGGTGACCGGCTCGCGCTCCTGGCCGTCGTAGTTGGGCTCGAAGTCGACGGTGTCCTCGTCGATGGACTCCGTCATCAGCGACGTGGCGTCGGCCATCCGGCACTCGGTGTACCGCATCGCGGCCGGCGGGTCGTCGTTGCCCAGCGAGCCGAAGTTGCCGTGTCCGTCGACGAGGGGGAGCCGCATCGAGAACGGCTGGGCCATGCGCACCAGCGCGTCGTAGATCGACGCGTCGCCGTGCGGGTGCAGCTTGCCCATGACCTCGCCGACGACACGGGCGCACTTCACGTAGCCGCGGTCGGGGCGCAGGCTCATCTCGTTCATCTGGTACACGATCCGGCGGTGCACCGGCTTCATGCCGTCCCGCGCGTCCGGCAGGGCGCGCGAGTAGATCACCGAATACGCGTATTCGAGGTAGGAGGCCTGCATTTCATCGACCACGTCGATGTCGAGGATGCGCTCCTCGAAATCATCGGGCGGCGGGGTCTTCGTGCTGCGGCGGGCCATCGCTGCTGCGGCTCCTTCACAGAGACAGTGCGGGCGCGTACGACGACGCGCGCGCCGGGTACGACGACAACTTCTGGGGCTGACACGGACCATTGTGGACCGCGCCACCGACAACGCCGGAATCGACCCGTGCGTCGGCCGCCGCGCGCCACCCCGCGCGAGCCGGTGGCAGAGCCCGGCGCGCGCGGCGCGGACCGGCCCCCGGCCATGCCCGGCCGCGTACGGACGGCGTCCTCACCCCGGGGGAACCACGGCGCCCGCCGGCGCGCTTGCATACAGTGGCAGGCTGGCAGCGCAACACCAGTCATCGCGAGCGAAGGGACGTACATGCCCATGGGTCACACGGCCACCGAGCAGGCCGGATCAGGCGGCCTGACAGCGACGGAGCACCGCCTGGACAACGGTCTGCGCGTGGTGCTCTCCGAGGACCACCTGACCCCGGTCGCGGCGGTCTGCCTGTGGTACGACGTCGGCTCCCGCCACGAAGTCAAGGGCCGTACAGGACTCGCCCACCTCTTCGAGCACCTCATGTTCCAGGGCTCCGCGCAGGTGAAGGGCAACGGCCACTTCGAACTCGTACAGGGCGCGGGCGGCTCCCTCAACGGCACCACCAGCTTCGAGCGCACCAACTACTTCGAGACGATGCCCGCGCACCAGCTGGAGCTCGCGCTCTGGCTCGAGGCCGACCGGATGGGCTCCCTGCTGACCGCCCTCGACGAGGAGTCGATGGAGAACCAGCGCGACGTCGTCAAGAACGAGCGCCGCCAGCGGTACGACAACGTGCCCTACGGCACCGCGTTCGAGCGCCTCACCGCGCTCATGTACCCCGAGGGCCACCCCTACCACCACACGCCCATCGGCTCCATGGCCGACCTGGACGCGGCGACGCTGGAGGACGCGCGCGCGTTCTTCCGCACCAACTACGCGCCCAACAACGCGGTGCTTTCCGTCGTCGGCGACATCGACCCGGACCAGACGCTCGCCTGGATCGAGAAGTACTTCGGCTCGATCCCGTCCCACGACGGCAAGCGGCCGCCGCGCGACGGCTCGCTGCCCGACATCATCGGCAGGGAGCTGCGCGAGGAGATCCAGGAGGAGGTCCCCGCGCGCGCGTTGATGGCCGCCTACCGGCTGCCCGAGGACGGCACCCGCGCGGCCGACGCGGCCGACCTGGCGCTGACCGTGCTCGGCAGCGGCGAGTCGTCCCGCCTCCACAACCGCCTGGTGCGCCGGGACAGGACCGCCGTCGCCGCAGGCTTCGGCCTGCTGCGCCTGGCCGGCGCGCCCTCGCTCGGCTGGCTCGACGTCAAGACGTCCACCGGGGTGGAGATCCCGCAGATCGAGGCCGCCGTGGACGAGGAGCTCGCGCGCCTCGCGGAAGAGGGCCCGACGGACGAGGAGATGGAGCGCGCGCAGGCCCAGCTGGAGCGCGAATGGCTGGACCGGCTCGGCACCGTGGCCGACCGCGCGGACGAACTGTGCCGCTACACGGTCCTGTTCGACGACCCGCAGCTCGCGCTCACCGCCGTGCAGCGCGTCCTCGACATCACCGCGGAGGAGGTCAAGGCCGTGGCCGCCGCCCGTCTGCGGCCCGACAACCGGGCCGTCCTGGTGTACGAGCCGCTGCCGGCCGAGGACAGCGCGGACACCGCGCCCGACGACGGCGCGGACGCCGCGCACCACGACGAGCAGGAAGGGGCGGCCAAGTGACCGAGGCCACCGCGACCATGGACCTCCACCCGCGTCCGGCCCCGGGCGAGGCCAAGCCCTGGGCGTTCCCCGCGCCCGAGCGCGGCGCGCTGCCCAACGGCCTGACGGTGCTGCGCTGCCACCGCCCCGGCCAGCAGGTCGTCGCCGTCGAGGTGTGTCTCGACGCGCCGCTCGACGCCGAGCCCGAGGGCCTCGACGGCGTCGCGACGATCATGGCCCGCGCCCTGTCGGAGGGGACCGACGAGCTCAGCGCCGAGGACTTCGCCGCCGAGCTGGAGCGCTGCGGCGCCACCCTCGACGCACACGCGGACCACCCGGGCGTACGGGTCTCCCTCGAAGTGCCCGTACGGCGGCTGCCGAAGGCGCTCGGCCTGGTGGCCGACGCGCTGCGGGCGCCCGCCTTCGCCGAGAGCGAGGTCGAGCGGCTCGTACGCAACCGCCTCGACGAGATCCCGCACGAGACCGCGAACCCCGGCCGGCGCGCGGCCAAGCAGCTCTCCAAGGAGCTCTTCCCCGCGTCACTGCGCATGTCGAGGCCGCGCCAGGGCACCGAGGAGACCGTCGCGCGCATCGACGCCGCGGGGGTCCGCGCCTTCTACACGGCGCACGTGCGCCCGGCGACGGCCACGGCTGTCATCGTGGGCGATCTCACGGGCGTCGACGTGGACCAGGTCCTCGCCGAGACCCTCGGCGCGTGGACCGGCGACGCGGGCACCGCGCGCCCCGTCCCGCCGGTCACGGCGGACGACACGGGCCGGGTGGTGATCGTGGACCGCCCGGGCGCCGTGCAGACGCAGCTGCTGCTCGGCCGGGTCGGCCCGGACCGGCACGACCGCGTGTGGCCCGCCCAGGTCCTCGGCACGTACTGCCTCGGCGGCACGCTCACCTCCCGGCTCGACCGGGTGCTGCGCGAGGAGAAGGGCTACACGTACGGCGTGCGCGCCTTCGGCCAGGTGCTGCGGTCCGCGGCGGACGGCACGGGCGCCTCGCTGCTCGCCATCAGCGGCTCCGTCGACACCGAGTCGACGGGTCCCGCGCTCGAGGACCTGTGGAAGGTGCTGCGCACCCTCGCGGCCGAAGGGCTGACCGACGAGGAGCGCGACGTCGCCGTGCAGAACCTCGTCGGGGTCGCGCCGCTCAAGTACGAGACGGCCGCGTCCGTCGCGGGCACGCTGGCCGACCAGGTCGAGCAGCACCTGCCGGACGACTTCCAGGCGCGGCTGTACGCGCGGCTGGCCGAGACCGGCACGGTCGAGGCGACGGCGGCGGTCGTGGCCGCGTTCCCCGAGGACCGCCTGGTCACGGTGCTCGTCGGCGACGCCGCGCGGATCAAGGAGCCGGTGGAGGCGCTGGGCATCGGCCCCGTGACGGTCGTCAAGGGCTGACTCGCGGCTCCCGGCGGAGACGCCGAAAGCACGCCGAAAGAACACGGAAAGGACAGGGCCCGGCGCCGGTGCGCCGGCCCCCTGTCCGTGCTCCCGCGTGCGGGCAGCCGGTCCTTCAGACGGTCTCGGGCAGCTCGTCGAGCCCCTCCGCGACCAGCTTCGCGAGGCGGTCGAGGGCGGCGTCGCCACCCTCGGCGTCCGTCGCGAGGACGATCTCCTCGCCGCCCTGGGCGCCGAGGCCGAGCACCGCGAGCATCGAGGCCGCGTTGACGGGCGAGCCGCCGGCCTTCGCGATGGTCACAGGTACGCCGGAGGCGGTCGCGGCGCGGACGAAGATGGAGGCGGGACGGGCGTGCAAGCCCTCGGCCCAACCGACGTTGACACGGCGCTCAGCCATGGTGTTGCCCTTCGGATCTGACAGAGGTTGTCTAGACCAGTATCGCATCCGCCGAGAGGGCCGATCGGCGTGCCCCGCCGTACGCTTCCGTCATGGAGACGCCCTCGGTCCACGCCTACCCGGACCACTGGGAAGCAGACGTCGTACTGCGCGACGGCGGCACCGCCAGGATCAGGCCCATGACGCCCGACGACGCGGGACGCCTCGTGAGCTTCTACGAAAAGGTCTCGGACGAGTCGAAGTACTACCGCTTCTTCGCGCCCTACCCCAGGCTCTCCGACAAGGACGTCCACCGGTTCACCCACCATGACTACGTCGACCGGGTGGGCCTCGCCATGACGGTGGGCGGCGAGATCATCGCGACCGTGCGGTACGACCGCATCGGCGCCGACGGCCGCGCGGCCCGGGGCCCGGAGGCCGACGAGGCCGAGGTCGCGTTCCTGGTGCAGGACACCCATCAGGGCCGGGGGGTGGCGTCCGCGCTGCTCGAACACATAGCGGCCGTCGCCCGCGAGCGGGGGATCAGCCGGTTCGCCGCCGAGGTCCTGCCGCAGAACGGCAAGATGATCAAGGTGTTCATGGACGCCGGGTTCACCCAGCACCGGCGCTTCGAGGACGGCTCGGTCCGCCTGACCCTCGACCTGGAGCCCACCGAGCGGTCGCTCGCCGTCCAGCGCGGCCGCGAGCAGCGCGCGGAGGCCCGCTCGGTGCAGCGACTCCTCGCCCCCGGCTCGGTGGCCGTCGTCGGTGTCGGCCGCGAGCCGGGCGGCGTCGGCAGGAGCGTGCTGCGGAACCTGCTCGCGGGCGGCTACCGCGGGCGTACGTACGCGGTCAACGCGGCCTTCGCCGCCGACGTCACCGAGATCGACGGAGTACCGGCCGCACGGTCGGTCTCCGCGCTGGCGGCCCCCGTCGACCTCGCGGTCGTCGCGGTGCCCGCTGAGCGGGTGCCCGAGGTCGTCGGGGACTGCGGCGGACACGGCGTCCAGGGCCTGGTGGTGCTGTCGGCGGGGTACGCGGAGACCGGCCCCGAGGGGCGGGCGCGCCAGCGGGACCTGGTGCGCCTGGCCCGCACGTACGGCATGCGGATCATCGGCCCGAACGCGTTCGGGATCGTCAACACGGCGGAAGCGGTCCGGCTCAACGCGTCCCTCGCGCCGGAGCCGCCCGCGCGCGGACGCATCGCCCTGTTCACCCAGTCGGGAGCGATCGGCATCGCACTGCTCGCGGGCCTGCACCGGCGGGGCGCGGGCCTGTCGTCCTTCATCTCCGCGGGCAACAGGGCGGACGTCTCGGGCAACGACTTCCTCCAGTACGGGTACGAGGACCCGGACACGGACGTGGTCCTCATGTACCTGGAGTCCATCGGCAATCCGCGCAAGTTCACCCGTCTCGCGCGCCGTACGGCAGCCGCCAAGCCGGTCGTCGTCGTCAAGGGCGCCCGGCACAGCGGCGCGATGCCGCAGGGCCACGCCGTCCCCGCGTTCCGCATCACCGACGCGACCGTCTCGGCACTCCTGCGCCAGGCGGGCGTGCTGCGCGCGGACACCGTGACGGAACTCGTCGACGCGGGACTCCTCCTCGCCGGCCAGCCCCTCCCGGCGGGCCCCCGCGTGGCGATCGTCGGCAACTCCGAGTCGCTCGGCCTGCTCACCTACGACGCCTGCCTGACGGAGGGCCTGCGCCCGCTGCCGCCGCGCGATCTCACGACATCGGCCACCGCGGCCGACTTCCGCGCCGCTCTCACCGCCGCGCTGCACGATCCCGCCTGCGACGCCGTCGTCGTCACCGCGATACCGCGCGTCGGCACCGAGGCCCCGACTGCGGGCGGCGCACTGGCGTCCGCGCTGCGCGAGGCGGCGGCCGACGCACCCGCGAAGCCGGTCGCGGTGGTCTACGTGGAGATCGGCGGCCTCGCCCAAGCCCTCTCGGCGGCGACGAGCACCGCCCCCCACGCCCGGCTCCCGCTCCCGCCGGCGCCGGAGCCGGCCCCGGCCGCCGCGGGCGGAGCCGGCGAAGAGACCGGCACCCGGGACAGGCCGCCCGCGACCGCCGGGCGCATCCCCGCCTACCCCGCCGCCGAGCGCGCCGTGCGAGCGCTCGCCGTGGCGGCGGAGTACGCCCGCTGGCGCCGGGAGTCTGCGGAGCCCGGCCGCGTGCCCCAGTACGACGACATCGACGAGTCCGGAGCGGGCGCCCTCGTGGAACGCGCTCTCGGCGCGGCGGACCGGCCCGGCGGCATCGCGCTCGGGGACAGCGACACCCGCGCCCTCCTCGGCCACTACGGCATCCGCGTCCTCGGCACCCGGCCCGCGCCAGGCGCCGACGAGGCCGTGCGGGCCGCGCACGACGTCGGCTACCCCGTCGTCCTCAAGACGACGGCGCCCCACCTGCGCCACCGCGCCGACCTCGGCGGCGTACGGCTCGGCCTCGGCGACGAAGGACAGCTGCGCGCCGCCTACCGCGAACTGACCGACGCCCTCGGCGACCCGGCCGAACTGCGGCCCGTCGTGCAGGCGATGGCGCCGCGCGGGGTGGACACCGTCGTACGGGCCACCCTGGACCCGGCGGCAGGAGCCGTCCTGTCCTTCGGCCTCGCTGGCGCGCCGTCCGAACTGCTCGGCGACCTCGGGCACCGCCTCGTCCCCGCCACGGACCGGGACGTGACAGAGCTGATCCGGTCCATCAGGACCGCGCCCCTGCTGTTCGGCTGGCGCGGCGCGGACCCGGTCGACACCGACGCGCTGGCCGAGCTGCTGCTGCGCGTCTCCCGCCTGGTGGACGATCACCCCGAGATCGTGGCGCTCACCCTCGATCCGGTGGTGGTGGCGACCCGGGGGCTGACCGTCCTGGACGCGCACGTACGCCTCGCGCCGCCGCCCGCGCTGGACGACCTCGGGCCCCGGCGGCTGCCGAGCTACTGAGCCGTACCCCGGCCGGGCAGGGCTCCGAGGGGTGCCCCGGCGCCCCCGCACCCCCCGTAGGATGGGCGCCATGGCGAAGACCGGCACGACGACCCAGGGGCTGCGCACGGCGATCGAGCGCAGCGGCTACTACCCCGCCCTCGTGGCCGAGGCGGTGGAGGCCGCCGTCGGCGGCGAGCGGATCGCGTCGTACCTGGTGCACCAGGAGACCACGTTCGACGCCAACGAGGTGCGCCGCCATGTCACCGTGCTCGTCCTGACCGAGAACCGGTTCATCGTCAGCCACACCGACGAGCAGGCCGCCGACTCCGACTCCCCGACGCCCTACGCGACCACGTCGACCGAGTCGGTGAAGCGGGACCGCATCTCGTCCGTCGTGGTCAGCCGGGTCGTCGCCAACCCCGAGTCCTACAAGCCGGGCACGCTGCCGCGCGAGGTCGTCCTCACGATCGGCTGGGGCGCCGTGTCGCGGATCGACCTGGAGCCCGCCGCCTGCGGCGACCCCAACTGCGAGGCCGATCACGGCTACACGGGCAACTCCACGGCCGACGACCTCAGCCTCCGGGTCAGCGAGGCGGGCGACGGCATCGACGCCGTGAAGGAGACCCTCGTCTTCGCCCAGGCACTGTCCGAGGCCACGGCGAGCCCGTCGGCCGGCCGCGCATGACCGACGGCATCGGATGGGCCGAGGCCGCGGCGCTCGACCTTGCCACCGCCCCGCTGCCCGCCTACGGCTCCGGCTCGCTCGCGGACCTCCTGCCGACCCTCGTCGCCGGCCAGGGCGTCCCCGGCTTCACCGCCGCCATCCCCGAGCTGACACCGGCCGACCGCAACTGCGTGTTCCTCGTCGACGGCCTGGGCTGGGAGCAGATCAGGGCGCACCCCGACGAGGCTCCGTTCCTCACCTCGCTGCTGCCCACCTCGCTCGGCGGCACCGGGCGCCCCCTCACGGCCGGTTTCCCGGCCACCACCGCCACCTCCCTCGCCTCCGTCGGCACGGGCACGGTCCCCGGCGCGCACGGGCTCCTCGGCTACACGGTGCGCGACCCCGCGACCGGCGCGCTGATGAACCAGCTGCGCTGGAAGCCGTGGACGGACCCGTACGCCTGGCAGCCGCACCCCACCGTCTTCCAGGCGGCGCACGCGGCGGGCGTCCACACCGCCCAGGTGTCGTCGCCCGCGTTCGAGTCCACCCCGCTGACCAAGGTCGCGCTGAGCGGCGGAACGTTTCGCGGGAAGCTCGCGGGCGAGGAGCGGATCGACCTCGCCGTCGAGCAGCTCGCGGCGGGCGACAGGTCGCTGGTGTACACGTACTACAGCGAGGTCGACAGCAACGGGCACCGCTTCGGCGTCGACTCGGACGCCTGGCGCGGCCAGGTGGGCTACGTCGACCAGCTCGCCCGCCGCCTCGCCGAGAGCCTGCCGCCGCGCTCCGCGCTGTACGTCACCGCCGACCACGGCATGATCGACATCCCGTTCGACGAGGAGTCCCGCATCGACTTCGACGAGGACTGGGCGCTGCGTGCGGGCGTCGCGCTCCTCGGGGGCGAGGGCCGCGCGCGCCATGTCTACGCGGTGCCCGGCGCGGCGGCCGACGTGCTCGCCGTCTGGCGGGACGTGCTCGGCGAGCGGTTCTGGGTGGCGGGCAGGGACGAGGCGATCGCCGCGGGCTGGTTCGGCCCCGAGGGCGCCGTCGACGAGCGGACGTACGGGCGGATCGGCGACGTCGTCGCGGCGGCCTGCGACGACGTGGTGGTGACGGCGTCCGAGCGCGAGCCGCACGAGTCGGTCATGGTCGGCATGCACGGCTCCATGACCCCCGTCGAACAGCTCGTCCCCCTCCTCGAAGTACGCTCCTAGGCCAGTACAGCTCCCAGGCCAGTACATCCGGCCGTGGGTCCGGTCGTGCGTCCCGCGCACGCCGGGCGTACGTCCGCCGTACCGCAGGCCGCGGGGGCCCGCGTACGCTCCCGCACCTCCGCCGTATGTCTCCGCACGTCCGGCTGTACGCCGCTGTACAGCCGCCCGTCCCGGTGGCCGCCCGCCGGGTGGCACGATCGCGAAAGGCTTCCGTCCTCCCATGTCTGAGCTGGTGTTCTTCTCCGGAACGATGGACTGCGGGAAGAGCACACTGGCTCTCCAGATCGGCCACAACCGCTCCGCGCGCGGACTCCGGGGCGTGATCTTCACGCGGGACGACCGGGCGGGGGAGGGCAAGCTCTCGTCCCGCCTCGGCCTCGTCACGGACGCGGTGGAGGCCGTCGGCGGCATGGACGTGTACGCGTACGTCGTCGATGTCATCACCAGGGGCGGCCGGGTCGACTACGTGATCGTGGACGAGGCGCAGTTCCTGCTGCACGAGCAGATCGACCAGCTGGCGCGGATCGTGGACGACCTGGACCTCGACGTCTACGCGTTCGGCATCACCACGGACTTCCGCACCAGGCTGTTCCCCGGCTCGCAGCGGCTGATCGAGCTCGCGGACCGGATAGAGGCCCTCCAGGTGGAGGCGCTGTGCTGGTGCGGCGCCCGGGCCACGCACAACGCCCGTACGGTGGACGGCGTGATGGTGGTCGAGGGCGCGCAGGTCGTCGTGGGCGACGTGAGCGATGTGGACAGGCCGGACGGCGAGGTCGGGTACGAGGTGCTGTGCAGGCGGCACCACCGCCGCCGTGCGACGGCGGCGACCGCGAATGTGGGGGCGCTGTCGCCGGACGTCCTTCCGGTGCCGCCCGCCTGACATCCGGGTGCGCTTGCCGTGCGCCAGGACGTCGTCGCGGCCGGACGGCCCTCGCGGGTCGAGTCCCGGTTCGGCGGGCGGTCCCGGGTTCCCGCTTCGGCTTGCTTCGGCCTGCTTCGGTGCGGAAGCCGCAACAGGGAAACACTGTGTATCCACAGCGGAATCCTTTGCAGTGGAGGATGCAGGTCGCTGGGAAGTGCTTCGGGTTACACAATGTTTCCCCACTTGTATTGACGCTGTCGCGTCGGCGTCCGTATGTTGAGCCTGTTCGCGGGCCCCCGGTCGGGGAGCCCTCAGGACCGAGCCCCGGAGCGCCGATGAGCCCGCGCCGTACCGCCACGGAGTCGACCGCCGAGGCCGAGAAGCCCGCCGAGGCTGTCGGCTCCACCGGCCGGGCGGGCTCCGCCGAGATCCACCACAAGGTGCTGGACGCCACGGCGGAGCTGCTGGCGGAACTCGGCTACCTGGAGTTCACGGTCGAGAAGGTCGCGCTGCGGGCCGGAGTCAGCCGCAAGGCCGTCTACCACCGCTGGTCCAGCAAGTCGGAGCTGGTGGGTGAACTGCTCATCAGGGACGCGGTCGTGGACGACGTGCCCGACGTCGGCAGCACCCGCCAGGAACTGCGTGTCCTGTTCGGCCAGATCCTGCGGGACGTCCACGACGGCAAGGGATCGGTCCTGTCGGCCCTCTGGGCGAACATGGGCGACCCGGCGGTGATGGAACGCTTCCGCGCCGAGGTCCTCGGTCCCAGACGCCAGTTCGCGCGGGCGGTGGTCCAGCGCGGGATCGCGCGCGGCGACTTCCCGCCCGACGTGGACATCGACCTTCTCCTGGACTCCTGGTCGGGCGTCGTGATGTTCAGGACCGAGATGCGCGGGGACGCCTTCCTCGCCTCACAGGTGGAGGCCCTGATCGAAGTGGCGCTCGCCGGCAACGTTCCGCGCATCGCCGCACCCCCCGCGCCCGCGGACTGATTCGTCGCTCTCGGCCGCACCCGGGCCCGGCGCCCCGAACGGCTCCGCAGGCGCCGGGACCACTCGTGGTACGCACGCCACCTGGCGTACGCACCTGCCCCAAGCCCCCCACACCGAACACCACTTGACGGACGACGGCGCCCGCCGTCGGTCCCTGCGGCACGCCCTGAGCCGGCATCGCGAACGTCGGCTCCCTGCGGCGTCCGTTCCCTTCGCCTGCCCTTCGCGGCCCGTCACGCGAAGGCCCTCACCGAGGTGCGCAGTCATGTCACAGACAACCGCTCCGCCGTCGTCCGCCGTGCTCCGCCCGACCGGACCACGGTCCATGCTCGCTTCGATGATCGCCGTGGAACTGGCCAGCGGCGTCACCCAGCAGTACCTGTCCCCGCTCCTCGCCGGCCTCGGGGAACGCGCGGGGATCACCACCGCGCAGCAGAACTGGATCTACGTCATCCAGACGACCAGCATGGCGGTGTTCACACCGGTCCTGTCCCGGCTGGGCGACAGCCACGGCTACCGGCGCGTCCTGCGGCTGTCCGTCGCGGCGGTCGCCCTGGGGTCCTTGCTGATGGCCCTGTGGCCCGACCTGCCGGTCCTGACGCTCGGCGCCGTGCTCCAGGGCGGCGTGGTCGGCTTCATGCCGCTGATGATCGGCATCCTGCGCAACCGGGGCGGCGAGAAGGCGTCCCGTACCGGTATCGGCATCCTGGTCAGCGCGTTGCTGCTCGCCGTGGGCTTCGCCGGAATCCTCTCCGGCGAAGTCGGCGCCCATGACGCCGGGGACGGCCTGTGGGTCGGTGTCGCGGCGGGACTCCTCGGCTGCGCCGCCTGCGTGCTGATGCCGGACGGCGATCCACGCCCGGCGCGCGGGCACCATTTCGACCTCATGGGCTTCCTGCTGCTCACCCTCGCGCTGTCCGGGGTCGTCCTGGCGCTCTCGCAGGGCGGCGCCTGGGGCTGGACATCGGCGCCCACCCTGGTCTGCGCCCTGGTGGGGGTGGCTGCGCTGGTGGTCTGGCCGCTCATGGAACTGCGCCGTGAGCGCCCCCTCGTGGACGTCCGGATGTTCCGCAACCCGCGCGTCGCGGTGCTGAGCACGGTGACGTTCTTCGTCTCGTTCGCCACCATCGGATCGCTCGCCGCCAACTCGACGTTCCTCGCCGCCTCCCCGGGGAAGGCCGGTTACGGCATGGGGCTCAGCTCCGCGGCGATCGGCTGGGTACTGCTCCCGATGACGGCGGCGAGCGTCGTCTCCTCGCTCCTGACCCCCGCGCTCCTGCGCCGCGCGGGGGAGCGGATCACCGTCGGCGCGGCCGGCGCGACCACTCTCGCCGGCTTCGGGGGGCTCGTGCTGTGGCACGGGACCCTTGCCGACTACCTGGTCCTCTCCTCGTTCGCCGGTCTGGCGATGGGCCTCTTCGAGTCGGCCACCCGCGCCCTGATGGTGGAGGCCGTTCCCGAGGAGCAGACCGCCACCGCCGCGGGCATCAACGAGCTGGTCCTCTCCCTGGGCGTCGCGGTCGGCGCCGCGGCCATCGGCGCCGGGCTGAGCGCCCATTCGGGGACCGACGGCCGAGTCGCCGTCGGCGGCTACACCACGGGGTGGGCGCTGTGCGCGATCGCGGGCCTGGCGGCGGCCGTCGTCGCCGTACGGCTGCGCGGGGCCGCTCCCGCCGGTGCCGCGGGGGAGGCCGGGGCGGCCGTCCCGGCGCCCTGACCGCATACCGCCGCGCCCCGCCGGCCGGTACTCCGGCCGCCGCCGCTGTCCGCCTCTTGTTCTCACTCCCTTTGCCGAGGAGCCGCCATGAAGCCCACCGAGCCCGCCGCCACGACACCCGCCACCGCAGAGCCCGCCGCCACGACACCCGCCACCGCCGTGCACTCCGCCGCCGGACATTCCGCCTCCGTATCCGGTACCTCCGTATCCGGTACCTCCGGGCCGCGTACGGGCGCGGCGCGCAGCACGGCCGTCCCGCGTACCTCCGCACCGTCAACCGCCGCACTGCGCAGCGTCGTGCGCGACTGCGCGGGGTCGTGGCGCGAACAGCTCGTCACGCTGAGCCATCAGCTCCACGCCGAGCCGGAGACCGCGTTCCAGGAGCACCGGTCGGCCGCTGCCCTGGCGCGGCTCGCCGAGTCGGCGGGCTTCACGGTGGAGCGCGGAGTCGCGGGCCTGCCCACCGCCTTCAGCGCCGTGAAGGGGACCGGCGAACTCGTCATCGCGCTCTGTGCCGAATACGACGCGCTGCCGGACATCGGGCACGCCTGCGGTCACAACGTGAACGGCGCCGCCGCCCTGGGCGCCGCCATCGCCCTCGGCGAGGTGGCCGACCGGCTCGGCATCACCGTCAAGCTGCTGGGTACGCCCGCGGAGGAGGACTCGGGCGGCAAGGTCTACCTGCTGGAGGCCGGCCTCTTCGACGGGGTCGCGGCGGCCATGATGGCGCACGCCAACGCGACGGACACGGTGGGCAACACCTCCCTGGCGATCGGCGCCTGGGACATCCGCTACACCGGGCGTTCCGCGCACGCCGCCGCCGCCCCGTGGGAAGGCGTCAACGCGCTCGACGCCCTCACCGTGGCCCAGACCTCCATCGGCCTGCTCCGCCAGCAGTTTCCGCCGGGCAGCGTGGTCCACGGTGTCGTCACCGACGGCGGCCAGGCGGCCAATGTCATCCCCGCCCGTACCGCCGCCCATTACGAGGTACGGGCCGGGACGCTGGAGCGGATGCGCTCTCTCCAGCGTCGCGTCCGCGCCTGTTTCGAGGCCGGCGCCCTGGCGACGGGCGCCGAGCTGACGATGGCGACGCGCGGCAGGGACTTCGCCGAGCTGCGCCAGGACCCGGCCATGGCGGAGATCTACGCGCGTGCGGCCGAGGGACTGGGCCGAACGGTGGGCCGGACGCCCGAGCCCGGGGGCTCCACCGACATGGGTAATGTCTCCCATGTGCTCCCCGCCATCCACCCGATGATCGGATACGACACCGCGGGGGCCGTCCAGCACACCAGGGAGTTCGCCGCCGCCGGTACCTCGGAGGGCGCCGACCGCGCCGTGCTGGACGCGGCCGTGGCACTGGCCTGGACGGGAGTCGAGCTGGCCGCGGACCCCGGGCACCGCCGCCGGCTGCTGGAGCCGGTACGGCGCCGGCGCGGCGCCGCGCCGGCGTCGACGGCCCACCGCGGGACGTGAGATGGAGCCTCCGGCGCCGGGGCCGGGCCCGCGGCGTACACTAGTTGAACTCGCAACGACTTAAGTCGTAGGAACTGTCCGCGACCGCGGCGCACGGCCTGGGCCAGGCGTCCGCGTACGCAACCGAGGAGCACGCATGCCGAAGCTGGGGATCATCATCGCGAGCACCCGTCCGGGGCGGGTCGGCCTGCCCGTCGGCCAGTGGGTGGACAAGGAGGCGCGTACGCACGCCGGCTTCGACGAGGTCGACCTCATCGACCTCGCGGAGGTGGGCCTGCCGTTCATGGACGAGCCCAGCCACCCGAGGCTCGGCCAGTACACGCACCAGCACACCCTCGACTGGAGCGCGCGCGTCGACGCCTGCGACGCGTTCGTGTTCGTCATGCCCGAGTACAACTACGGCTTCAACGCCGAGCTGAAGAACGCGATCGACTTCCTGCACCGCGAGTGGCGCTACAAGCCCGTGGGTCTCGTCAGCTACGGCGGTGTCGCGGCGGGCACCCGCGCCGCGCAGATGATCAAACAGGTCGTCACGACGCTCAAGATGACGCCCGCCTTCGAGGCCGTCTCCATCCCGTTCGTCCAGCAGTTCCTGGACGACGAGGCCGTCTTCACCCCCAACGAACTCCTTGAGGGCTCCGCGAAGGCGATGTTCGACGAGCTGCTGCGCACCGAGGCGGCCCTGCGCCCGCTCAGGACCGCCTGACCGTCCGGCCCGCCGGCTGCCGGAGCCCCGGCCGGCACCGCCCGATCCGCCCGGCCCGCCGCGTGCGTGATGATGGCCGTATGACAGCCATCATCACCGCGTCCGACCTGAGCCGCGAACTGTCGGGGGAGCGCCCGCCCGTCCTGCTCGACGTCCGCTGGCAGTTGAGCACGGCGGCGGCGGGGGGGCCCCCCCGGGCCCCGGGGCCCGCCCCGGGCCCGGGGCCCCCCCCCCCCCGCGGGGGGGGGGGGGCCCGCCCCCCCCCCCCCCGGGCCCCCCCCGCCCCCCCG
>NZ_JAIUKE010000192.1 GCF_020176795.1 Streptomyces sp. 8L
TCTTTTGGCCGTTTCACCCCCCACATCCCCCGCGCCCCCCCGCCCCCCCCCCCGGGGGGGGCCCCCCCCCCCGGCCCGCCCCCCCGCCCCCGCCGGGGGCCCCCGGGGGGGGGGGGCCGCGCCCGCCTTCGACGGGCGCGCGGCCTATGCCGCGGGCCACCTCCCCGGCGCGGTCTTCGTCGACCTCGACCGCGAACTCGCGGGCCCGCCGGGCGCGCACGGCCGCCACCCGCTTCCGGACGTCGCGGAGTTCGGTGCCGCCATGCGCGCCGCCGGGGTGCGCGGGGACACGCCCGTCGTGGCCTACGACGGCGGTCAGGGCTGGGCGGCGGCCCGTGCGTGGTGGCTGCTGCGCTGGACCGGCCACCCGGACGTGCGCGTCCTGGACGGCGGGCTCGCGGCGTGGGGAGACCGCCCCCTCGACACCGCCGCAGTGACACCGGAGGAGGGCGACTTCCTGCCCGAGCCCGGCGCGCTGGGGCTGCTGGACGCGGACGGCGCCGCCGCGCTGGCCCGCGACGGCCTGCTGCTGGACGCGCGGGCCGCGGAGCGCTACCGGGGCGACGTCGAACCCGTCGACCGGATCGGCGGCCACATCCCCGGCGCCGTCTCCGCGCCGACGACCGGGAACGTGGGCGAGGACGGCACGTTCCGCCCGGCCGTCGAACTGGCCTCCCGCTTCGCGGCCCTGGGCGCGGCCGAGGCCCCCGCGGTCGGCGTGTACTGCGGCTCGGGCGTCTCCGCGGCGCACGAGGTGCTCGCGCTGGAACTGGCCGGTGTACCGGCGGCGCTGTACGCGGGCTCCTGGTCCGAGTGGACCCAGGACGAGACCCGCCCGGTCGCGACGGGCGCCTGACCCCCGGCTGCGGGACGGGACGCCCCGCCACGCCTCCCGGGGCCGCGGGACGGGACGCCACAGCCTGACCCCCCGGCCGCGGGAAGAGAGGCCCCGCCCCGCCTTCCGGGGCCGCCTGACCCCGCACCAGGCCGGGCGTCCGCCCGGCAGCACGCGGCGGGGGGGCCCCCCCCCCCCCCCCCCCCCCGGGCCCCCCCCCCCCCCCGCGCCCCGGGGGGGGGGGTAAAAAACCCCCCGCGGGGGGGCCCCCGCCCCAGACCGTG
>NZ_JAIUKE010000193.1 GCF_020176795.1 Streptomyces sp. 8L
GGGCCCGCCCACGCATCCGCGCGGACGGGCCCTCGCCGTCGCCGTCTCCCGGGGGACGGTCTTAATCACCCCTTCGGGGGACGGCCTCCGTCACTTCCGGGGAATGCCTCCGTCACTCCTTCTTCTTGCGGCGCGTGCCGAAGACGATCTCGTCCCAGCTCGGCACCGCCGCCCGCCGTCCAGGCCGTACGCCGTCCGCCTCCGCCTGACGGTCCGTCGTCCCGGTCAGGCGGTCCCGGTGGCCGGCCACGGACCGGGGCATCAGCACGTCCGCGTACGCCGAACCGGCCGACGCCGCGGGGGCGACCGGCTCCTCGGCCTCCTCGGGCTCCTCCACGACCTCGGCGGCCACCGGTTCCGAGGGGGCCGTCCGGTCCGTACGGTCGGGGACCACCAGGTCGCCCCGGAAGCTCGGCACCGCCTCCAGCAGACTCGTCAGCGAGTCCCTGTCCCGCTCGCGGTCGCGCTCCTCGTCCTCCGGCTCCTCGGTGAGCGCGGGCCGTTCCGGCGCGCGGTCGAAGGCGCGGTCCAGTGAACGTTCCTGCCGCTCCCGGGGCAGCCGCGCGATACGCGGCACGAACGGGAAGCTCGGCTCCTGCGCCATCACCGTGTCGTCGGTGTCGCCGATCAGCGCGCGCGCCTCGTCGTCGACGGCCTGCACCAGCCGGCGCGGCGGGTCGTACGTCCAGCTCGCCGAGTGCGCCTCGCCCGCGACGCGGTAGACGAGCAGCACCTCCCAGGTGCCGTCGTCGCGGCGCCACGAGTCCCACTGGACCGTGTCCTTCTCGGCGCCGCGCAGCAGCAGCCGCTCCTGTACCGCCTCGCCGAGCGGCGGGCCCGCGTTCTCGCCGGGACGCCGTACGGGGGTCTTCCGCGCACGCTCCGCCATGAAGGCGCGCTCCGCGAGGACGGGCCCCTCGAAGCGGCGCACCCGGTCGACGGGGATGCCCCCGAGCTGCGCGACCTCTTCGGCCGACGCGCCGGCTCGTATCCGCGCCTGGATGTCACGGGGGCGGAGATGGCTCTCCACCTCGATCTCGATCTGGCCGAGACGCGCACGGTCGTTGCGGACGGCGGCACGCAGCCGCTCGTCGATAGGCAGGGTGTATTCCGTGCTGTCGGCAGCCTTGAGCACCAGTCGTGGGGCGGCGTTGGAGACGGCCACGACACGCAGTTCGGGCATGGGAACCTCCCGGGTGGTGCCTGCCGACGTCACGTGCGTCGCTGCTTCCGCTGGTCGAGTGTGGCCTGCCCGGGTGCAGCCTGCCACAACCTTGCCGTATTGCCCGGCGTGTCGGGCAGGGGCCCTGGATCGCCGTTATGGCACGGTTACCTATTCGCGACGCAGAGTGACGTACCCGGTCACTCCGCGCAGCAGGCGTCCGTGCGGTGCAACGGCCCCGCCGGTTCGAGTGCCACGTGCGGCCCCCTTCCGAAGGTCCCGGACGCCCGCGAAGGAATCCGGCCCCAGGGCTCGCAACAGTACTCCATTCGGGGCCATCGGGGTGGAGTGACGCGCCGCGTGAGTTCCGTGTGGCGGGTGGGAACACGCCTCCCCGTGCCCCTCCGGGCGGTGTTGTCCTGGCCACAATCCGCCGGATCGGAACGTCTCGCTTCGCTCATCTGTCCCTATCTGGTGCAAGCTGGGGCAGTCGTCAAGCAGGGGCCGGAGATGGAACAGAAGCTGGACAGCGGTACGAAACGCTATGACAGCGGTACGAATGAGGGCACGGAACACAAGGGGAAGCGGCTCGATCTGAGCGTGCCCCAGGTCGCCGCGAGCGCGGTGGCGGCGATCGCCGCCGCGGTCCTGGCCTCTCAGCTGGACGTGTACGGCACGATCATCGGCGCGGGTGTCGTCAGCGTGATCGCGACCTGCGGCGGATCGATTTTTCACTACCTGTTCCGGCGCACCGGGGAGCATCTGCGGGACGCCGCGGAGCAGGCGCGTCCGAAGGCCCGTCAGGTCCCGGTGCGGGACGGGGCGCCCGCCCCGGCCGCCGGCCAGGGCCTCCCCGACACCCTGGACGTGCTCGGCGCCGACTACGGCGAGGCCACCACGCACCGCAGCAGGCGGCGCGGCTGGAAGCGCCCCGTGCTCGGTGCCGTCGTCGTCTTCCTCGTCGCCATGATCTGCATCACCGGTTACGAACTCGCCGCAGGGCACGACCTCACGGGCAACGCCCGTACGACGATCGGCTCCGTGGTGGGCGGCGGGGACGGCTCCGCCACCCGGCACTCCCCGTCGCCCGGCCCCTCCACCTCGCACCCGGACGGCGGGCGGAGCGACGGTTCCGGCGGTAAGGGCGGCAGCGCCGACCCGAGTACGTCCCCCGGGACGGGCGACGGCCAGGATCAGCGTCAGGGGCAGGAGAAGGGGAACGGCCAGGGGTCGGGGACATCCGGCGAGCACACCGGGTCCGGCGCCCCGACGCAGGCGCCCTCGACGCCTTCGGACGGCAGCGGTCAGACCCCGTCGGCGCCGACCCCGACCG
>NZ_JAIUKE010000194.1 GCF_020176795.1 Streptomyces sp. 8L
CTCGGTCTTGTGTTAATCTGCCGGGGGGTGGGGGCCGAGCGAGATGTCGGGCGGCGGTGGCGTGGCCCGGAGACATGGCGGCGAGTGGGTGGATCAGCTCGTGGAGCACGATCTGTTCGGCCTCGTTCGTGATCGCAATGAGACGTCGGGAGTGCTCTTCACTGGCTCACCGCCGACTGGTGTGTCGGCACTGAAGGTCGCGTCCGTCAGTCTCCGGCCTGTCGCTTGGTTCTCCCCAGGGCGGGGCAGGTATGCCAGCAGGTCCGGCAGCAGCCCTTCCTGCCCGGGCAACTGCTCGCGCCAGTGGGCCGGAGCAGCGCGCCTGTTCCTGTTCGTGATCACGTCTGGCTCCCGGTTGGTGTCGTCATCCGCTGTTGTCCGGGCCCGGACCGGGCTGGTCGCCGTCGCCCGGGCCTGAGGTATCGGCGTCGGGCTCGGGGACTTCGGAATCCAGGAGCAGGGCGAGATATTCCGTGTCGCCGCCCCAAGGGGCTTCGCGGTGCCGTTGCTTGTGCTGGCCGTTGCGGCACGCGCCGAGCCAGAACCGGCCCATCCGCTCCACGGCCCGGGCGAGGGCGTCTTGCCACAAGTACGGCGCCGCCCCTCCGTCCTGCCCGCTGGCGTAGGCCGACTCGTGGGAGGTCCACAGCGCTGTGAGTTCCTCGACGACCGCGCCGTGCTTCCACCAGCACTGTCTGGGCAACTGGTCCGTGGTCATCTCGTACCGGTCGGCGACCCAGATCACCCAGTGGATGAACCGAGGCCAAAGCAGGGAGTGTTGCTCGCCGTCGAGGTCATGCCACCGCACGGGGGCACCGACCGGGCGTTCCTGCTCGTCGGCGGCGTCCCCGCTGCCGGCTCCTCCGGCCCCCAGCTGCTCCTCCAGCAGCTTGACTCGCTCGCTGAGAAGCACCTGCTCGGCGTTGACGTTGGTGAGTTCGGCGAAGATGTCGTCGAAGCCGCTAGCCATGGCCGCCCGCCTTCTCCAGCCGGACGCGGTCATCGACCATCTCGTGCGCCCTGCGGGTGGCTTCTTTGATCTCCGCTGCCCGCGGCCCCTCGTGTGCACGCACGAACTTGACGAGCGTGGCCGGGGTACGGCGGTGGAACACCATCCCGCCGCGCTCCGGGATCATCCGGATCGTGGCCGGCTCCACCACCGCACGGCGGCGCACCGACGTAGACACCGACACCCGGTCCCCGTCATCGGAGACGGTCTCCACGTCCTCATCGAATTCGCCCGCAAGAGAGCTGTAAGACTTCAGCTCCTCGGGATCGCTGATACCGCCCAAGAAGACCTTCACCGTGCCGCTGGCGAACATCTTCCGCACCCCCAGGGCGCCCCAGCGCTCTTCCGCTTGGGCATATCCCTGAAGGACCGCCATGATGAAAATGTTCTGCGAACCGCTCACACTCATCAGGCTCGGAATTTCCGGCAGGGGTGCCACATTGGCCAGCTCGTCCAGGAAACAGCCGAGAGGAATCGGAAGACGACCGTTGGGGCTACGGGCCGCATGCCTCTTGGCGGTGTCGAACATTGCCTTGGCGAAGGCGGCGTTGAGCGGTGCCAGGGCGGATCCTTCTTCGTCCTCGCCGATCACAAACAGCGTTCCGGACTGCCGGAGGTACGTTGCGATGTCGAATATCTCCACGTCCCCCTGGGGGGCGAATATCTCGGCGACATTCTCGTCATAGAGTGCGATGAATGACTGCTCTGCGGTCCTCCAGGTGGCGGATCGTTCCTCCTCGGCGGCGGCGTGCTGGCCGGCGAGCGCGGCGGCGAGCAGGTGCTTGCCCTTCGCTGCCAGAAGGTCGACGGCCTCGCGGTTGTCGGGGTCCGTCGCCCAGGCCAGCACGTCGAGCACGGGCCGGTGGTGGAGGGCCGCGGCATGCAGCCAGCAGGTGATAAGCGTTTTCGCGTTGAGCGCGAAATAGCCGCCATTCTTTGTCCCCTCTTCGCTTTTTGTGGTCGCCGTGAGAGTTTCGGCGCGCTTGCGCGCGACCTGATATTCCTCACAGCCAGCGGTCAGCGGCCAGCGGAGCTGGTTCGGCCAGCCAGATAGCCCGGTCGGGTCCAGGACCCAGACGGGGCCGTACTTTTGTCGCAGAAGCGCGGTGTTGTAGAGCACGTCCGTCTTGCTGCTGGTGGCGAGGACCGTTCCGGGGAATTCGAGGATCTCGGGAAGGATGATCTGGGAGGTCTTCCCCTCGCGCGGCGGGGAGACGAAGATCATCGATTCTTCGATCGTGATCCAGAGATGGATTTCCGAGGGGTCAGCGCTGCCGATGTAGACAGCGACGTCGCGGATGGTGATGGCGTTGGGGTTCTGATCGATGAGCGTGGGACGCAGTGATCCGGCACGAGACAGAGCCTGTTTCTCGCCCATGGCCTTCTCCAACTGGGCACGGGTGGCCATCCCGTCGGCACCGTCAGCGCCCCTGCGCTTCCACCACCAGTACGCCTTCCATATCCCCCAGGTCGCCGCAGCGAGGAGGAGGAGAAAAATAGGCCAGAACACGAACGGGCCGGCCACGCCCGCCCTCGGCGACCAGGCGGCTGCCGGATCGCCGGGGTGGCGGAAGACAGCAACGACCGCATGGCCCGCGGAGTCCCAACTGACGGCCGTCGGCCGTCCGTGTGCCAGCAAGCCCGACGTGAATGCGGTCAGCCAGAGCAGAGCGGTGAGCACGAACGCCGTGATCAACGGGAGGATCCACACGGCGTCGCGGCCCAGGCGTAGGCGTGCCGCGGTCTTTGGGGTAGCAGCTTTCGGCATCATGAGGTCGCCACCTTCTGGAGGGGCGTGACTGAGGCCAAGACTTGTGCTCGAACCAGTACGAGGTCGAGGCTCATGCGGCCTCCGTCTTGCTGACGGGCTGCCACGATCGGCAGGCCCACGGCGAACAGCCCTCAGAGGCACCCCGCTCGATCTCGGCGTCGGCGATCTGGTCGAAGATATTGGTCTGCTGGCTGACCCGTTCGTGGTAGGTGACGTGGTCGACGGGCGCCCGGTCCAATGGCGTGCATGATCGGTGCAGGTATGCCTCGCCGAGGAGTGGTTTTCCATGGGCGTTGCCGCGGGCGTTACCAGAACGGATGGACCGGTCGAACTCGACGGCGTCGGCCCATTCGTCGGGACGCTCGTCCCGCATGTGGCGCCACATGGCATTGCCGTGGAACGGGCAACCGATGCAGGCGCTCTTCGGTGTCGCCGCCCAGCCCCGGGAATTCAGGTAGCGCTGGCAGTCCGAGCGTGTCCAGCCTTGGCGTCCGTCTGCTGCACCGTCGAGGTTGAGCAGTGGGAATGCCGAACGCAAGTACTGGATTCCGGAGTCCTTCGCCCGGTCAAACTCATCTCGGGATATGCCGACCCATTGCTCGACGAATACGCCGCGGGGGATTCGTCTGGGATAGGGGTATCCGAGAAGCTTCCGTGTCTGCTTCTTGATCGGCTTAAGTTTGTACTCACTAGTGCACTGTCGGCGCGTCATGCCGTAGCTGCCATCCGGATTGCGAATGTACAGCGGCATGCTGGCGAACCGATGGTTCGGATCGAGTGCGTCGCGGCGTATGTTGCCGGAAGCTACGCGGCACACGGGAATTCCGGCTGGTTGGGCGACCTCGCGCACAAGGCGGTCGAGGTGGTCGTAGACGGCGCGAGGTTCCCAGCCAGTGTCAGCGAAGATGGCCGCGTCAAGATGGGGCAGGCGCTTCTCAGCGGCCAGCATCAGCAGCGTGGTGGACTGCACGCCGGCGCCCAGAGAGAGAATACGCAAAGTCGGCGACTCACTCATAAGTCACCCCCATGGCCATGCTCGATTCGGTAAATGACTGAGTTGGCTTCTTCATCGGGTCCCGGTCCTTGGATTCATAGGAATGATGGGCGCAGAAGTCGGCAATTCACGGACGCTTGAGCCACGACCCGCCAGTTGGCGCCACGAAGGCTTGCCCCGCTCTCCCCGTCCTGGGTGTAGGTAATCAAGCGGGTGTAGCCCAAGCCTTTCGCGCCCCGCCACGCAGCGCCGTACAACAGGGAGTTCGCATTCCGGGTGCCGTCACTGCAAGTACGCGTGACTTCGGGGGTGGCTCCGTCGTCCAGGTGACGTGCGACAGGCCGGCCGACGATGGCAACGGCTCGGAAGATGCCGTCCTCATCGGCGGCGCCCACAGCGAAAATCTGTCCGGCGGGCGGTGGGTGATGACGGTGTCCCTTTCGAACGAACGCCGCCGCTTCGCGGGATCGAACCGGTACCAGGTGCAGGCTCATGCGGTACCTCCGAAGAGGGAGGGCCGGCTGTCGATTTCGTTCAGCCACCCGCGTAGCCGGGCAAGGTTCTTGTCTGGGCCGAATGCGAGGAAGGTGCCGTCGACCGTTTCGCAGCCGACGTCCTCAGCGATGCGTAGACGTCGGAGACTGTTGACGCGGCCCATGTGCACGGCCTTGCCGCGAGTGCGGGCCTCCTCACAGAGCCGAGCAGCGACCGGGCCGATCTTCCATCCGGTGGATCCGGCGAGGAACAGCACGTCGAACTCGTCCCAGGGCAATCCGAGCAGGTCGCAGCCGTCCTGGGCAGCGAACGCGGCCGGCACCTGCAACGCGCGGATGCGGGCAAGCCACGGCAGGGACTCGTCGAGCGTGCCCGCAGCGTCGCATGGCTTGTCGGGGGCAACGGCCCACAGGCAGCGGTCGGAGCCGTAGCGTGTGACGGTGCGCTCCAGCCAGTCGAACCAGGCGTCGGCTCCGGGCCAGCCTTTGCCGAATTTGCCGTTGTCGCAGGCATACATCGCGCCATCGGGAATGCGGTTGCCTTGGGCGGGGGTCGTCATACAGCCGATCAGTCCGGTGCTCATTGCGGTCCTCACGTCAGGCCCCGAGGGAGTGCCGAGGTAGAGCACGGCGCACCTGCCGGACAGTGAGGACGGTGATGACAGGCAGCACGGTGGCCCAGGCGACCTTGCCGATGAGTTGGCCGCCGACCGAGCTGGCGGTGACCGGGAGACCGGACAGCCACAGGAACAGGAGCGTGTCCAGTGCCGCGCCGACCGTGTTGGAGGCAAGGACTGCGCGAGCCCAGCCGCGGTGCCGCAGTGGTGTGTAGACGACCATGTCGATGGTCTCCGCGGCCAGGAACGCGCCCGCAGAGGCAAGCGCCAGGGCCGGAGAGGTAACCGCGGTCAGTGCGGTCCCGGCGGCGACCCCGACCAGCACCCAGGCGCGACCTGCGGTGTCCTGCACGGCGTCCCGTGCCAGGAGCCCCGTGCCGGCAGCGAACGTGCCTGCGGTGACAGAGAGACCGCCACCGACGGGCACCACGCCATACAAGTTGGTCATCCAGTTTGCCGTTGTGATGGCGGTGGCGTAGCCCGCGAGGGCAAAGATGGCGCGAAGGTTTATTCCCCGCCAGGTGCCACGACCGTGCCCGTCACAGGTTCGGAAACCGTCTCCAGGGGATAGCCTCTTCACCGGGCCACCACCCTTGGGTTCATCGGAATGATGGGCGCAGAAGTCGGCAACTCACGGACTTTTTCCGACATCCGGCGGTTGGTGTCGGTCAGCTGGATCTCCAGCCGGGTCCGGATGTGTTCCACGAGGTTGATCCGCGAACCGACCTGCCAGACGGCCCGCCCAGGCGCGCACACGTTGGATCCGTCCGCGAGCGCCTTGCGTGCCCAGTCCGGAAGTCCCACGTAGTTTGCGGTGGTCTCGGCCTCGTCCCGGTCCATGTGATATAGGACTCTGGTTGCCGTCAGTTTCAGGATGGCCGCCGCCTCCGGGACTTGCTCCAGCAGCAGATCCCCGAGATGGTGCAGCACTGCCCAGAAGGACAACCCCAGGCGCCTGCCATATCGGATCAGCTCCTCGAACAGGCGCGCCACCGGACGGTGGGAGAGGATGTGCCAGGCCTCTTCGACGATCAAAGTCCTTTTGACCCGGTCATCCGGCTTGATCCATCCGAACCGCAACCAGGGCCCGATGACCGCCATCAGCAGCGGCATGGCTTCGCCCTCCCGCGGCAGCTTCGTCAGATCGAAGATGATCAGCCGGGCGTCGAGGTTGATCCCTTCGGTTGTCGGGCCGTCGAACATGCCGGCCAGGTCGCGGCTGGGGTTGCACAGTGAGTCCAGGGCCAGCGCGGCCGGCTGGCCCCACTCCACCAGCTCCTCCGGGGTGACCGGCTGCTGTCCGAGAAGGGTCGGCTGCGGGGCGGTCAGCGCGTCCAGGACATCAGAGAGGATCGCCACGCGCTGCTGCTCGCGGGCTGCGGCGGTAGCGGACTTGTGGGCCTCGGCCAGGGCGAACTTGGTCTGCGAGGTGAGGGTGCCGGTGAGGACCTCCATCATGGACACCAGCACCTTGAACTGGTGCTCGGCAGGTATCCGGCCGTCGAGCGGGTTGATCCGCACCCCTCCGCTGCCGTCTCCCGCGCCATAGACGAGACGGATCGGTGTGATGTCCAACTGCCGGGCGATGCCGTCCCATTCGCCAGCACCGTCCTCGCCCTGCGCATCCAGAATGGCGAAGCTTCTGTCGCGGAAGCGTAGTTGCCGCAACACGTACGTCTTCTCCAGCGCGGACTTGCCGTAGCCGGACTTGCCCAGGATCAGGGCGTGGCCGCTGGCGAGCCGGATGCGCGCCTGCGGGTTGTACAGGATGAAGGGGTCGTAGATGTAGGCCTTGCCGCTGTAGGCCTCGCGTCCGATGATCACGCCACGGGGGTCCATGCTGGCGGCGCCGACGGCCGGGTAGAGGCCGCAGGCGTGGCTGGTGGTCGAGCGGATGGCCCGCCGCCGGGTCTGTGTCTGGCGTCGCAGCATCTCCAGCATCGCTACCGCCCCTCCTTCAGCAGTCCGGCGGCGAAGGGAAGTGTGTTGGCGAAGGCCCGGTGATGCTCGGTGTCGCACCACTCCAATCGAAGACCGGCGCGGGTGGCGCCGGCGCGGACCGTGTCCGCGTCCCGGCGCAGGGCGTCGACGGTGGGCGAGGTGACAGTGATCCAGGCTGCGAGCCGTGTGCCCGCCGCGCCGTCGGCGATGTCCCGCATGGTGCGGATCGAGGCGCTCTGAGCTTTCTGTTCTCGCGGATCCTCGATCCGTCCGGTCTTCTTGTCTGCCTGGCCCAGCTCGTTCGTGGCGTCCGCCATGGCTTCGGTGATTGCCTGGTCCGTGCTGACGAGGTCCATGACTACGGACACCGACAGGATGGTGTCCTGGATGTAGAGCAGGATCGGCGCAAGGAAGTTGATTCCGACCGGGAGAGCGGGTAGCTCCTTCACCCAGGCGGTCATCGAGTACCAGTTGTCCTCCGCGGCTTCCCAGCTGCGAGAGGCTGTGTACTTCTTATTGCGGGCGTCGAGGATGGCGGGCCAGCAGGTGATCCGGTCCATGCCAGCGGTGTCATCGATCCAGTGGCTTGGATCGTAGGCGTGGTGCAGGTAGGAGGCCAGCCCTGCCTCGTCGAGATTACGGACGTGGCGCAGTTGTCCGCGTCCCAGTGACCGGATGAAGCTCTCGATCTCCTGGCCGAGCGTGATCGCATAGCCCTCGTGGAGGGTGTTGTAGCGACGGGCC
Source organism: Streptomyces sp. 8L (assembly GCF_020176795.1). Taxonomy (GTDB): domain Bacteria; phylum Actinomycetota; class Actinomycetes; order Streptomycetales; family Streptomycetaceae; genus Streptomyces. The sequence goes on from NZ_JAIUKE010000194.1 coordinate 7,571, forward strand.
TCGGCGGCCAGGTCAGCGGTGTAGGGGATGCCCACCACGAGAAGGAGCCGCCGGTCCTCCGAGGTGACCGCAACGCGCCGGATCAGGTCGTCGTACGACTGCTGCAGCCACGTCGGACTGTTCGTGTCACGACGTTCGGCGGCGTCCCGCAGGTGGGCGTTGGGGTCGGTGGGTACGACCCTGCTGATCCACTGAAGGCGCTGTATGCGCCCGCCACTGTCGGCTGTGGTCTTCAACAGGTACTCGTACGCGCGGATCAGGGTTTCCTTGTCCGTGGTGTCAAGGCTGCCAAAGTCGCGCTGACCCTCTACCTCGACCACAGCGGTGAACATCAGCTCGTCCGGCTGCAACACGATCGCTATCTCACCGAACGCGGTACGGGCGGCAATCCACTGCATGGTCCGCGGAACGCCGACAGGGACGTCGATCGGGACGCGACGACCGTCGATGTAGCGACCGGAGTACGGCGCTCTGGATCTGTAGAGCAGCGAGCCGTCCCGCAGCAGCTTCTTGTAGGTCCGGTTGATCTCGAACCAGCGGAGGTACGTGCGCCCTCGAAAGGGCACCAGAGTGGCCCAGGCACAGACGCCCGCGATCAGCAGGAAGCCGACCATCTTCAGCAGGATTCCGCCGAGAACCCCGGCAGCGATGAGTCCGCCGACGAAGCCGGCCCCCAGGACGAGCTGCTCATCGGCGTCAAGCTTGCGGCCGAGCAGGCCGGGGGGGGGGGGGGGGGGGGGGGGGGGGGGGGTGGGGGGGGCCCCAAACCCGACAAGATAGGGGGTGGGGGGGAGAGGGCGAGGGTGGAGGGGGGGGCGGGGG
>NZ_JAIUKE010000195.1 GCF_020176795.1 Streptomyces sp. 8L
CCTCGTCCCGCTTGTGCCGCCCGCCCCCCCCCCCCGCGCCGCGCCCCCCCCCCCCCCCCCCCCCGGGGCTCGCCTGGTCTGGGGGGTCAGGGGGGCGCCCGCGCCGCCCGCGCGGCCTCGGCCGCGGGTAGGTGAAAGTACGAGGCACAACCACTCCTGGATATGAGTCGGGACGGATGTCAGGTCTCCTCGTTCGGTGGAGGCCGTTCCGGCTCGTCCGGGGGAGCGGGCGGTGGCCAGGGCTGCCGGCCCGTCAGGACTGCCGCCTCCCCGCCCGCCGTCACTCTGTCCGGGCCAGTGGAGTCAGGAGCGCTTCCGCCAGATGGCTCGTCGCCAGGAGAGGCATGGCCACCGTCGCCGTCGGCCGTCGAGGCCGCGGACGAACCCGCGGAGTCAAGACCAGCGGTCGCCCCGTCTACTCCTCGCTCGACGGTGGCCCCGGCCTCGTCCTTGGCCTTGTCAACCCCCTTCTTCGCGGCCACGGCCGCTGCCCCGACGCCAGTCGCGGAGGCTGCTCCCTCCGCCGCTCCGGCCTCAGTTGCTCCATTCCCGCTCAGGGCGTCGTCGTCCGCGGCCTCCGACGCTCCCTCAGCGCCGTCGTCACCGGTTCCGCCTCCATCGCCACCGCTCATGCGCGACTTCAGCTCCCCGTAGGAGTCACCCACCTGGTTTCCGACGTTCTTCGCCCGGCCTTTAAGGTCGTCGCGAGCTGCGTACATGTCGCGTACCTCGTCACCGAATGCCGGAAGGAATTTCGAGAGCTGGTACGGCATGAAGAGAGCAAGGAACAGCAAGGCCAGAGCAGTGAAGACTGTTGCGAAAGACTGGGACAGACTCGGATTGGGACTGGTCGAAACCAGCATTCCCGTGGCGAGCGCGATGACGGTAAACGTCACGTACTTCGAAGCAGCAACGGCAAGCATGACACCGCACCACCGCTTGGTGTGCCCCCACAGGTCACGATCCACCAGCCCGCTGAAAACCGTGGGTCCGAAGACGAGGCCGGAAAGGATCAGGGCATTGCGGACGATAAGCTCCAACCACACGCCGGCCACCGCCCCCAACAGCGCCAGGCTGAAGAAGATCACGATGATACCGCCGCCCGGGATCCGGAGTAGTGCGGCCATCGCCGTCGTGACGGTGAGCACCATGTCGGCAGCATCGCCAGCCACGGGTTTGAACATGGCCTCTGCGGCGTCGTCGAAAATTCGCACTGTGTAAGCGGTCACCAGTGGTGCGAACGCGGAGACCAGGACCGACATCAACACAAAGCCGACGGATTCCCCCAGCGCCTGGAGCGGCTGCACTCCCTGAACCGCCCGTTTGGCAACGGCCATCAGCCACAGGATGACCGTCAGCACTGTAGAGGCGGCAAAAGCCATCGTGTAGGTCCGAAGAAATCCAGGGTCCTGCCAGTCGATGCGCGTAGTCGACCCGAGCGCCTTCATCATTTGAGTGAAAATACTGGTGACGGCATTATTGAAAAACTGAGCTATATAGCCTAGAGGATCGCTTGCGAAGTCGATGGTTTGATTCGATTTCTCGACGACACTGCAAACCTTGTCGGCGAATGGGATGTTCTTGCAGGACCAGTCGGAGAAGTCGCTTGCCTGAGCAGGTCCCGGGGTGAGCAGGATGCTGAGCGTGGCCGTCAGGCCGATTGTCCAGGTGAAGCGTGTGCGTATCCGGTAATGAGTCTCAGCCGACATATGGGGGCGCATTGAACTCCCGATCTGCCGTGCTGAACTCGTCGACACTAGTAGGGCTGTCGCTGCCTGCATCCAGAGGAGTCGGGCCGTTCACGGAAGTGATCGCGGAAATCTTCCAGTCGCTGGACTGCCACTGCAGGGTCATCGTGTATGTGGTCCACGACGCGGAAACCGGCATAGGGGCGTTCTTGTTCGTAACGCCGATAAGCCCGGCCATCCACACATCAACGGTGGCCACCTGATCGGTATACGTGGTTACCCGAGTACCCATTGCCGCTCCACGTGCGACCAGTTCGTTGTCGTCACTGCTATCCACGCCTAGCGACGTGAGAACCTGTTGCATCCCGGTGTCGTCGTTGTGGATCTGCCTGCGAAGAGCCTGGCTGGTCATCATCACGGCGAGAGTCTTATGCCGGCCTTTCTCATCAGTGAAGTATGAATGAGACGAGCGAGCCATCTGGTAGTTGATCGCTGCCTGCACAGCACCAGTCTGATTGTGGGCATAGCCCACTGGGACACCGTCGACCAGCCTCTTGGCTGTGCCCCGGGGGTCCCCACCGATGCCGACCTGGCTCGGAGGTTCATCCTGACTTTGTGTATCCGCCGAGCCGCCGGAATAAGATCCATTCTTGCTGCCGGAGATACCCAGAACCACGGCGAGAACGACAACGGACAAAAAGATTATTCCGGTGACTGCCATCCCGTGCCACGAGGGTTTCTTCTCGCCTGACTCTGTCGATTTTTCAACTGCCAGGACTCGGGTGCCTGTCCTGGGGGTATTATCAGAGGCCATCTCAGATACCCATTCCATAGACGATGGTGAAGATCGTCCCTATGGACGCTACGAGGAAGGCTCCGACCAGGCTCCCTCCGACCTCTTTCTTACCTTTGCTGACCTGGGCTACGTCGTGCTGACCCTCGCCAATCTTCAAGTGCACCGCTCCAAGAATCGCCCGGCCCAGCAGAACGAGAACCACGCCGGCCATAAGAGCCTGGATTACCGTGCGCCCTGTGGTGCCCAGCTTTCCAAAGGGGCCCCAATCCGGGGACAGCCCGTTCACGAGTGCTCCTATGCCACCGCTCGCTGCGAAATCCACCAGATGTGAAACGGGCATGCACTGGCTCCCTCCCACGCGCATCGCGGCCGACCCAAGACCGGCTCGTGACGGTGAAAGGTACATACACGGAAAGTTGATAACAAGCGGTTCCGGTTTGATAGACGAGTCTTCGGGGGCCGCCCATACGGTGCGTGCGATCGCTGCTGTGGAGCCTGTCCGAACGCTTTGCGTCTCGGGGCGTGAGCCATACGCCAACTCGCATAGTCCCACTTCAGTCCCGGTTTACCGAGGGCCAACGGGGGCGCTTTGAGGTCCCGGGAGCCTACTCGGGTTCGCAACGGTCGAGCAGGAAAATGACGGCCTCTGGCTGCCTTTCACTCAACGGATGGAACTGGCATTCTCCAGAGACTTGCGAAGTGATCTGGTAGTTTCGTCACATGTACTGTTGACTGGCCAAGATCGTCAACTCACGTTTGCAACTGAGGCGAGGATGAACGGATTTGGCAAAGCCGTCACAGGCGTCACAGCGGCGGGTTGTGTTTCGGCGCTATGCCTCTGCCTGCTCGCGGTTGGCGGCGCGTCAACTCAGGCCAACGCCGATACCTGTCGGGGTGGTCTCCAGGCGGTCGGAGACGGGCAGAACGGTAGTGGCTTCGGAGGTGAGAAGCCCGAGTTCGATGGCGAGCAAGAGGATGGCGGCAGCCAGGTTACGGTTCCACTGCACCCGGAAGGCCCTCAGTCGAGAGCTCAGTGGACACCTCGGGAGTTGCGTAACGCCACCACGATCACCAACGTCGCACGCACCCGGGATCTTTCGCCTCGTGCTGCGGTTATCGCCGTCGCTACTGCTATGCAGGAGAGTACTCTTAACAACCTCCGCCGCGGTGACGCAGACAGCGTGGGACTCTTCCAGCAACGGCCTTCACAGGGCTGGGGGAGTGTCAGCGAACTGACTGACCCCGTGTACGCCTCCGGCCAGTTCTATGACCGTCTCGTCCAGGTGCATAACTGGCAGCAAAAGACTCTGGCTAAGGTCGCTGCGAGCATTCAGCGACCGGCCGTTCAGTACCGTGACAAGTACGCCAAGTGGGAGTCCGCTGCTGGCTCGCTCGTTGCCGCAGCCTGGGGTGAGCACGCTGTCTCCTCCATCAGTCTGGGCTGTAGTGACCCGGCCTCCACCGGTGGCAGGGATCCCAAGCCCACATTCACGGTCAAGAACCCTCGGACTCCTGCCCTTGCCATTGCCAGCGCCCGGAACGAAGCAGGCAAGACGGGCTGGTACCGAATGTGTGACAACTTCGTCGCTCAAACCTACGGGTGGGGATCATCCGGATCTGCGACGGCAAACGTTCACTGGAACCGGCTCGTGGACGCCGGGCTCGCTCACCCCGGCGACATTTCACCGCCGGCGGGAGCTCTGCTCTTCTATGACACGGGTACCGCGGCCGGACACGTAGCCCTCTACCTGGGAAACGACCAGGTGGCCAGTAACGATGTGGGAGACAGCTACCCACGTGAGGGAAAGATCGTCGTCGTTCCACGGAAACAACTCACCCAAGGCGCTTGGCGCCTGCGCTATCGCGGATGGGCTCAACCCAGCTTCCCGAACGCCGGCGGAATCAGCACTATCCCCACAAGGACGGAGCGGCCGTGAGTGACGTTGGTCCAGGTACCGTGCGAGTTCAGATCACACCCGATGGGGACTGCTTCATCGACAAGGAGTTCTTCACACTGCCTCCAGGCGTCGAGCTCAGCGAAGCTGTCCTTGCACGCCTCCGGTTGGAGACAGCCGCAAGTGAAACGCCGGTCCGTGCGGTGATCCAGGATGAGCAGGCACAGTACACGACGGAGATCGAGATCAATATTGACGGTACCAGTCACATTCTGGTGGGCAGCGATCCGATGCCTGCAGAACATCTCCGGATGCGGGAGGCTCCTTCGGTCACGAATTTGCCGCCCGTCCGTCACATTGCAGTTGGCGCCATTTCACCTGATCGACCGTACACGTCGCTTCCTGACCCGTATAGTGATCGTCTCGCCGTCATTTGTGCTACCGCCAGCCGCAACCGTTTCGCCGAAGCCAGCCGCGAAGCCGATCAACTGCTAGAAGAGCTGTCCGTCCGATTCGGCCCCAACCACATCTACGCACTTGCGGTGGGCCTCGTGCGCGCTGATATCGCCTGGCTGACCGGCGACTTCCAATATAGCTTCAGGAGTTGGGTCTTCATAGCCCGAGAGTGGTACCTCCATCTCGGCCCGCAGCACAGTATGACTGTTCACGCTACCGGTAATGCGCTTGGCTGCTGGCTGCGGCTTCACTCCTCCGAAGCCGCAGAATCAGCGTCAACACTGAGGAGGCTTCTCCGCGATGTCGAGTTCCCTGACAGCGGGGAAGCCGCGCGGATCATAGATCAGCAGATGAGTAGATACTCCATAGCCAAGTAGTCCTGCGTGATGCATACTTCGTCCATGAACCCCATTCGAATCGGTCGTACTGTCCTTTTGCTCTTGCCGTATTTCCTCGTTGTCGCTGGACTCCTCGCTGCTTCGAAGGCCCTAGGCGCACCGGGCGGTTATCGCGCTGCCTTTGGAGCTCTGGGAGTAGCGGCTGTGGGCGCACTTTGGGCTTGGCGGCGAGGACGGCGGACCAACTGATCGGCGTGCGGTAAACCTGGCTGTCCCGTGCGTGACTGACCTGGCCCCAGTTCCGGGTAGCGATCCGGTCTGGGCCTACACTCTCGTCGGCTGTCTGGACACCACGCTGCGGCGGATCGGCGGGGCTCCGACCTACGTGCTGCCCGACGACGCAAAGACGGTGACCGTCGAGCACATCGCCGGGATGCCGGTCCAGGCACCCGACGATGGTCACCGCCGGCCGGCACTTCGGCTGCCCGGTCTTCAGCTGTGTTCCCTACGGTCCTGAGCTCAAAGACGACGCAGAGGCCACGATCCGCATCGCGAAGGCCGACCTGGTCCCCCACGGAGGCGAACCTGCTGTCCGCCTGCGACTCCCCCGCCGATCTCGCGGACGTCTGCCGGAGCTGGCCCTCACGGCGAACACGTGCCGACACAGGTTGACCGGGCAGATCCCAGCCGACCGGCTCGACACCCAACGCGCCACGCTGTACGTCCTGCAGGTCGAGCCAGCACTCGCGCTGGTCGAGGAGATGATGGTCGGCTCCGATCGCACCATCAGCTTCAAGCCGGTGCGCTGCTCGACTCGGCTACCCCGGCACCAATGTCTGGTGCCGTTCGTTAGCGACGAACTGTCGATCACGGCGCACCAAGTCCGGTGTCCGTTGGAGATCTGGCGTCACCAGCTGTCCACTCCCGGCGTCCCGCAGACCATCGTCACCCGCTACCCCGACCACCTTGCCGGCCGCGCGGTCCATCAGCCCAGGCTTCAGCCGCGCTCGGAGGCGGACGTCGCGTTCGTGAGCGTCTGCCCAGAGTCGGACGCTGGCTGAAGGAGGCCGGCCGTGTCGAGGCGTCCCGCATCCGAGCCAAGATGGCCCATGCTCCGTCCAGCCGGCCGCAGCTCTGGGCAGCGACGAAGTCGACCAGCCCTCGGGCTCGCGGCTGCGGCCTGGCGTTTCGCCGAGGACGACCTTATCTCCATCCACGCGCCTGCCTTACATGCACAAGACCGCCCCGACGTCCTGGCGAACGCCTGGGCAACGGTGGGACCCTACAGAGCTCCTGCGGCTGCTGACCTCCGAGAAAGTCACTGGCCGCGACGCGGCAACCCAACCCATTCGCTGCCGCTCGGCGAACTTCCCCACCGGCAAGACCTCGCGTCCTGACGGGCCGAAGACTCCACTATCCCCGAACCCACGCAGTACGGGCATCAACCTCGACCCGACGCCGCCCACCATCGCGCAGCGCTATTTTGCCGAGGGCTCCGAGCGACCGTGGACAGAGCGCTCCATAACCGATTTCCCTCAACCCGCCCCGTAGACCGGGCGTCATAGGTCCCGACCCTGTCCGTGTTCTGAGGGATGGCCCCCTATAGAGACCCCCACGCCGCGTCTCCCATATATCCCTTTTCCGAATAACATGCCTGTCTGTACCTTGTGGGATATAATAAATTACCCGCACAAACTGTGCGGGTAATTCGTCTTCATTCTGGCCGGATCGCAAGGGAGGATGTGATGCAACGACGTGCCTCCCAGACCTGGATGGGAGGCGGGCGTGCCGACAGCCCGTGGAGTGCGGTGCTGTCCCGCAGAACTGACGACGGCTCACATATTAGTCGCTAGGTTCGCTCCTGGCTATGCTTCGAACGAACCTTAGAGCAGAGGCGGAGCCGAAGAGGTGGCCGGCCTCGCTGGAAGCAACTTTCATGGAGAGCCGGTTGTGCGACGCAGCACGGTTCAGGTGAAAGGAAAGTAGTGAGTAAAAGAGGAAGCACTGGACCGGTGCGAACGGTACGTCAATCTGAGGCCAGCCGCGTGCGCGCACCCAGCGTGCAAAGTTTTCTTGTCACGCGCCGTACAAGCATACAGCGTTCCAGCATCGTCGGACTCGAACCCCGGCCCAATAGGCGGGGCCGGGGCCGGCCCGTCAGTGGTCTTTCTCAAAAAGATATGGCGAGACTGCTTCGTATAGACGTTGAGACTTACGCACGCATTGAGCGTGGCGTAACCAAAGCCGACCCAGTAGTCCTGAACCAGATCGCGAGAGTTCTACGCATGACCGAGGAGGAGCGAGCTCTGCTCTATCTGCATGTCCTCGGTACACACCCGCCTGCACCCAATGTCAGCACCCAAAATTTCACACCGCAGATTGCGTCTTTTCTGTCGCTTGCCACCAGGCGGACAGAGGAAGCCTCAGGCCTTGTCGAAGGCCCCTACGTGTGGGTGGTAGACAACTTCACCCGGGTTTTGGCACACAATGCGGGGTATCCGAAGATGTTCGCGGGGGGCGCACCTAAAAGTCTTTTCCGCTTTGTCCTCAAGGATGGCGTCGCCCAGCTTCCGGATAATGAGCATTACTGTCTGCTTCGTATTATGCTTCGCTATGAGGCTCTCCGAATAACGCATCCCAACGACCCAGCGATGCAAGAGATCGAGCAGCTCGTTGAGGAAGCTTCTCCCGTTGTTAATACTGCCCCCAGGGAACTGGACCCGGATGGTGATTTGGGTGATACCTATCCTTTCATCCATCCAGAACATGGCCGTGGTTGCCTCAACCAGGCGGAAATCACATTGGCTCGGGGAACCACCTACTACGAAGGGAGCTCAATGTTCATAGCGCACTTCTATGCAGGTGTCGACGTTCCTGGTCTCCGGCGCATGCTGGCTGCAAACACTCCATATTTCCCGTCACCCGATTCGAGTGCAGGGCGGTCGATCTAGTGGCTGCTTTTGACAGTGGCTTCGTGAGCTGGATCAAAGAGCGCGTCCCCTCTTCCGTCTTGGGGGAATATCGGTTTGAATCCGCCGTAAGAGCATGGGGAGACCTCGCAAGGTCCGATGCCCTTGCGCCCCATGAGATCGACGTGATAGCGGAGCTGACAAAAACAACCTCGATGGAAGTCACTCATGCATACAAAAGAGATAATTTGAATGAGCGAGAAAAGGCAAAGCGCCTGGTTAAGGAGGAGGGCTTGACCGAGATCGATGCCCACCTTGACAGGGTTGCGCAAAATATTGAGTTTGACGGCTTTTATTGAAGATCTTTGATCTCGCGATCTTCGGAAATGTCGAACGGCTCGGGTTCGCGATGTTTGCCGTATTGTGGCATGAAAGTGAGTCTTGATCCGGGCATGGGAGGGGCGTTTTGGATACGTCACGGGCTTCATTGAATAGTGGTGATCTCGGCTTGAGTGCCACTGTGGAATCCGTGCGAGGTCCCGTGCGGTTTGAAGAGCTCGGGACAACTTTGGTTCACGAGCATCTGTGGGTTCGATCTCCGGAATTGATAGTCGAAGGGCAAGAAAAATGGGATGAGGAGAGGGAGGTAGCGAAGGCGATTCGGCGGATGCGGGAACTTGTCGATCGAGGTGTGAATACGATATTTGAGTTGACTGTTTACGGCATGGGGCGAAATATTCTCCGTACTGCTCGTGTGGCTGAGGCAGTCCCCGAACTGAATATCATTGCTGCAACTGGGCTATATACGTATCACTCTCTCCCGTTCGAATGGTACCACCAAGGGCCCAATACGCTCCTGGGTGGACCTGAGCCTATGGTGGCTAGGTTTGAGAAGGAAATCACCGAGGGTATTGGCGGTACTGGAATAAAAGCCGGCCTCCTTAAATGTGCTCTGGAAAATGATCTCTCCGACGGAGTTGAGCGTACGCTCCGTGCTGTAGCGGCATCTCACAAAAAAACGGGCGCCCCTATTACGGTACACACGAATCCCAGCAAGAGGACCGGATTTATAGCGCAAAGAATCCTTGAAGAAGAAGGTATAGCTCCGGGGCGCGTCATTATGGGTCACAGCGGAGACAGTAGTGACCTTGACTATCTATGTAGACTTGCGGACGCTGGTTTCATGCTCGGTATGGACAGATTTGGAATTCGATTCATTCAGTCCGATGAAACACGAGTGGCCACTGTGTCCCGGCTCGTCAAGTTGGGATACACAGAATCGATCGTGCTGAGCCATGATGCCTGCACCCACATGGATTGGCTTCCGCAAGGCGTTGCAGAGGAACTCGCCCCAGACTGGAATCACACTCATATTCATGACTCTGTATTGTCGGCACTTCTCGAAGCCGGTATCGCGCAGGAGCAACTTGATATGATGATGATCGGCAATCCGCGCCGATATCTCTCCGGGGTCATGTAGCTCACTAAAGGGTGTCCCGCTATCGACCTTCGGCGTACGCGACGGGCGGAACCGACGGCGGCGACCGGCGCGGCAGCGGCGGGGCATGCCGCCGACCAGCGCCCTGCCGACAAGCCTCCGGCCGCCCGTGATGCCGGTCGCGAGGGAAGGCCCAGCCGCGCGGTGCCTCCTCGGGGGCTGCGCCCATGCCGATCTCCTCCACCGTGACTGTCCTGCCGATCCGTTCGCTCAACGCGGTGGCGATGTACTGGGGCACGGGGTCCTTGGCGGCCGTTATGCGGTCTGTCAACCTGTTCCAGCCGGAAAGTGTCTCAAGACTGCGCTGCTGCCTGGCCGCATGACGAGGTCGTCGGCCAGGCGGCAACGCGCGGGTCGTCAGGGACGGATGGCGATGATGGCTTCGGTGCGTACGACTCTGTTAGGCAGAGCGTCAGCTCGCGTAGCCGGCGGCCGGTGGTCGTGATGTCGTATCCGCGCGCGTTATTGAGAGCCGCCTTGGTCAGGGCCTGGCGCCGGTGGAAGTCCCGGCCCATCTCGTCCAGGACCACGGCCAGCGAGCGCGGGTCGCCAGGAGTGTAGGGAACACCAGCGCTCCCGAGGATGTCCCTCGCACCGGGAAGATCGGAGTAGGCAACCGGAAGTCCGTGGGCTTGGGCTTCAATGAGGACGAGCCCGAAAGCCTCCAGACCTCTGGTTGTGAAGACGAAGGCGTCGAAGTTCGGCAGGCGGCGCCACAGTTCGGCGCGGGACACGAACGGATCGAACCGAACCCGGTCCCGCAACCCGAGTTCGAGAGCCCGCTGTTCCAGACCCTCCCGTAGCGTCCCATTGCCGATCACGGTCAAGTGGTGCGGCTGATCAGTTAAAGCGAGAGCTTCGACGGCGGTGATCGTGGACTTGTTGTCGTCCAGGCGACCGGCATGCACTAGAGACAGCGGTCCGATCCCAGTAGGCGGTTGATCGCGTACCTGGGCATCGCTCAACCGGATACCCCACGGGATGATGGTGAGTCGATCAGTGAATCGGCGTCCGGTGAGACGGTCGATGCGGTCGGCGAGGGCGGAGGTCGGGGCGACGATCGCGGCGCTTGCGGCAGCGACTTCATTCATGGCCTCGCGCTCCGATGGGCTGCGCTCGGCCGCCATCACGTCGGGACCGTGGGCGATGGCGACGATCGGGATGCTGCCGGCGGTTCTGCTGAAGGCCAGGCTGAGAGCGAACCCGAGGTACTGAGCGTGAATGGCGTTCGGCTGGACCTTCTCGACGAGAGCACCGACCTCACGCGTCAGCTCGTCCACGTAGTCGTCGAAGCCGGGGCCCTGGGGGCGTTTCGTCGTGGAGAGGGGGATCAGGTGATCGAACGCGGCCTTCCACGCCTGATCGACCGGCGTCCGGCCGAGGTAGGTCGTATAGGTGTCGGGCATGGCGCGGTAGAGGTCGTTGACGAGGATCAGGCTCCCGGACGAGGGCTCGGACGTGCGGTTGATACCGGTGAGGATGGCCAGGGGTTTCGTCGTGGTCATGCAGAGATCCCCTTGATCGATAAGTGGCGGGCGGGAAGCGAGACACTACGGTCCAATGTGCCTCGCGGATCGGTAGTGAGCTTCCAGCTGCGATTGCGGGGTGGCGCCCACCACGACGCCAGGTGCGGCGTGAGGACGGCGTTCACTTCCTGGACCGGGTGTAGGAGGCCTCTGCTGTCCTGCTGAGCCGTCCACGCTCTGACGGCTGACCGCGGGTAGACGGGGTGTATCCCGATCTCGCCCTTGGGAAGGATGCCGTTGAACGGCGTGGGGATGCCTTCGTGGTTCCAGTAGTCCCATGCCTCCAGCGCCTTGGCCTTCTCGAAGCAGTGGTAAAGCTGCTTATAGCGAGGCATGTACCGGATCTCGCGGAAGACCATCTGACCGATCAGCCCCGGCGCGACGTGCCGGAGCGTGCTGAGATCAGTGCCCCGGAAGCTGACCGACGCCGCGTCTTGGGACGGGTGCAGCGCGGTCCGGGCGAGCAGGTGGGACAGCCGCCGCCGTACGTACTCGGCAGCTCCCGGGGCGAGCGCCGGTTCCACCCCCTCGATGAGCTGGACGAGCTGCTGGTGGCGCGGCTGGAAGCGGGCCAGGTCGAACAACTGGTGCATGCCGTCCACGGCGGCGAACGCGAGACGCTTGTACAGCCAGTTGTTCAGCTCCCCGGCCTGGGCGTAGTTCTTGGTCTCCGGGGTCGTGGAGTGGAGCATCAGGTACTCGGACAGCACCTCGAAGTACAGGTATCCGAGGAACGGCACGGCAGGCACGGCAGCGGCCAACTGGTCGATGAAGACGGGAGCCGCCGTGGCGCGGCCGGCTGCGTTGCGCAGAGCGGTGTCGAGGAACACGGCCACAGCGCCCAGCCCGGCCGCCACAGCATGGTCAAGCTGGTCGTTCTCGGCCAGGGTGAGAAGGCTCTGGTAGCGCAGGTAGGTGCGCAGGTGAATGGCCCCGAGGTGCAGATAGTCCACGCCCTTGGTGGGGATCGGAGCGTCCGGGATGACCTCGAAGATCACGGGTGTGGTGTTGGGCTTCGTCTGCATCAGGTAGGCGCCGAGGTTGTGCGGGCGCAGTCCCTCGCGCTGACGGATCAGAGGGGAGCAGTACAGGGCCCCGACCAGGCAACCGGTGGAGACGTGCAGCTCGCCGCTGGTGCGGATGGCGGCGATGTCCTTGGTGGTGTGCAGCAGGTACATGGGCCGGCCGCTGACGAGCGCTTCGGTCATCGCACTGTGCTGGATCAGCCAGCCGTTGGGGGTGTCACCTTCCAGGTAGCGGCGCCAGTCGCTCTCGCTCTCGGCCAGCGAGGCCGGGGCCGGGCGCTGCGCGGGCCGGGTGTAGTCCGTGTGGGCGTTCTCCCATTCGTCATGCAAGGGAACTCCTGGGGTTGAAGTCAGCGGCGGGCCAGGGGAGTTCGGGAGCTACAGGGTCTCGATATTCGCTCCTGACAAGCGGTTTCGGCAGTCGAGAACATAGGTCGCGCATCTCTCGATCATCGGGAGGTCGAATCGCGGGTGGTCCATGAGAAGAACCACCGCATCAGCAGCCGCGACCTCGTCCGGGGTCGCATCGACCCTGGGCACGTCCAGCTTGGCGTCGCTCGGGACGTTGGGTTCGGCGCCGCGCACGTCGGCGCCGAGGGTGATGAGAAGTTCGGCGACACGAGCCGAAGGGGAATTGCGCAGGTCGGTGGCGTTGAACTTGTAGGTCAGGCCGAGCAGCAGAACCCGAGATCCCCTGGCGGGCAGCCCGCGCTTGTCGAGTCCTTCCACGACACGCCGAACGACGTAGTCGGGCATGTGGCGGTTCACGTCGGCGGCGAGTTCCGCGAACCGGAAGGGGACGCCGAGCTCCTGCTGGGCCTTCCACGAGAGGAACATCGGGTCAACGGGCAGGCAGTGCCCGCCGATTCCCGGTCCCGGGGTGAATCGCGTGAATCCGAAAGGCTTGGTCGCGGCAGCGTCGATCGCCTCCCAGATGTTCACGCCGAGGGAAGCGGCCAGCATCGCCATCTCGTTGACCATGGAGATGTTGACGAATCGGAAGGTGTTCTCGATCAGCTTGGCCAGCTCGGCGACCTTCGTCCCGGACACCGGCACCGTGGTCTGAAAGATGCCGTCGTAGAAACCCTTGATCACATCGAGTGATGTGGCGTTGATTCCGGACACCAACTTTGGCGTCCCGTCGAACGACCACCGCTTGTTTCCGATTCGCTCGGGACTGAATCCGGCCAGGAAGTCCACCCCACCCTTGAGGCCTGACACCTCTTCCAGGATCGGCAGCAGCATCTCCTCGGTGGTGCCGGGATAGCTCGTGGACTCCAGGACCACCGTCGCACCAGGGCGAAGGCGCTCGCCCAGGGTCCGGGCGCAGGACTCGATGTAGGTCAGATCGGGCACGCCCTCGGTCAGCGGAGTCGGCACAGTGATCACCGCGAGGTCGAAGCCGGCCAGAGCGGCAGTGTCGGCGGTTGCGGCGTAGGCCCCGGAGTCCAGGACTGCGCGGAGCCGCGAGGAGTCCACGTCCCTCACGTACGAATCACCGACGGTGATCTGCTTGATCCGGTCCGTGTCCACGTCGTAGCCGACGACTCGGTGGCCCACCTCGGCGGCGCGCACCGCCAGCGGCAGCCCCACATAGCCCTGACCAGCGACAACAACATGCATGACAGCTCCTAGTAGGGCCTGGTCAGGTTCACTCGCCGGTGGCGTGTCCCTTTGATCGCTTGTTCCGTTGACCTGTTGTGATGGATG
>NZ_JAIUKE010000196.1 GCF_020176795.1 Streptomyces sp. 8L
GTGGTGCCGTCCGTGGCGGGTACGGGCCGGTGCCCGGCGCCGGCTGCGGCGGCCGGGACGGCATGGGCGGCGCGGACGCCGGGACGGCAGGGGCCGCGCGGGGCGGGACCGCCGAGGGCCTCGGGTCCCGGCCGCCCGGCGGCGACCAGGGCTTGTGCCCCTCGTTCTGGCGGCGCGCGATCATGTCGACGGCCGAGTCGGGCAGCCAGGCGGAGACCGTGCCCGTCTCGTCGCCGCCCGCGGCGAACAGGTACGGCGCGAGCTGCGACTGGAGGTCCGCAGGGGTGGGCCGCTGCTCGGCGGCCATCGCCATGCACGCCTCGATCAGCGGACGCAGCTCGTCCGGGAGGCCGGTCAGATCGGGGCCCTCGCGCAGCAGCATGAAGACGGTCTCGACGGGGTTGGCACCGTGGAAGGGGGCGTGCCCGGTGGCCGCGTACACGAGCGTCGAGCCGAGCGAGAAGACGTCGCTGGCACCGGTCACGCTGCGCGAGTCGCGCGCCTGCTCGGGCGACATGTACGCGGGGGTGCCGACGGCGACGTTCGTCATGGTCAGGCGGGTGTTGGAGACACCGGACGCGATACCGAAGTCGATGACGCGGGGGCCGTCCTCGACCACCAGGACGTTCGACGGCTTGAGGTCGCGGTGCACGAGGTGCGCGGCGTGGATGGACTGGAGGGCCTCCGCGATGCCCGCGGCCAGCCAGCGCACCGCCTGGGCGGGCATCGGCCCGCACTCGCCGACGATCTCTTCGAGGGACGGCGCCGGCACGTAGGCGGTGGCCAGCCAGGGCACGGCGGCGCGGGGGTCCGCGTCGACCACGGCGGCCGTGTAGAAGCCGCTGACGGCACGGGCGGCCTCCACCTCACGCGTGAAGCGGACACGGAACAGCTGGTCTTCCGCCAGCTCGGTGCGCACGGTCTTGATCGCGACACGGCGCCCCGACGCCGACCGCGCGAGATACACCAGCCCCATGCCCCCCGCGCCCAGCCTGCGCAGTACCTCGAATGGGCCGATGCGTCTCGGATCGTGCTGTGTCAGCTGCTCCACTGCCGGTGCCACCTCCCCGTACGGGCCACAAAGGTACGGCCTCGTACCAACCGATTGTTCCTGTACGGGGGCCGCGTTGCGAACCGGGGTGCGTATCGGGGGCGCGTGTCGCGGCGCACGCCCCCGATACGCGGCGCGAGCCCCTATCCTGGGCCGCCGCCGTCGCGTTGCCCCGTGTCACGCGGGCCGCTCGCGCCCCCGCGGTCCCTGGAATGGGGGGAATCGCCGGGATCGACCGGATCGCCGGATTCGGCGGCATCGACCGGATCGACCGAATCAGCGGAGTCGACCGGATCGGCGGGATCGACCGAATCGGCGCGATCGGCTGAGCCGGTGGCATCGCCGGGGTCTATGGGCCGGCCGGGATCGCCGGAATCCGCGGGCCCGCCGGGGGCGGCGCCCGGCGCGCGGCCGGCGAGGACGGCGAAGCCGGCGCCCTGGTTGTCGGTGAGGACCGCCATCCGCCCGTACGGGATGTCGAACGGCGGCTGCCGCACCCGCCCGCCGAGGCGCACCACGGCCGCGGCGGTCGCGTCGCAGTCCGCGACGGCGAAGTAGTTCAGGAAGTGGCCGGGCAGCTCGGCGGGGAACGCGTCCGTCATGACGCTCCGCCCGCCGACGGCCGTGGCGGGCCCCGGCGTCGCGCCGTTCGGGGACCACATGCGAAACGGGGGTCCGCCGCCGGGTGACGCGGCGTCGCTGCCGGTGACGCGCAGCACCCGCTCGTAGAACGCGTCGACCGGTTCCGGGAGGCGGGTGTAGACCTCCGTCCAGCAGAACGACCCGGGCGTCCCCCGCTTCTCGAATCCGACGCCTCCCGGATCGCCGTCCCGGGCGTCCTCCCCCGTGCTCTGCCAGAGGCCGAACACCGCGCCGCCCGGGTCCGCGGCCAGCGCCACCACGCCGAGGCCGCCGACCGGCAGCGGCTCCCGCACCATCCGCCCGCCCGCCGCCACCACGCGGCGGGCCGCGTCGTCCGCGTCCGGCGTGGCGAAGTACACGCCCCAGGCGGTGGGCATCCGCCCGTCGCGCTTCGCGACGAGGGCCGCGACCCGGCCGCCGCCGCTGAAGGCCGCGGCGTACCCGGGTGACCCGGCGGGCCCCGTTCCCGGACCGAAGGTCCAGCCGAAGAGGTCCCCGTAGAACCGTTTGCCCGCTTCGAGGTCGGGAAGTGAGACGTCCAGCCAGCACGGGGCGCCCTCGGCGAATGCGGCCATGATCAACTCCCGAACCCTCCGTACCGGAGCTTCCGCCCGTACCCGAACCCTCCGTTCCGCGCCGGCGGCCATCCGTGCCGGCAACCATCTGCGCCGACGGCCATCCGTGCCGGCAGCCATCTGCGCCGGCGGCCGTCCGTGCCGGTCACCATCCGTGCCGGTCCACGGCTCCGGTCGCCTTACGGGCAAAGCTAATGGGTGAACGCTCGGCGCGCAGCGGGAGCAGGAGAACAATTGACCCCGCGGGAGTGAGCCGCACCGCGGAATCACCTCGTGCGGCGGGCCGTCCCGAGCACTTCCGGATAGGCGGCACAAGGCGGCGCAACGGCATCTCACAACATCACCGCAATGCGAATGTGCCAGACACTCATGCCCCTCGGAAGTAGCGCCCGGAACACCCGGTACACACCGCGCATGTCCCCATTTGCAGTCGGCCAAATCGCGCGCCGATCACCCGTCGGTAAGCTGACGGCATGACAGGACAAGTACGAACGGTCGACGGCCGCGTGGCCGGTCGACGTGGCCAGGCGACGCGGCAGAAGCTGCTCGACTGCCTCAGCGAGATGCTCAGCTCCTCGCCGTACCGGGACGTCAAAGTCATCGACGTGGCCCGGAAGGCAGGCACTTCTCCCGCGACCTTCTACCAGTACTTCCCGGATGTGGAAGGTGCCGTACTGGAGCTCGCGGAAGAAATGGCCAAAGAGAGCGCCGGGTTGACGGAACTCGTCTCCGGACGCTCCTGGGCGGGCCGGGCGGGC
The DNA here is from genome assembly GCF_020176795.1 of Streptomyces sp. 8L. GTDB lineage: Bacteria > Actinomycetota > Actinomycetes > Streptomycetales > Streptomycetaceae > Streptomyces. The sequence goes on from NZ_JAIUKE010000196.1 coordinate 3,027, forward strand.
TGGCAGTCGGCCGAGGAACTGGTGGACGGATTCCTCGACTTCTGGCGCAGACACGACGCGATTCTCCGGGTGATCGACCTCGGTGACGCGGAAGGGGACAAACGGTTCTCCAAGATCCGGATGAAGATCCTCAACTCGATCACCAACTCCCTGACGGAATCGGTGAAAGAACTCCAGGCGAAGGGCCGGGTCGACAAGGAGGTCGTACCGGCGGCGATCGCGGGATCACTCGTCGTGATGCTCTCCGCGGTCGCGTCCCATCAGAAGGGCTTTCAGAGCTGGGGTGTGAAACAGGCTGATCTCAAGCCGAATCTGGCGCTTCTGGTCCATCTCGGTGTGACGGGCCGGAAGCCGACGCGGTAATTCCGCGCGGTACGCACTCCATGGGCCCGCGCGCCCCGAAATCCGGGAACACCCCGTGCGGCTACGGCCCCGAGCACTCCGGAGAACCCGAACCGCCCGAACACCCCGGACACTCGGAAGTACCGAGCAACCCGAGCGCTCCGAACACCCGGAAGTATCCGAGCAACCCGAGCAGCCCGGAACACCCGGAAGTACCTGAGCAACCCGAGCGCTCGGAACGACCCGAGCGCTCCGGACAACCGGCACTGCGAACAACCCGAACACCCGGAACCCGGAACACCCGGAACACCGCGAAGAATCCGAACAACCCGAGCAGCCCGAGCAGCCCGAGCACCGCGATCAACCGAACAACCCGAAGAACCCGAACAACCCGCCGGACGGATCAAGCACCCCGCCCGAACACCGCCGCGTTCCGCTTCTGAGCACGCGGCGCCCCGCGCCGTTCACCCCGGCACGTACGTCCTGTCGCGCCGACGGGGGTCCGGACCCCCGTTCCCCGTCGGCGTTCCGCGTTGAATAGGACGTATGCACATGGCCGAGAACGCCCCAGAACCCGCTTCCTCCAGTTCCCCTCCCGACGGTTCCAGTACCCCTCCCCGAGGTTCCGGTCACGATTCCGGTCCGGCCGCGGGGCGGTTCCGGGCCCTGCTGCGGGAAGCGCGCGTCTGGGACACCGGGGACGGCGGCGGCACGTCCTTTCCCGCGTTCGATCCCGCGAGCACTCCCGAGAGCCCCCTCCCGCTGTTCTACGAGTGGTTCGCCGACGCCGCCGCGTCCGGGCAGGCGGAACCCCACGCCATGACCCTCGCCACGGCCGACGCCGACGGGCGGCCCGACGCGCGCACCGTGATGCTGCACGACGCCGACGCGTGCGGCTGGCACTTCGCCACCCACTCGACCAGCCGCAAGGGACGCCACCTCGCCGCGAACCCGTACGCCTCGCTCACCTTCTACTGGAACGCGCGGGCCCGGGCCGTACGCCTGCGCGGCCCTGTCGTGCCCGCGTACGCGTCCGAGACCAGCGCCGACCTGCACGCCCGCTCGACGGGCGCGCTCGCCGCCGCGCTCGCGGGCCGGCAGAGCGACGTGCTCGACTCGCGCGACACGCTGGCGCGGGCGTACGACGCGGCCTGGCAGCGCGCCCGGCGCGATCCGGAGGCGGAGGCCACGACCTGGACGGGGTACGTGGTCACGCCGGACGAGGCGGAGTTCTTCCAGGGCGACGCGCACCGGCAGCACGTACGGCTGAGGTACCGGCGCGGCACGACCGACTCCGACGTGTGGACGAAGGACCTGCTCTGGCCCTGAGACCGGGCCCGGCGGTCAGACGGCGGGCACCGGCCCCGGCCCGGGTTCCGGGTCGGTCGCGAGACGCGCGTGGTGGTGGGAGTCACGGAAGCGGCTCGTGTCTCCCGCCTCGAACATCTCTCCGCGGTGCGTGCCCTCGTAGCGGAAGCCGCACCGCTCGGCCACGCGGCAGGAGGCCTCGTGCCCGACGGCGTGGCCGAGCGACAGGCGGTGGAGGCCGACTTCGGTGAACGCCCAGCGGGTGAGGAGGCCGAGCGCGCGCCGGGCCACGCCCCGCCCGCGCGCCTGCGGCAGCACCCAGTAGCCGACCATGCCGCGCCGCATCCACAGGTCGAGGACGCCGAGGCCGACGCTGCCGATCGCGTCGTCCCGGTCCTCCGGGGTGATGGCCAGCACGCAGCCGGTGCCGCCCTCGTAGTCCGCGGCACGCTGCCTGATCCACTCCAGCGCCTGGGCCTCGGTCTCCACGAGCAGCTTCGGGGTGTTCCAGCGGCGGTACTCGGGATCGGCGACGCCCCGGACGAGGACGGGGGCGTCGTCCGGGCGCCAGAGGCGCAGGCGCAGCCCCGCACCGGCGGAGGCACCGTGCCCCGCGCCCGTGCCGGTGTTCCCCCGCGTGCCCGTCCCCGTGTCGGAGATGGCGAGTGAGCGGGCGGGCGGCAGCCGCGCCTCGCCGGGGCGCCGAGGGCCGGAGGACTGCGAGGACGGCGAGGGCTGCGAGGGCTGCGAGGGCTGCGAGGAGGGAGAGGGAGAGGAAGTCATCGGCCCATTGTGCGTGTGAGGGTTTTGCGTGTGTGATCTTTTCGAAACCGATTCAGATCGCGACCGATATCCAAGCGAGACCCGTCGGGCGGGGCCGGGATGAGAACTTTTTGTCATGTCCGATCACACAACTGCCGTCCCAGCCCCAGCGCCAGAGCTGCCCGTGTACGTGATCGGGGCCGGTCCTGGCGGTCTCGCGGTCGCGGCGGCGCTGCGGGAGCGCGGTGTGCGGGCCGTGGTGCTGGAGAAGTCGGACGCGGTCGGTGCGTCCTGGCGCGGCCACTACACGAGGCTGCATCTGCACACGACGCGGCGGTGGTCGTCACTCCCCGGGCTGCGGATGCCGAGGTCGTTCGGGCGGTGGGTGCCGCGCGACAAGGTCGTCGAATACCTCGACACATACGCCCGGTTCCACACGATCGAAGTCATGACGGGCATCGAGGTGTCGCGCGTCGAGCGGCTGCCCGGGGAGAGCGCCGCCGGGAACGGCACCGCCGGCGAGAGCGCCGGGGACGGCGTCGCCGACCAGGCATCGGACGGCGCGAGTTGGCTGCTGCGGGCCACCGGCGGGCGCGAACTGCGGGCGCGTGCCGTGGTGGTGGCGACCGGGTACAACCACACCCCGAGGCTGCCGCGGTGGCCCGGCGTCGACTCGTACACCGGCGAGCTGCTGCACGCGCGCGCCTACCGTGACGCCGCCCGCCACCGCGGCAAGGACGTCCTGGTGGTGGGCGTCGGCAACACGGGCGCGGAGATCGCGGTGGACCTCGTGGAGGGCGGCGCGGCCCGGGTGCGGCTGGCGATCAGGACGCCGCCGCACATCCTGCGGCGCTCCACGCTGGGCTGGCCGGCCCAGGCGAGCGGCATCCTGTGCCGCCGTCTGCCGGCGTTCCTGGTGGACCGTGTGGCCCGCGGCCTGGTGCTGCGGGCGCCGGGCATCCCGCGCCCGGAGAAGGGCCTGGCGACCCGGGCGCGCGAGGGCGCGATCCCGGTGCAGGACGTCGGCCTGGTGCGGGCGGTACGAAGTGGCCGCGTCGAACCGGTCGCCGCGGTCGAGTCGTTCGACGGCGGGGAGGTGGTGCTGGCCGACGGTTCGCGGGTGGCGCCGGACGTGGTCGTCGCCGCCACGGGCTACGAGCGGGGCCTCGCGCCGCTCGTGGGCCACCTGGGCATCCTGACGCCCGAGGGCAGGCCGCCCCGCCGCAATCCGGCCGCGCCCGGCCTGTACTTCACCGGCTACACGACGCCGCTGAGCGGCATGCTCCGCGAACTGGCCCGCGACGCACCGAAGATCGCCAAGTCGCTGGCCCGCCGCCTCTGATGGGCGCCGAGGCCGTCTCGCGCGCGGCCGGGACGGCGCCCGGGCACACAGACGTACGTACGGGGACGGCCGCCGGGGCCCGTTGACGCGACGGCGGTCCGCCCCGTGGACGCGCCGGCCGTCGCGGTCCGCGAGCGCCCCGGCGCCCGGGCCCGAACAGCCGGGCCACCGGCAGTACTCAAGCCCGGGCCACCGGCGGTGCTCAGGCCCGGGCCACGTGCCGTGCTCAGGCCGAATGCGGCAGTGGGCACGGCGTTTCGCGCGCCTCGTGCGCCGGGTGCGGACGGGGGGTGTCGTGTCCCACGGTGGAGACGACCGCCGTCACCGGCTCGGGCGCGGCGCCGGTCGCGCCCCGGTCCACCTCGCACCAGATGCGCTTGCCCTTACCCTCCGGCTGCCAGCCCCACCGGTCGGCGAGGCCGTCGACCAGTTCGAGCCCGCGTCCGCCGGTGTCGTCGCCGTCCGCGTGCCTCGGGGCGGGCGGCGTCGCGCACCCGTCCGACACCTCGACCCGTACGGTGCCGGCCTCGGCGGTGCCCAGGCCGAACAGCATCCGCAGCACGGCCGGGCAACCGGTGTGCACCACCGCGTTGGTGACCAGCTCGGAGACGATCAGAACAAGGATCTCCGAGGCCTGCTCGTCGCGGCCCATCCCCGAACCCGCGAGCCGGGAACGGGCCCACCGCCTCGCCCGGCCCACCTCCGCCGGGTCGGGGCCGATCTCCAACTGAACCTGAAGCACCTGCACCGCTCACACCATCCGAACCGGCGGACACATGGCCTCGCGCCTCGACAAGTACCTCGACCCGCATCGCGGCGGGATCGGGGTCACGGAACGTGATTCCCTTACAGGACAGCATGGTTGGCGTACAGTCACCGCGACAACCGCTTCGGGCATATTCCAGCGCGAAGGAGTACGCGGGCCGCATACTGTGCGACGCGCGCCGCGGAGGATCGAACAGCGGGCACCCCGGGCGCCCTTCGACCGCGCGAACGGGGCACACGCGGCCGCGGGGCGACCGCTTCGACGGCCGCTCCGCCGGTCCCCTCGCCCGGGCCCTCGCGCACCCGACGGAGCGTACCGGAGCCGCGGGACGACTCCCGTCCGTGACCGTGCGGCGTCGGGACACGACCCGGTATCGACGGGGAGCGGTCGCGGTGCGCACCCGGGGTCACGCTCCGGCACCCGCGCGCCGGCGTACGCGCCGCTGCCGTACGCGCCGCCCCGCACGCTGCCGCAAACACCGCAGCCCCGCACGCCGGAGCCGGGCGGCTCAGGGCTCGGGGGTGACGTAGTACTCGGCGAGGGCGGTGAGGAGTTCGTCCTCGCCGATGCGGCCGTCGCCGTCCCCGTCGAGTCCCGCAGCCACCCGCGTGCCGGACTCCCCCGGTACGCCGAGGGCGCGCAGCGCGCGCTCCAGCGCGGCCGGGGTGACGCCGCGCCCGTCCTCGTCGGCCACAGCGATCGCCGCGTGCAGGAAGGGGCGGGCGATCTCGGCGAACCGCTGGGGGTTGTCCCGCAGCCGCTTGGCCGCCCCGGTCAGGAACTCCTCGCGGGTGACGCGCTGGTCGCCGTCCACGTCCGCGATGCCCGCCATCCCCTGCCAGAACGCCTCGGCGCCGTAGTACAGCGCCTGGCCCTTGTCGGATCTGGGCCTGACGCCGAACTCCGCGAGCAGCGCGGCCGCGGCCCCGCTGAACTCCTCCCGGTCGATGGCGCCGTTGTGGTCCTGGTCGAAGGCAGCGAACCTGGAGGCGATCTCGCGTTCGTACTCTGCGCTGTCCATGCCGGGAGCGTACGTCTCCAGGACAGCACCGGACGTGCACTCGCGCCGTACGCCACCGCGCGGCGAAGCACGCGCGGCGCACGGCGCGCCGCGCGGAGCGGGCGACGCACGGCGCGGGTCGCGGCGCGCGCGGGGCCCCCCCCCCCCGGCCCGGCCCGCCCCCCCCCGCCCGCCCCCCCGCGGGCCAACGCGCAGCGAGCCCAGCCCCCCGGCCGCGGGATGTCCCGCCCCCCCGGCGGGGG
>NZ_JAIUKE010000197.1 GCF_020176795.1 Streptomyces sp. 8L
CCCCCGCCCCCCCCCGGGGGCCCCCGGGGGGGGGGGGGGGGGGGGGGGGCCGGCGGGGGGGGGGGCGGGGGCCCCCCCCCCCCCCACGCCCCGCGTCCGTACCGGCCGACGGGCGCCCGGGGGCCGAGTGTGCGGCCGGCCGGGCCCCTCGGGCGGCCCCGACGGGCGCGGGCGCTGCGCCCCCTCCTCGGCGGTGGGCCGGGGAGCGGGCCGGCCGCCCGGTCGTCCGGCCGTCCGGGGCTCGGGGCTCGGGGCGCCTCACGCTCCGGGGGCCAGGTACCGCGTCATCATCGCCACGAGCTCGTCCTCGAACTCCGCGAGGTCGACGGCCTCCTGCGTGGCGACCACCTTGTGCACCACCAGTTCGATCGTGGACACCACGATCCGTGCGGCCATCTCCACGCTGCCCACGCCGACCTCGGGGTACCGCGCCAGCAGTTCACACATGTAGGCGACGCGTGCCTCCTCGTGCTCCCGCACCTTCCTGAGCAGTTCCGGCGACCTCGGCGCCTGCTCGGCCATCACGCGCAGGAGCCCGGAATCGTCGAGGTGGTTCTCGACGGCGATCCGCACGAGCGCGCGCGCCACGCCCGCCACCGTGTCCGGCAGTCCGCTCTCCTGCCTGCGGCGCATGGCGCTCTCTCCCCGGTCGAGATGCCGGGAGACGAGCTGGACCAGGATGGCGTCCTTGTTCGGGTAGTACTGATACAGCGTCCCGATCGACACGCCCGCCCGCTGGGCGATGCGATTGGTGGTGCCCGCGGCGTAGCCGTAGTCGGCGAAAACCTGAGCAGCCGCGGTGAGGACGCGCTCCCGGGTCAGCTCGCCACGGGCCTGTTTCGGCTGTTTGCGCGGGTGCAGCGACCGTTTCCCCGGCATAGCGCTCGTCCTTTCCCGCGGGGTCGAATGCGAGTAGCCAAATACCTGAGCCATTGCTCACAATAGTGCTCTGAACAGGGGTTGACCCCAGAGATCGGCCCCGGGTCGAACCGAGGAGGAGACCGCGATGCCCTCTGTCGCACACCGCCCCCGAAGGCTGTCCCTGGCCGACGTACGCGCCCGGCTCGGCGAGCCGGACGCGATGGTCGCGAGCAAGATCATCGACCATGTGGACGACCAGATCCGCATGTTCATCGCGCACGCGCCGTTCGCCGCGCTGGCCACCGCCGACGCGTCGGGCCGTGCCGACTGCTCGCCGCGCGGCGACTATCCGGGGTTCGTGAAGGTCCTGGACGAACACACCCTCGCGATCCCCGACCGGCCCGGAAACAAGATCGCCGACTCGTTCCGCAACCTCGCGGAGAACGACGGCGCGGGCCTGCTCTTCCTCATTCCCGGCATACGCGAGACGCTGCGCGTCAACGGCCGCGCCTATCCCACCGACGACCCCGACGTGCTGGCGCGGATGCAGACCGAGGCGAGCGAGCCCGAACTCGCCATCGTGGTCGAGGTGGAGGAGGCGTACTTCCACTGCGGACGCGCGCTCGTACGGTCGCGGCTGTGGGACCCCGCGAGCCAGGCCCTGGCCGCCGAGATGCCGTCGGCGGGTGAGATGGCGGTGGCGCAGATGAAGGCCGACATCCCGCCCGAGGCACTCGACCGGAGCCTGGAAGAGGCCTACCGCACGCTGTACTGACCGGACGAGGCCCACCGCACGCTGCACTGACGGGACGAAGCCCACCGCCGCTGTACCGACGGGACAACGCCCACCGCACGCTGTACTGACCGGACACCGATCGGACTCCCATGCCCTCCACCACCCAGCAGGCCGTCCTGGACCGGATCGAGCCGGTCGCCGACGGCGTGGTCGCCCTCACCCTGCGCGGCGCGCCCACGCCGTGGGAACCGGGCGCGCACATCGATGTCTCGCTGCCGAACTGGCTGACCAGGCAGTACTCCCTGTGCGGCGACCCGGCGGACAGCGAGACGCTCCGCATCGCCGTCCGCCACGAGCGGCTCAGCCGGGGCGGCTCCGACTACATCCACCGCTATCTGCGGCCGGGCCGGAAGCTTCCCATCTCCCCGCCGCGCAACAACTTCCCGCTGGTCGGGGCCGAGTCCTACCTCTTCATCGCGGGCGGCATCGGGATCACGGCCGTCCTGCCGATGCTCCGGCACGCCGTCGCGAGCGGCGTCCCCGCGCGTCTCGTGTACACCGGCCGCTCGCGCGCGACCATGCCGTTCACCGACGAGATCCGAGAGCTGTGCGGGGACGCGGCCACCCTCGTCGAAACGGAGCGGGACGCCCGCCCCGACCTGCCCGCGCTCGCCGCCGCCCTGCCGCCGGGCGGCGCCGTCTACTGCTGCGGTCCCGCCGCGATGCTGACCGCCGCCGAGGCCGCTTTCGACCCGGCCGTGCTGCATACGGAGCGCTTCCGCCCCGCGCGCAGGACGTTCGCCCCCAACACGCCGTTCACCGCGGTGTGCGCACGCTCGGGCGGGTCCGTCGAGGTCCCGGCGGACACGTCCCTGCTGGACGCCCTCACCCACGCGGGCCACCGCGTGGCGTCCGGCTGCCGGGAGGGCGTCTGCGGGAGTTGCGTCCTCAAGGTCCTCGGCGGCGAGCCCGAGCACCGCGACGACATCGGCGCCGCCCAGGGGGAGATCTACACCTGCGTCTCGCGCTCGCGGACCCCGCGCCTGGTCCTCGATCTCTGAGCCCGGTGCAGCCGCGAGGACGGCGGGTACGTACGGGACCGCACCGCACCACGGGTACGTACGAGATCGGATCTCACCGCACCGCCGACACGGGCGGCGTCCACGCCGCCTACGCGGAGAGCGGTTCCGCCTCGTCGTCGGTCGCGGACTCGGCGTCCGGGAAGACCTCGAACAGGCGCCGCACCCCGAGCGCGGTCAGGACGCGGTTGACGTGCGAGCCGTCGGTCATGCCGCCCGCGGGCAGGACGATCCGCAGAGTGCCCCGGCAGGAGCGCAGCAGCCGCCGCGCGGCGATGAGCACACCCACGCCGCTGGAATCGCAGAAGTACACGTCCGACAGGTCGACCACGACCTCGTGGTGCCCGTCGGCCACGGCGTCGTGCAGGTGGCGGCGCACGTCGGGCGAGGTCATGAGATCCAGCTCACCTGTGATGTGGAGCACGGTCCAGCGGCCCTGTGCCGCCTCTTCCACACTGAGTGTCACGCGCTTTGAACCTCCTTCGCCCCCACCGCGTGCAGCGCCCGTACCTCGGACGTGCATTCCCCGGGGTCTGCCCCGTCGCTCCGTTCCGAAACATGGCAGTCGAGGCAGAACCGGGGCAGGGGCGCACTTGCGGTAAAGGGGCGTGCGCCGTGGGTGCCGACGGCTACATTCGGACTGCGGCGGGCGTGACCCGCCCGGGGCCCGCGGGCACCGGCCGGGCGCGGTCCCGGCCGGCCGTTCCGGGCGCGGCCGGGGGACCAGCCGGTGTCCCGAACGCGGTCAGGGGGCCGGCGTTCGGCGGTCAGCACCGAGTCAGGGGCGGGTGGGAGCACATGGCGGCAGGGACATCGCCCCGCTGGGACCGCGCGATGCGGCAGCGGCTGGCACGCGCGGAGGAGGCGGCGCTCGGCGAGCTCTACGACCGGCTGGCCTCGACGGTGCACAGCCTGGCGCACCGGGTCCTGGAGGACGAGAACGCGGCGGACGAGGTGACCCGCGAGGTCTTCACCCATGTCTGGCAGCATCCGGAGGAGTTCGATCCGGGCGGCGGCACCCTGCGCAGCTGGCTGGCGGGGCTCGCGAGCGACCGCGCGGTGCGGCGGCTGCGCGAGAGCGGCACGGCCCCGGAGAGCCGCGTCCGCCGGGCGGCCACCGCGGCCCGCGCGGACTTCATCGTCACGTCGATGCCGACACCCCTGCGGGACGCTCTGGACAGCGCGTACCACCAGCGCCGCACCTACCGGCAGACCGCGCGGGACCTGAACGTCACCGAGGACGAGGCCAGGCGCCGCCTGCGGCTGGGCCTCCAGCTCCTGTCCACGGCGGGCGGCCCCGCGGCGGGCGGACGCGCCGGAGACGTCCCGTGACCGGGCCTTCGGGCCCGGCGGCGGGCGCGGCCGGGGGCCGGATACCCGCCGGCCCCTCGCACAGCGTGCTCATGTCGCTGCTCGGCGCCTGGGCGCTGGCGGTCTGCTCGCCCGAGGAGACCATGTACGTCGAGGCGCACCTGACCGAGTGCGACGCCTGCGCGGAGGAGGCGCTGCGGCTGCGGGACGCCGTCGGGCTGCTCCAGACGGAGCGGAGCCTCGATCTCGACCCGCTGCTGAGGTCGTCCGTCCTGCGGGAGTGCCTGGACCTCAGGCCGGCCCGTACGCCCGTACCGGACTGGGCGCGGCCCTACGACGCCGAGACCGCGCGGCTCGACACGCTGCTGCGCGACATCGGGGCGGGCGAGTGGCACGCGCCCGTGCGGCTGCGGTGGTTCGAGGACGACAAGCCCGTCGCGCGCCGTACCACGGTGGCGGGCGTGATCGGCCATCTCATGGTCGTGGACGGCCTCGTCGGCACCGCGCTCGGCCTGGACGACCCGCTGTTCCCCGCCGCGCCGCTCACGCCCGACGAGCGCACCGAGCGGTTCTGGGGTGCCGCGGCGGCACCGCCCACCCGGGGCGTGCACGTGCCCTGGCGCGGGCAGAACCACGCGCTGATCCGGCAGGTGTCGTTCGCGTCGGGCAGCGTCGCCGACCTGGCGGTCTCCTACGGGGACTTCGCGCTCCCCCTGCGCGACGCGCTCCTCGACCGGGCCTTCGAGTGCTGGATACACGGCGCCGACATCGCCGACGCCGTGTCGTACCCCTATGACGCGCCGGGCGGCCCCTGCCGGCACGACATGATCGATCTGGCGGTCAGGCTGCTGCCGGCCGAGCTCGCCCGGCGCAGGCGCCAGGGCGTCGCGGGGCCGCCAGGGGAGCTGCTCGCCGCGGGGGCGCCCGGCCGGTCGCTGCATCTGGAGGTGGAGGGGAGCGGCGGCGGCGAGTGGTACATCCCGCTGGACTCCCCCGCCGCCCTGGGCTCCGCGGACCGCGTGGTGGCGCACATCGCCCTGGAGGACGTCGAGTTCTGCCACCTGGTGGCGGGGCACGTCGAGCCGCGGGAGGCCGCCGCGGGGCGGAGCGGGGACCCGGCGGCCGTACGGGACGTGCTCTACGCGGCGGCCGGCCTCAGCCGGATGTGACACGGACAGGTCAGGCCGGTCAAGGCGGTCAAGCAGTCAAGCAGTCAAGCGGTCAGGCGGCCGGGCCGGTCAGGCGAAGACGACGGTCCGTGAGCCGTTCAGCAGGATGCGGTGCTCCGCGTGCCACAGGACGGCCCGCGCGAGCGCCTGGCACTCGACGTCCCGCCCGATCGCCACCAGCCGCTCCGGGGTGACCTCGTGGCCGACGCGCGCCACCTCCTGCTCGATGATCGGGCCCTCGTCCAGTTCCGCGGTGACGTAGTGCGCGGTGGCGCCGATCAGTTTCACGCCGCGCGCGTGCGCCTGGTGGTAGGGCCGCGCGCCCTTGAAGCTCGGCAGGAACGAGTGGTGGATGTTGATGATCCGCCCGTTCAGCCGCTTGCACAGGTCGTCCGAGATGACCTGCATGTACCGCGCGAGTACGACCAGCTCGACGTTCTCGTCCCGTACGACGTCGAGCAGCCGCTGCTCCGCCTCGGCCTTGGTGTCCCTGGTCACCGGGATGTGGTGGAACGGGACGTCGTACGAGGCGGCGAGGGCCTCGAAGTCCCGGTGGTTGGAGACGACGGCGGCGATGTCCACCGGCAGCGCGCCGATGCTCGCCCTGAACAGCAGGTCGTTGAGGCAGTGCCCGAACTTGCTGACCATCAGCACGATCCGCATGCGCGCGTCCGCGCGGTGGATCTGCCAGTCCATCCGGAAGGCCTCGCCGATCGCGGCGAAACCGGCCCGCAGCCTCTCCACCCGAACCGCACCCGCACCACCAGTACCGTCCGCGCCACCGGTACCGTCCCCGCCACCGGCACTACCGGCACTACCGGCGAACCCGCCCGCCGTCTCCGCCGAGAAGTGCACGCGCATGAAGAACAGGCCCGTGTCGCGGTCGCCGAACTGGCGGCTGTCCTCGATGTTGCAGCCGGTCGTGAGGAGGTAGCTGGAGACGGCGTGCACGATCCCCTGCCGGTCGGGGCACGCCAGCGTGAGGACGTACTGCTCGCGCTCGGCGCTCGCGGTCTCGGCGGCGGGGGCCGCGGTCGGCTCGTTCATACACCGGAGGATCGCACAGTCGCCCGCGCGAGGGCTCCGGCGTCCACGCGCGGCCCGGCGCGGCCGGCGGCCCCGCGGCCCGAGGCAGCCCACGGTGCCGGCCGACGGCTCCGCGATCGGGCTCCGGTCGTCAGACCGACTGTGTGATGATCCGCAGGACGTCCAGGGACTTCGGCGGGGTGTCCGGGTCGTCCCCGTCGTTCGCCGCCAGGAGTACGTGCGCCTCGCGGGCGGCCCGTACGGCCTCGGGCCAGCCGTGGTGCTCCAGGTAGGCGGCCACCTGCGCGTCCGGGCCGACTTGGTGCATGATCCGCAGCACCCGCAGCACCGCGACGTCCACGAGGGCGGCCTCGCCGGAGTCCCGGAAGATCGTGCCGACGTACTTCTCCGCGGACCAGTTGTCCAGCCAGGTGTCCTCGACCAGACGGTAGACGGCGTCGGTGACATCGCCGTACCCCTCGCGGCCCGCGAGCCAGCACTCCTGGTGGAAAACCGGATCGGAAAGCATGTGCAGCGCCGAGCGCACGTTGCTGCGCCAGCGCCACCATGGCATGTCATTCAAGGGCATGCCGCCCATGGTGGTGGAGCGACGGGCACGACGGGAAGGGTTCTCGGTAGCTTGCACGGTCGTCGATCGTACGTCGGTCGTATCTTCGACACGGAATCTCCCGTTCACCCCGGCTGTTCATGTCCCGGTCACCCCACGTGCAGTCGAGTCCGGACCCCTGTTACCCGATGGCCGGAAATATGCGGTCAATGAGCCGTCGGCCCCGACTTCTTCCTGCCCAAGAGCCCCGTCCGGCACACCCGTCGACGCCACGGACCCGGCGCCCGCTGCGCGCCCTGTGCGCGACCGCGGTCGGGGTGTCCGTCCTCGCGGGCTGCGGCGCGCTGTCCGGCTCCGCCGACAAGTCCGATATAACGGTCATGACCTGGGCGCCCGTCGGTACGAACGCCACCAACATGCCCGGCATGCCGGGCATGGCCAAGGCATACGCGCGGTGGGTCGACTCGACCGGCGGCCTGGCCGGGCACAAGCTCACGGTCCTCACCTGCAACGAGCGCAACACCCCTGCCGGGGCGGCCGCCTGCGCCCGTGAGGCCGTCGCGAAGAAGGTCGACGCCGTCGTCGGCTCGTACAGCCAGTGGGGCCAGCAGTTCATGGGGCCCCTGGAGGCCGCGTCGATACCGTACATAGGCGGGTACGGCCTCAGCAGCCAGGAGTTCACGAGCTACCTCTCGTACCCGGTCAACGGCGGCCAGGCGACGCTGCTCGCGGGCAACGGGCAGCAGCTCGCCGACTCCGACTGCTCGCACACCGCGCTCGTACGGCCCGACACCAGCGCCGGTGACACGCTCGCCCAGCTGCTCGACACCGGGCTCGCCACCCGCCACGACCACGACGCCACGGACGTCCGCGCGCCCGAGGACGCCACCGGCTACCAGGAACAGGCCGAGCGGGCACGCGACGACGCCGGGGACGGCGGCTGTGTCACCGCCCAGCTCGGCGACCACACCTCCACCTTCTTCGACTCCTTCAGGCGCCTCACGGACGACGGGCGCGACGTCCGCGTCTCGTCGGTGGTCGGCAGCATCGACCAGCCGCTGATCGACGCGTCGGGCGGCGCCGACGGCCTCTTCGAGAAGGCCCTCGTGACCGGCTGGTACCCGGACTCCTCCGACCCCGTGTGGGACCCGATGAAGAAGGTCATCTCCAAGGAGGCCTTCCAGGACAACACCATCGACGCCGACAACGCGGGCGTGCAGACCACCTGGATCGCGTACACCGCGCTCAACCAGGTCGTCTCCTCCATCAAGGGCGGCCAGGTCGACGCCGGCACGATCGTCGACGCCCTCGACCACGGCGCCACGGTGCACACGGGCGGGCTCACGCCGCCGCTGCGCTGGCGCTACGAGGACATGCTGGGCGCGCCCGGGTCGCCCCGCATCGTCAACCCGGACGTGACGTACCAAGTGGTGCGCGACGGGCGCCTGGTAGCCCAGCGGAAGGGCTTCGTGAACGTGGGGAAGACGCTGCTGGGGTCGGACCTGCCGACCACGTGACCCCGGACGCGTGGTCCCGGTCCGACGGAACCCGGCGGCGGCCTCCCGCGGCCCGTCCCGCCGACCACGCGACCCGCCGCGGCCTCCCGCGGGGGCGCCGGCTCCCCCGCGGGCCGCTCCGCTACAGGTCCGAGGACGTGCGCTGCTTCAGTCCGTACGTGCTCGCGACGCTGTTCCACAGCTTGGCCGCCCGGGTCTTCGCGGTCGTCGCCTCGCCGCTCGCCCGGTCGCCCTGCCCGGCGGCGGAGGTCCTGCGCGCGCTGCCGTGGCGGCACACCTTGTGGCTCTTGGCCTGGTCCGCCCACTGCGCGTAGTGGTCGTCGGCGGATGCGGACGCCTTCCAGCCGCTCGCGAGGGACGCCGACAGTTCGGCGTGGTCCGGCAGCTTGTCCACCGCCACCTTCCCCAACTGGTCCACCAGGCCCCGGCGCTGCTTGGCGGCGTTGCGCAGGTCGGTGGCGGCCCCGTCGAGGTTCTTGCAGGACTTGATGTCGGCGACGGCTCCGATCACCGCCTCGCGGCTGTTGTTGCTGTCCGCGAGGAGCGCGTCGAGCGCCTTGGCCTGGCCCTCCGCGGCGTCCGAGCCGCCGGCCTTTCCGTCGCCGGGGGGGGGGGCGGGGGCCCCCCCCCCCCCGGGGGGGTCGCCCTTGCTGTCGCCCCCGCCCATGCTCAGCAGCGCGCCGACGCCGAGACCGACGACCGCGACGACGGCGACGGCCGCGATCAGGACAGCGGGTGATTTCTTCCGGCCGGGTCTGCCGTTGTCCTGTTCGCCCTGATAGCCGCGGTAGCCGTCGCCCGGGCCGGGCTGCGGGGAGTTGTAGCCGGCGGTCGGCGGGGGCCCCGCGTCGTATCCGTCCTGGCCGCCGAACGGGGGCAGGTGCTGCGTGGGGTCGGCGTACTGGCCCGGCGGCGGCGTGAGGCTGACCCCGCGCGTCTGGTTCATCCGGCCGCCGCGCGCGGCGCCGCCGCCCTCGCTGCGGAAGAGGTTGTCGAACTCGGCGGGAGGCTGCCGGGGCGCCTCCTCGCCGCCCTGGGCCGCGCCGTAGGACGCGGGCGCGCCGGGCGGCGGCGTGTGCGGACCGCCCGGCTCCTGTCCCGGTACGGGCGCGATGAACTGCGTGGCCTGCGCGTCCGGGTGCTGTTCGGGCGCGGCGCCCTGCTGCGGGAAGGGCGGGATGAACTGCGTCGCCTGGGCGTCGGCGCCGCCCGGCACGGGGCCGCTCGCGCCCGGTATGTGCGGCAGGAACTGCGTCGCGTCGGCGGCTCCCGGCGCCGAGGACTCGGCGGGCAGCGGCTGCGCGCCACCGCCGTAGCCGTACGCGGCGCCGGAGTCGTACGTACCGCCGGAGCCGGAGCCGGAGTCGGAGCCGGAGCCGGGGCCGTACGGGTCGCCGGGGCCGGCGTCGTAGCGGTCGGCGGAGCCCGGGTCGTAGCGGTCGCCGGAGTCGTACGAGCCCCCGGCGTCATAGCGGTCGCCGGAGTGGTACGAACTCCCGGAGTCGTACGAACCCCCGGAGTCGTACGAGCTACCGGAGTCGTACGAGCTTCCCGCGCCGTAGGAGCCGTACGCGCCGCCACCGTCCGGCTCGTAGCCCTGGTGGCGCCCGGAGTGGCCCTCCCGAGCGCCCCGTTCGTCACGTTCACGATATTCGTCGCGCTCGTCGTGTTCGTCGCGTTCGTTCTGGTACGCGGGCATCGGCCCGCCGCCCGGGCCGTTCAGGTCGTCGCCCGCCGGCCGCCAGGGCTGCCCCCATGGCTGCCCGTCGGCAGGCGTGACCTGTTCATTCCCTTGCCCGCGGTGCGTCACCAGGACTCCTACGTGTGAAACGTGTGGACCTTCGCAATCATCGGTTCACGCTACCGGGTGAATCTGTCGGTCGGCCACGCGTTCCGCCTCACGTGACGAACGCCCCGTCACACGCCGCCGCGCCGCGCGCCGGGCGGCTTCCGGATGCCCGCCCGGGCGCGCGGGCCCCCGTACCGCGTCGCGGCCCCCGCCCGGCGTCAACCGGCCTTCACGCGAACTCCCAGGCGGCCCCGCCGTCCACCTGCGCGGCGAACTCCCGTACCACCGCCTCGTTTCCGAACGGCTCCAGCCGCACGCGCAGGTCGTCCAGGTACTCGGTGCCCCGGCTCGAACGCAGCGAGCCGAGGAGTTCGGCCGCCTCCGCGCCCGTCCGGCACGCCTCCTCCACCTCGCGCTGCTGCACCTGCGCCGACGCGAGCACGACCAGGCCGATCGCCCGGCGCCGCGCACGCGTCTGGGGGTGGCCCTCCAGCGCGTCACGCGCGTGCTGCGCCGCCGCCTCCGGGCGGCCGAGATCGCGGTAGCAGTGCGCCAGTTCGTCGGACAGGTACGCCTGGTCGAAATGGGCGATCCAGTCCGGGTCGTCCGCCGGGTCGCCGCTCGCCCGGTCGAGTGCCGTCTGCGCCTTGTTCGCCACCTCCTGGCAGAGGTGGGAATCGCCCATGAGGGCGTGTCCCCTGGCCTCCGCCGCGTAGAACATCGCCACCGCGCGCTCCGGTACGTGCCCCCGTGCGCCCTCCTGCGCCGCCCGCGCCAACTGGGCGATCTCGCGCGGGTTTCCGAGCTGCGCGGCGAGGTGGCTCATCGAGGCGGCCAGCACATAGCCGCCGTACCCCCGGTCCCCGGCCGCCTGGGCGAGGCGCAGCGCCTGGATGTAGTACCGCTGCGCGAGACCCGGCTGTCCGGTGTCGACGGCCATGTACCCGGCGAGTTCGGTCAGGCGCGCGACGGCGGCGAACAGCCGCCGCCCCACGGCGTCCTGGTACGAGCCGGCCAGCAGCCCCGACACGACGCTGTTGAGGTAGTGCACGACGACGGGCCGCACGTGCCCGCTGCCGAAGCGGTGGTCGAGGCGGTTGAGCGCGCTCGTCATCGCCTCCACCGCGTCCACGTCGCTGTCGCCGACGCGCGCCCCCGCCGACCGCTCCACCACCCCGTCCGCGCCGGTGATCAGCCAGTCCCTGCTGGGCTCCACGAGCGCGGAGGAGGCCACGGACGAGCCGGTCAGGAAGTCACGCATGCCGACGTCGCTGCGCCACAGCTCGCAGACCTGCTCGATCGCTCCGACGACCGTCGGCGCGAACTGGAGCCCCACGCCGGACGCGAGGTGCTTGCCGTTGGCCATGCCGATCTCGTCGATCGTGACCGTACGGCCGAGTTTGCGGCCGAGCGCCTCGGCGATGATGCCCGGCGCACGCCCGCGCGGCTGCTGGCCGCGCAGCCAGCGAGCCACGGACGTCTTGTCGTACCGAAGGTCGAGGCCGCGCTCGTGGCCGACCATGTTGACTCGCCGGGCGAGACCCGCGTTGGAACACGCCGCTTCCTGGATGAGCGCCTGGAGCCGTTCGTTCGGCTGGCGCGCGACGAGAGGTCTGGCTGCCAATGAAACCCCCTGTAGCCGCAGTGATCATTTCCGTCACACTGCCCTGCGGTTATGCGGAGAATGCGGAAGTTCAGCGTTTTTGATGACGTTCGCGCTGTTCACCGGGTGTGTCGGCGGGATCGCCTGGCATGCTGCGTGGCCCGGTCCGCCGTTCGGCGTCCCGCGCCTTCGCCATGCCGTGCTGCGGTCAGGACCGCGTGCGCCGGCCCGTTGCGGGTCTTGGGGCCTTGGCCGTGCCGCGGGCCGCTCCGAACCCATCCGGTCTCTCCCCGGACCGCTTCCGGTCCCTGCCCGGGTCCCTCCCAGGACCCCTTCCGGTCCTGTCCCGGGTCTCTCCCTGGACCCCTTCCGGTCCTGTCCCGGGTCTCTCCCTGGACCCCTTCCGGTCCTGTGCCGGGTCCCTCCCCGGACCCGTCGCGATCGCGCCTGCCTTCCGCTCCGGCTCCGCTCCGTGCCGGAGCCCCCGCAGAGGGTTACCCGTTTCCCCCGCCCCCCCCGCCGCGCGCCCCCGCCGTTGCACCGGTGCGCCCCAGATGCGGAATCCGGGCGTTCCGCGAGCCGGGGCGCACGCCCGTAACCCGGGCAGGCGGGGGGAGTTGTGCTGTGCGTGGAAGAGAGCATCGGTGTCGAGAACACCGCCCAGATCCCCCACCAGCGCACGGAACTCCCGCTCGAATGCGCGGTGATGTACGCGGAGGAACGCCACTGGGACGTGTTCCCCGGGACCTGGCTGGAGGCCGCCGACCGCACGGAGGAGTGCTCCTGCGGCGAAGCGGACTGCCCCGCGCCGGGCGCACACCCGGCGCGAAAGGACTGGGCGACGGAGGCCACCGGGAGCGGCGGCGCCGCGCGCAGGCTGTGGTCGAAGCAGCCCAGGGCCTCGGTCCTGCTGCCCACGGGGCGGACGTTCGACGTCCTGGACGTGCCGGAGACCGCCGGCTTCCTGGCGCTCGCCCGCATGGAGCGTCTGCGGGTGACGCTGGGGCCCGTGGCCCGCACCCCGGACCGCAGGATGCTGTTCTTCGTACTGCCGGGCGGCTCGGCGAAGGCGGAGACCCTGGTGCGCGCGCTCGGCTGGTCCCCCGCGTCGCTCGACCTGGTCGCGCACGGTGAGGGCGGCTACGTGGCGGCGCCGCCGACCCGGATCGGCCGGATGGGCGCGGTCCAGTGGGCGCGCAGGCCCACCCGGGCCAACCGCTGGCTGCCGGACGCCGAGGAGATGATCAGCCCGCTCGCGTACGCCTGCGGGCAGGAGGCGCGCGGGGCCTGAACCCCGCACGCAGGGCCCCCGCGTGAGCCTCGTACGGGGGCCGGGGGGCGCACTCGTCGAAGGACGCGCCCGCGCTCGCACCGGCCCGCCTGCGCGGGCGCGTCCGCCCGGCGGACGGCCCGGCGACTCGCCGTCAGGAAGGCTGGTGGCGCAGGGCGTAGCGCACCGCGTCGGCGCGCGAGTGGAAGTCGCCCTTCGCGAACAGGTTGTTGATGTGGGTCTTCACCGTGGCCTCACTGATCACCAGCCGCCGCGCGATCTCCGTGTTGCGCAGCCCTTCTCCGATCACGCGCAGGATCTCGCGTTCGCCCGCGGTCAGCTTGACGGCGGGCTCCGCGGGGGCCGGGGGGGGCCGGGGCGCGAGGGCGAGCAGGCGGCG
>NZ_JAIUKE010000198.1 GCF_020176795.1 Streptomyces sp. 8L
GGACAGGCCGGAGCCCCCACTCGCACAACCTCAACGGCCCCCCTTGGAGCCCTTCCGCTGCGCCCGCACCACCCACACAGTCCGCTGCACCATCAACCAGGCAACAGCCACCAACAACACCGTACGAGCAGTCCGCAACACAGCCGCCACCCCACCATGCGGCCACACCACGATCAGAATCGTGTACACCCCCAACGCGCCGATCGTCCCAGCCACCGCCATCAAATGACGGCCAATCTCCGACGACCGCCACGGCGCCTTCACGTGATACGTCACCATGAAGAGGACCGAACAGGCCACCACCAGGCCAGACGCCCACGTATTCGCAAGCTGCGGCAAGTTCAACGCTCCCCTCCCAACATCGGCTTCCACAGATCAGCGAAGTGATTGTGAACCCGAACCTGCCGAAGTGACTCCGACCGGTTCTTCACCTCACTGCTCTGTGCCTTCACCTCCGCACGAGCCTCCTCGGCCCGCTGTAGCGCCGACGACGCCTCCTTCTGCCCCTCCGACACCGGCACAACCCGATGCCGATCAGGACGCCGGACCAGCCGACTGATCCACCGGAGCACTCGCAGTCACCTCCCCGCCCCTTGGTAGGGAGCGCAGAAGGTGGTCAGCGGTCCGGGACAGTTCCAGGAGCTCCCCAGCCTGGTCCTGTGACTCCCGGCGTGCTTCCTCACTGATCTGGTGGGCCGACCGCCACGTGTCCCGCTCATCCACGAGCCGCTGGATCTGCGCATCACGATCAGCGAGCCGATCCGTCATGATCCGGCTGGGCACCAGTCTGCCGAGGAGCACGAGCAGCACCACAATCCCGACAAGGGCCGCAGCTCCCAAGTCGGAAGTGGCGATCCCGAACAGCTCAGTCACAGGTCTGGCCTCCTGAGTCAGCGTGGCGTGTCACGGTAGGTCAGGCGTTCTGAGGCGCCGGCGTCGGCTTCTTCGCGCCGAGAGCCTGCGCCTTTGCGGATATCGTGGTGGGCTTCCACAGGCCGAAGTGCGTCAGCACCCCGGTCCCGAATGACACGAGGGTCAGGACCGCGGCGGTGCCGACGCTGTACCCGTTCGGATGCGGCGCCGCGAACTCGACGAGGAAACCGTTCAGCGCCGACAGGGCCAGCAGCAGGACGGCCTTGACGCCACTGTTGGTGACGCGGGAGGTGACCAGGCCGACCAGGACGGGCAGGACGACCGAGGTGAGCAGACCCAGCCAGTAGGCCAGATCGAGGTGGACGGGGTTCATGAGAGTTCTCGTTTCTGCTGGTGAGGAACGCTTCGGAATGCCCCGAAGCAAGATGGTGGGGCGGGCGCGGGCCCGGTCACTTCCAGACGAACGCCATGAGGGTGACGCCCGCGACAGTGACCGGGGTCTTGGCCTGCTGGGAGATCATGCGGATACGCATACTGCGCCCCGCCGCGACACTGCCCCCGAGCGGAACCGCGGCGAACGTGTCACCGCCCGTACCGATGACCTCGGACGCCGGATGGTCGTGCACGTACTTGCCGTTCGCGTCGACCTCGGACTGGCGGACCTGCACGACCTGACCGACCGCGAGATCCGAGAAGCGCAGCCAGATCGTGCCGTTGTACACGGCCTTGCCCTTCACGAAGACGCTGCCGCCTGTGGCGTGATCGCCGGTCTGGTCGTCCCACTCGGCGTTGAACTCGATCGCGTCCCAGTCGGCTCCGGGCTTGAGCTGGTACGGCTTGGATACGCCGAGGTTCACGTACTTGGGCATGTCGTCCTCCGGGGGCGGGGCGTCGGGCGTGACCGGGGTGTCGCCTCCGGCCCAGGTGCGCAGCTGCGCTTCGGTCATGTAGCAGATGGAACGGTCCGTCGGCGCGTCAGCGAACTGCCACAGAATCGGGGTCCAGCCGGACGGTTTCGGTTTGGCGTGCGCCTCAGCGGTCGCGTACGACACCGAGGTGCCCGAACCCCACGAGTAGGCCGGGTACCAGAGCGGCACACCCGACGGGACATGCCCAGAGGACAGGTCCGAGCCGGACGTGTAGACACCAACCCGTTGCCCGGGGAACGCCTTGCTGACGGCCGCGATCCACGCCGTGGCGTAGGCCTTGATCTGTGCGGCCGTGCGGCCCGCATAGTTGCGTCCGTCGCTGTAGCGCTCCAGGTCGAGCCAGTGTGTGAAGCCCTTCCCTGCGTAGGGTTTGACCGCGGCGATGTAGTTCGCGGCTTCCTTCGCGACGTCCTGGGATGGCCACGCGAAGTGATACGCGCCTGGGACGAGGCCGGCGGCCTTGATGCCTTTGATATGCGTGGAGAAGCGGGAGTCGTGCGTGGTCTGTCCCTCGGACGCCTTGGCGAAGGCGAAGACCACGCCGTCCTTCTTGTGGGCCGCCCAGTCCTGCGTGGCCTGGTAGGCAGAGACGTCGATCCCGCGGCAAGTCGCCATCAGTCCCCCTTCACAGGGCTGACGCGCAGGACACGGAGCTTGTCCCACGACACCTCGTCAGGGATGCCGGAGACATTGCCCGCGCCCTTGGGACGGAGGGTCTCCTGCCAAGCGGCGAACGCCTTGCGGTGGGCTCGGGTCCAGTCCTGCCCGGGCCGCTGCTGGGACTGCCAGCAGCCCTCCGCCGCGAGGCGGCGGGCTGCGGCGGCAACTATCGGCGAAGTACGGCCGCCGTGGAAGAACGCCTCACCGGGGAACGGCTCGAACATCGCACTGTCGGTGTCGCGGGATGCCTCGGTGGGCGCGGCCGGTACCGCAGGGGCCGGGGTGACCTGGGGCTTCGGCTCAGGCTCGGCAGGGGCAGTGTCGCCCTTGGCCGGAGTCATCGGGTGCTCGCGATGTCGAGGCGGGGCTGCTTGACGTCGACCTGGGCACGGATTTTCTGATAGAGGGCGAAGGACATGCGGAAGCAGCCCTCGTCTCCGTAAGAGGTCGTCCAGGAGTTGCGGAAGCGGACGATGGTGCGCTTCAGGTCCAGACGGTCCGTCTTGTCGAACTTCACGTCCTCGAGCGCGATCGCAGCGATCTCGTGCCCGCCGGCGACACCTGAGCGTTCCCAGCCCTTGATGTCGTCAAGGAGGGCGCTCGAGGTGGTGGGTTCGAACCAGGCCTGGAACCAGGGCACGCCCCACAGTTCGGCGCCGGCTGCGAAGTCGCGGGCGACTTCCTCCGCCGTGGTGGCGACACTGAACTGGTCGATGAGTCCGCGGGACTTGAGCGCCTTGACGACGCCGAGGCCGGAGGAGCCACAGTCGTCGACGGGCCACTGCTGCTCCAGCCACTCGTCCTGGAGAGTCGCGTCGTGGTACAGGCCGATGGCCCACTTCTCGGCTGCCACCGCGTCGGTGACGTCCAGGCCGGCCTTCTGGAGGCTGTCGGCGTCCTGGAGGACAGAGACGACGGCAGTGGCGGCGTTCGCGGTGCACGAGCCGAGTGCGTCGACGTCATCGGCGCCGGGCACGATCTGCGAGGTGCGGATGCCCTGCGCGAGGAGGTCCTCTTGGTCGAGGACGGGGACCTTGGGTGCCCATTCGACGGGCTTGATGGTCTCGCCGTCGTAGGGACGCTGGTAGGCGAGACTCCGAGGGTCGAGAACGAGGTGTCGGCCGAGCTTCGGATGGACTTCGTACTGCTGGATGGTGAGGTCGCTGTTCGTGGGCACTCGCCCGTGCTCCTGGATCTCCCCGCGCCCAGAGCTGAGACTGTTGCTGCGCCGGCCGATTCCCGGGTTGCAGTCCCTCGGGGGTGAAGCACGAGGCGGAGGGTCGCCTCTATGGATCAGCGTACGGCGTTGTTCGTCGGGTGTTGCCCCGGTCAGATGAGGGTCCAGGAGATGTCAGTGAAATCCCAGGTATCGGACGTGGCGACGGTCGTGCTGGCGTAGACAGTGACGACGCCAGATGACTGAATGCGGCAGCCGATGACACGCGGATCGCCGCTGGTGGCCCGCACGAGCCCCAGGTAGTGGTCCTTCTTCGGGCACAGTGCCGTCGGCACGGTGAACGCCGTCTGAGAGCCGGTGAACGCTGTCGCCGTGGAGGCGCTTCCGTCGAGGAAGACGCGAACACCGTCGGAGATGAGGCGGAGGGACTGGTAGTTCGTGTTCTGCGGTGTCGTCCACGCCGAATAGGCCGGTGCGATGGGAGCCTGCGGTACGGGGACGAGTTGACCGGACACGGTGAGGCCGGATGCGGTGAGGCGTAGGACTTCCACGTTGCCGATCGTCACCTGGAGCCCGGCGAGGGCCACTTGTGGGCTCACCAGGTGGTTGTAGCCGCCGACCTGGAGGTGGACGCCGTCAGCGAGCATGTATGCCATGGGGTGGTCAGTTCCGGCGACTCCTGCATACGCCTGAGGGCCGCTGCTGATCTGTGGCGAGGCGAGGATGACTTCAGCGCCGTCGCCTCCGACGCCAGCAATGACCCGGCCAGGAGTGGTCTCTCCGGTAGCGCCTGTGTAGATGTCGAGGGATGGGGGCTGTCCACCGCTCCCGCCGGGGTCGAGGACAACGCGCTGCCCGCTGGTTCCGGTCTGCACGACCGTGCCGGTGACGGTTCCGCCGGTAATGGTTTTCCCGGTGATGGCGTCGGCTTTGAGGGCGGTCGCGTCGACGGACCCGGCGGCGAGTTTCCCAGCTGTGATCGTGTTCGCTGCGATCTTGTCGGCTGTGACGGCCAGCGCGTCGAGTTTCGCGGTGGTCACTGCACCAGAGGCGATCTTGTCGGCGTTCACGGCGCCTGTGTCGATCTGCGCGGCCTGGACTGCGCCCGTGATGATCTTCGGAGTGGTGATGGCGCTGTCGGATATCTTGGTCGTACCGACCGCACCAGCTGCGATCTTCGCCTCCGTCACGGCGTCCTCAGCAAGCTTGACGGTGGTGACGATGCCGTCCAGGAGATCCGTAGCAACGACTGGGGACGGCCCGACGGGGCCCGCCTGTGCGGATGGCTCAGAGGCCGTTCCGGACGTGTTCCGGGACACCAGAACCACGTACACAGCCGCGTCTGCCGGGACGGTGACGGTAGCGCCCTGCGCAGTCTCGATCGTCCCAATCAGCGTCTGCGATGTCGGAGTGAACCCGTCTTCCGCATCAGCGTGGACTTCTACGCGCGCCCAGTCCAGCGGCATGACCTGCCCTTCGGCGAACGTCCCGTCCCAGCCGGCCGACACGCCTCCGAGCACAGACGCAACGACTGGCACAGACGGCGGCGGCGGGGGCGGACCGTTGACGACATTCACGGCAGTCGTTCCATCGGCCTGCTGGCCGACGATCGCCCTCAGTGATCCCGTGTCGTCCTTGACTACGAGAGCTGCGTCGTCCAGGGACGCTGAGGCGAGGCGTGAGGCGCGTTCGATGCCCTTGATGCGGTTTTCGAGTGCGGCGATACGTCGCCCGAGGTCGTTGATCGAGGTCATGAGGCTGTCCCGTATACGTAGGAGGCGGAAGGTTTCAGGGAGATCACGGCCTGTCGGCCGCCGGTGGCGGTGGGCTTGATGGTGGTTGCGGTGATGCGGCACCAGCCGCGCCAGGAGATCCAGTCGTTTGCGACACGGACGGTGACGTCGTCGCCGGTCTGCCACGACCCGATCGGAGCGGACGGTGTATCGCGGACCGTGATCTCTTCGACGGTGCCGAGGACCTGCGTGAAGGCCCGTTCTGCGTCAGCGCGGGCGGAGAGGACGTCGGTGGCGGCAATATCGGTGAGGTCGATGACGCTCTCAAGGCGGAGGCGGCCGTTGCGTACGGCGGAGATCGCGCGGCGTTTCGCAGAGCCGTCACCCTGCCCGTTCGCGATGACGACCTGCGCATAGGTGTCGCCGGCGAGGGGCACTTCGGGGTCTTCGATGATGTTGATGCCGGTAGCGAAGGAGATGTCGGTACGACGTGTCCCGAGGCGTGGCCAGCCGACCGCGATGCGTTTGACGGGTGTCGTCTTGGTTGGGTCCCACGTGGTGATGGCGGTGTATTCGGGCATGCCCTGACCGGACACGATGTCGTCGATCTTGTCGCCAAGAACGGGAAATTCCCACCAGGGGAACGCGTACGGTTCGGCGGTGGTGCCGATCTTCGCTGTGGATGTGGTGGTGTCTACGATGACGTTGAGGTTGCCGTCGTCAACCGCCTGGGCGTAGGTCCAGCAGTCGCGGATGACCTGACACGGGTCGGCATTCACGTACGGGCCCCGGCCGCCCAGGTTGCCGTCAAGGTCGATGCGGTGCATCAGGTAGGACGGCCACGAGGCGGCTTCGATGGCGTACTGGCTGCCCTGGGGGCGGGCGTCCCAGACGAGGCCTCCCCAGCGCAGCAGGCCGTCCTCTTCCACGTAGATTTCGGTGGTGCCCGGGTCAGTGAGGGTCGAGTTGGAGTGCACGAGGTGCGGGCTGAGGGTGCCGGTGAGGGATCCGGGCCCGTTGAGTTCGGGTCCGTACTCCAGATCCGTGACGGGCAGCGCCTTGGACAGCCACTCCCCCGTGAGGGCGTGGCGAGTCAGGACCCGGCAGTTCTCCGGGAGGGCTCTGGGCATCAGCGGGGGGCCTCGTTGAACTCGACATCGGCGACAAGGGTGACACTGGAGTCCATGCCGACCTTGCCGGTGTTGCCGGGGGCGCCGCAGCCGCGGGCACGTAGGAGCTGTGTGGTGCCGCGGTAGGCGTCGGGGAGGGTGAACGTGTCGGCGCAGACGACGGTGGAGCGGCGCGGACCGGTGCCGCCGTTGTCGTCTAGGACGGTCTGCTGCATGGACAGGGACGCGCCGAACGTCGCGGACAGATTGCCGAAGAAGTCGTTGGTGGAGAAGCGGATCTGGCAGACCGTGAGCATGATCCGCGCAGTAGTGGCCCAGTCCGGGATGGGAATGTTCCAGCCCGGCACGTTGGTCCAGTAGGAGTAGACGCTGGCGTTTCCGCCGAACTCGTTGAGTGCCGCGGTCGGCGAGTAGACGTTCAGGGTTCGCTGCCGACGCGGGTTGGCGACGCTGCGAATGTCGGTGATCATCGCGGCGGTGATGGTGGATGTGGAGGCGGGCAGGTCGATGCGGGCCAGGGCGATCGCGGTGTAGCCGGCCGGGACGGTCGTCGCGGTGGAGGCGACGCCGCTGACGACGTCGAAGAACATGATCGGGTCGGTGGCCGGGTCGAGGTCGCCTTCGTACTCCGGGTCGAGGATCCGCAGGATGACCATGTCGGAGCGGGGCGAGCCGCCAGTAGAGGCGATGTCCACGGAAGCGGCACCGATGTTGCACGCCGAGTACGAGCCGCCGAAACTGTTGGCCTTGGAGCGGATGATCCCTGACCCGTCCGCGACCTGCACCGCCGCGCCCGGCGTGGACAGGGGGGTGACTTTCAGATCGTCGCCTTGGGTGATGCCTTCGGCGCCGTTGGCAAGGTCCCGCACGAGCATGCGGAACTGCTGTGCCGAGTGGGTGGCTCCGTCGGTGAGGATCGGCGCCTGGAAGAGAGTCATGCTCTGGCTCCTAAAGGGCTGTGTAGGCGTCGCGCCACGTCAGGCGTAGCCGGGACGTGTTGGTCGGGTCGTTGGCGGTCCACCGCATTTCGGACTGTCCGGGCGGGATCGTGAACAGGTCCAGGCGTGACGCCGGAGACAGGTAGGTTTCGGCGTTGCCGCCGTTCTCCCGCAGGACACTGACCCGGCCAGGCCGCGAATCCAGCTCAACCCACTGGCCAGCCGTGAGAGACAGCGCCGGCAACGCAAGGGTGCGCCCGGACTCGGCGTGAATGACCGTCACGTTCGAGCACGGGCCCGCGATCCGGATGACCGGGTAGGCGCTGGTGTCGCCGCCGTTGACGACCCATCCCGGCCGGTCCGCCGCCACCGATGCCGAGGTGACGTAGATCGGCGCGCTGACCGGGGCGGTGAAGCCGCCGCCGGACAGCCATCCCAGAGGGATCTCGACGGTCTGGTCTTCATCACCGTAGAACTGGGGGTCGGTGGCGAGGAACTCGATGTCGAGGGGGACGTAACCGAAGATGACCTGCGCGTATGTCGGATCGACTTTCCGCAGCCGACCGTTCAGGACTTTCACGGGGCGTCCGGGACGCTTGATGCGCAGCGGAATCGTCTCGCCGCCTGCGAGGCGGGTCGTGGGGTCCTGTGCGCCGGCCTGCAAAGCGGCCACGATGTCATGCGGGGCCTGGGCGTCGCCCGGCGTGCGGATTGCCGCGTCGAACTGGACCTGCCGGCCGTCCCAGTAATCCGGTCCCGGGAACACGCCGTCTGCCGATGGCTGCGGCGTGTCGTTGTCACGTACCGGAGGACGGCCGAGCCCCGACACCTCGATCACGTTCACCTGCGTTCCGGCGCCCATCAGAGCTCCGGCCAGGTCGTACTGCCAGTCGAGCAGGTCAGCCACGAGCGTTCACCCCTCCCCTGCGGGCCCGCCTGTAGGAGCGGGCCACCTGAGCCCCGATGTCGGAGCCGCTCGCGTCCGTACGAACCGTGGACACGGTGATGTGCGTGTCACCCTCCTGCCGGATGACTGTGACTCCCGCCGACGGGTGGGCCGTAGTGGCGCCCAGACCGAACCGGCCGGCCACGTCCTGGAGGACTGCGGTAGCCGAGGCGCGTTTCGTGGGGCTCAGGGGGATGTAGGCCTCGCCGCCGGTCTCCGGTTCGGCGAAGCGGACGAGGCCGCCCTGGGTGGCGTACATGCCGGCTCGGATGCCGCCGTTCGCGTACGACAGGCCTTTCTGTGCGCGGGCCAGGTCCGCGAGAAATTTGGTGCTCCGGTCGCCGAGGGATGCCTTGATCTGCGCTGAGGCTTTCGTGGCGACAGTGACGATGTCGTCCTCCCCCAGGCCGGTGGAGTCGGCGACAGTGTGAATGCCGGTCGTGGACGTTTTGATCGCCGCGATGATCTGCACGAGTTCCGCGAGCTCGTCACTCGACAAGACCTTCGCGTTCGCGGCGGCGGCCGTGTTCGCCTTGGCCGCACTGCTCTTGGACGCGGCGGCCTGCGCGGCGATCGCCTGCGCCGTGTCGTCTCCCTGCCCAGCCAACTGGAGGGCGAGAGACCCGTAGCCCATGGACGCGAGCTTCGCGAGGTTCGACTGGAACGTGGTGCTGGTCTTGTTGGAGGCGTTGAGCTGGTTGGTGTAGTCCGCGAGGACGGCCTTGGCGGTTGGGGCGAGCTTTTTCAGGTTCGCGACGATCGCGTTGAACTGCTTCGTGCTGGCTTGCGCGAGGGCACCGACGAGGGATCGGCCTTCCTCGCCCATGCCGCGCAGCGTGTCCTCGATGTCCCCGCCGGCTTTCTTGCCGATCTTCGCCAGGTCCGACTCCCACCTGCTGTTTGCGGTGACGGCCAGCGACAGCTCCTTCTGGTAGGACGACAGGTTGAAGGCTGTCGTCTTCGTTCCGGCCCGGAGTCCCAGAGCAGCGTCGGCCGCGTTGATCGCTCGGTTTGCGGACGCCTTCTGTGCTTTGGTCGTGGCGTCTTTCAGCTTGTCCATCGCGTCTGTGAGCTTTTGCAGGGCGGTCGAGTACCGGTCCTGCGCGCTACCGGCACCGAGAGTGTCGAGTGGGGCGTTGGGCGTGTAGGTGAATCCGCCGGAGTCGAAGTGCATGATGCTGCCGTTGGCGTTCCACCTGATCGCGGATGGATCTCCTCCGAGGCGCCGGATGGTTTCCTCGGCCAGGAGTCGGGAGCGGGGCCGTTTCTGCTGCGCCAGGGGGATGTAGGCCTCGCCGCCAGTCTCCGGCTCGGCCCACACCCGCATCGCGCCGGCCGGAGCCATCTGGGCGACGTGATCCTCGACGCCGCCGGCAGCGTAGTAGCGGAAAATGTTGCCGTTCGCGGAGAAATACGGGTTGCCCGCGTCGTGCTGGCTTCCTCCGCTCTTGCTGTAGACGGTGTTGACGTGGTTGGTGACGGTCTTTCCGTGGAGGCTGTTGATGGCTCCCTGGATGCTGCTCACGGCAGCCTTCGGGCCCCCGGTGGGCACGGAGACAGACACCTTGCCGTTCTTCAGGTGGGTGACCTTGAACCCGAGGTCTTTCAGCTGTGCCTCGGCTGTCGCGGTGAGGGCGTTGATGGTGACGGACTTGCCCTTGGTGCCGCGGATCTTGTCCTGTACGCCCTGGAGCTGGTTGATGGCTTTCGCCGTGTCGGCGTTGATGGTGACGTTCTTGCCGTTGGTCTGCCCGAGTTTGCTGATCAGCAGGTCGAGCTGGTTGCGGGCGTCCTTCGTCGGGGCAGTGATCTTGTACTGGCGGGTTCCGGGGATCAGGCTGATCTGGTAGCCGAGATCCTGGAGGTCCTTCTTCGCGTCGGTGCTCAGTGAGTCGACCTTGATGGTCTTCGAGTTCGGGACCTGCTTGAACGCGGCCTGGACCGCAAGAAGGTCTGCGAGCGCGCCGTCGACGCCCTTCGTCTCCAGGAGGATGCCGACCTTGCTCGGGATCAGGCCCATCGAGTCCGCGACACCCTGTGCCTGCTTCTTAGTCAGCCCGTAGCCTTCAGCGAGCTTGACCGCAGAGTCCCGGTTCGCCTGCATCTGCTTGGTGGCCGCAGCGATCGACTGCGGCACGCTCTTGCCCTGCTTCTGTGCAAAGTCGAACGCGGCGATCGACGCGTCGGAGCTGGCATCGGCGATGGAATTGAGGGACTGGTAGAGCTGCTGCCCGTTCTTGCTGGCCGTGTTCAGGGAGCCGTTCGTCGCGATGAGGGCCTTGCCCCAGCCGTCGGTCTTCTTGATGCCGCTGTCCATTGCCTCGTTGGCGTTCGTGACGGCCTCGTTGACGCGTTCCTGCGCGGCCTGGAGGCTGATGCTGCCGCCCGACAGGAGGTCGAGAGCGTCACGCAGGGCACGGGTACGGTCGTCAGCATCCCCGGTCTTGTCAGCCAGGGCACTGACGGACGCCTTCAGACTGTCGTACGCGTTCGTCCCGGACTGCGTGCCCTTTGTCGCGTCCCCGAGATCCTTCGCGTTCTTCGCGGCGGTCTTCGCGTCGCCTGACATGCCCCGCAGCGCCTTCGCTGCGGCGGCGTACGCGGTGATCTGGTCCTGTGCCGCCTTCTGCGAGTCGCTCCGCTTGTCGAAGATCCCGAAGCCGTGCGCCCCGAGCTTGGTGTTCTTCTG
The DNA here is from genome assembly GCF_020176795.1 of Streptomyces sp. 8L. Lineage (GTDB taxonomy): Bacteria > Actinomycetota > Actinomycetes > Streptomycetales > Streptomycetaceae > Streptomyces. Next base: position 11,076 of record NZ_JAIUKE010000198.1, read on the forward strand.
CTGGGCGACGGCCAGGGCATCCATCTTGTCAGCGAGCGAGTCGACACTGTCGCCCTGTCCGAGGTAGGCATCCGTGACGTCGGAGAGGCTGTAGCCGGCCTTCCCGAGGACGCTGATGAGGTTCTGGTTGCTGCCCGTCAGTTTCGTGTTCTGGATGGTCTGGGCTGCCTGCTGGCGCACGGACTCGTCGATGACGCCGTTCGACTGTTGCAAGGCGGACGTCAGGTTCGCGATGTTCGACGCGTGTTCGGCTGCCTCCTGTGAGGCCTTCTGCTGGGCTGAGGCGAGCAGCCCGAGCCCGACAGTGACACCGGTGAGAGCAACGCCCCAGGGGCCGCCCATGACGCCGACGAGACCGCCCATGGCGCCCTTCAGTCCGGTACCTACGGCGGCGGTGACACCACGGACGGACCCGGCGAATCCGCCTACCTGGGTCTGCGCCGTGCGGAACGACTCACCCATGCGCCCGATGACGGGCACTCGCTGGACCAGTGCCTGATAGGCGGCGCTCATGGTGGAAATGGACTGCCCTGCGCGCCGCGCCTGGCTCTGCTGTACGAGGATCTGCCGGTTCAGGCTGCTGTAGGCGCCTGTAAGCCGGCCACCGACAGTGCTAGCGAGTCCGGTCATCATCGGTGTGACGCGCCGCATCAGCAGCATCGCGAGTACGGCCTGCTGTACTGGCCCGGGGAGCTTCCCGAAATCGGAAACGAGGCTGCCCACAATGTGCCCGATCGGCACCAGGACACCCGACAGTGACGACACGGCGGATGCCGCGGTATCGACGGCGTAGACGACCGTGTCCAGAGAGCTTGCCGCACCAGAGCTGCCGTCCGCCATGTCGCCGAGGGCACTCAGCACGGGCTCGATGGCGTGGCCCAGGTTCTTCAGGACCGTGACGACGGCGCTGCCCACATTCAGAAGGACATTCAGGCCGTCAGCGGCACCGTGTTCGGCGATCTCCTTGAACGGTGCGACCATGGACTTCGCCGCGTCTCCGATGCCCGAGAACTCCTTACGGGCCTCTGCCTCCAGGCCCGGCTTGAACAGGGTCGCAGCATCATTCAGGTAGTCGAAAAATGATGTGATCTTCGGGGTGGCGTCGGCCAAGCCCTTCGTCAAGCCGCGCGCCATCCACTCCAGCCCCGGCGCCATCCCCTGGTAGATGGCCTGCCCGGTCTGCTTCGACTGGGTCTTCAGCTGCGTCATCGCACCCGTCAGGCCCTTGCCCGCCGCAGCGGCCTGACGGGCGGCTACACCGGTCTGGGAGACGGTCATGTTGAACGCGTCGAACGACTGCGTGCCCTGATGTGCGAGGGCCACGGCGCCGGTCAGGGCGGGTTTCCCGAAGGCCTTCGACGCTGCCGCGAGGAAGTCCTTCTGCGGCATCTTCTCCATGGCCTTGGACAGGTCCTCGACCAGGGGCCGCATGCCCTTGAACTTGCCCTGCGCGTCGAACGCCGAGATCCCGAGCGCGTCCAGACCGGACTGCATCTGTTTCGTGGGACGGGACAGGTTCGTCAGCATCGTCCGCAGTGTCGTGCCGGCCTGCGAGCCGATGATTCCGGCCTTGGCGAGCATGCCGACACCGGTCGCAGCATCCGTCATGTTGATGCCGACGGCATGCGCGATCGGGCCCGCGTACTTCATGGCGTTGTACACGCCCTGGATGCCGCCGGACGCGTTCGTCGAGGTCGCGGCGAGGACGTCGGCGGCTTGGCTGGCCTGATCGGCGCCGAGACCGAACTCGTCCATCATGTCGCCGAGGTACTTGGCGCTGTTGGCGGCGTTCGCGCCGGTCGCCGCCGAGAGTTGCAGGGACGCGTTCGCGGCGGTGATGGCCTGGTCCGTGCGGAAGCCGGCCTTCGCGAGGTCGAGCATGGCGTCCGCCGCGTCTGCCGCGGTGGTCTTCGGGAGATTCAGGTCGTTGCCGAGCTGGTTGGCGACGTCTGCGGCCCGCCGCATCTGCGCCTGCGACGCGTTCGTCGCGGCACCGAAGCTGTTCATCGCGGACTGGTACTCGTTGCCCTGATGAATCAGCCCTTCGATCCCGACGAACAGGGCGCCCCCCGACAGGAGAGCGGCAAGGCCCATGAGCTTGCTGCGGAGGCCTTCCGATTCGCCGGAGAGACGGTGCAGGGCCGTCACACCTCGGGCGCCGAGTCCGTCCATGCGGCTGGAAGCCCGCGTCGCCGCCGTGGCCAGCCGTGTCAGGTCGCGTACTGCGGTGGTGATCTGGCTGGACATGCGGCGCATGTCGTCGCCGGCGGTCCGGGTGTTTGTACCGAGGCGTGCGAGACCGCTGTCGGCGTCGCGTGCCGCCGTGCCGTAGCGGGCCAGTGCCCGTACGACTGTGTCGGTGGAGGTACCGAGGCGCGCGAGGTTACGTTCGGCGGTGCGTGCCGCGGTGCCGAGGGAGCGGAGCTGGGTGGCGGCCCGTTCGGATTCAGTGCCGAGCGCCGCGATCTCTGTCTTGGCGACCTTCGCCGCGTCGGCGAGGGTTGTGGCTGCGGTCGCGGAGCGGGTGAGCTCCCGCGACAGGCTGCTGCCCGACGCCCGCAGATCGACGCTGAGATTCCAGTTCGGCACCGTCCCCCCTCTCCTCCGTCAGCTGAGTTGTTTCTGTACGTCCAGGGCTGCCGCGATCGACGCTGGCAGCAGCACGACCTTCACGCCCACCGCGGTTTCCGGAACCTGCTTCTGCCGCTTCTGGACTTCCTCGCAGCCCAGGCAGAGATGAGTGCGGGCCTCATAGGCGTACGGGTCGCCGCCCAGGTCCGGGTCCCATTCGGACTCGCGGGTGCCGCAGTCCGGGCAGACGGTGCGCCGATAGTCCTGGTAGGCGCGGGCCTTCGCCCGGTCGAGACGAGTCCAGGTGCCGTCGCCGCCGAGGAACTGCGAGTGAGGGATGCCCCACCGGTCGCACAGTTCCAGTTCTGCCCGGAAGACTTCATCGGCGATCAGCCTTTTCCCAGGTCAGTCCGCATGGTCGCTTGCACCCCGTAAGCGGCGTTGAACAGAGACCGCGACTCGGAGAGGGACCACGTGTCGAGGAGTTCCTGCGCTTCGTCGACGGTCATTCCGTCCACGGATGCGGCGGAGATCAACGCGGCGTGAAACGTCTCCGCCCACTCCCGTCCGAGGGCCTCGTCTTCCTCCGTGGGCTTGTGCTTGTCGAGGAGGCCCTCGAACGCCGGCCGAGGGAGGGCGCGCAGGCGCAGTGCGACTGACGCGTCCTCGTATGCGGCCGTCGCCTCGTCGAGGACCTGCTGGGATCGGTCGGCGTCCCGCTTCGCGTCCTCGTCACCGGGGTTGGCCTTGAGGTACTCGGCTGCGTTGGCATGGTCGCGGACGGCCCGCTGGTGCGCGGTGGCCACGTCCAGGTCGTCGCACACGGTGAACACCGCTTCGGCGAGCTTCCGCTGCCGGAGGCGTTCCATCTTAGCGGCCCAGTGGGCGTCCTGCGCGACGGCCTGGGCGGGGGGTTCTGTCTTCGTTGTGGTGGTCTTCGTGGTCATGAGGGTGGTCCTCCATCAGGGGAAGGGCCCCGGCCGGGCGCCGTGCGGCGGCCCTTCCCGAACGCCGTCGGGCCCGGCCGGGAGCTGGGGGCGGATATCGCGGGTAGGTCAGCTGCCGCCGCCGGCTGCCGCGGGCACCGGGGCGCCCTGCACGGGGCGGGAAGTGATGGAGCAGGTGACGACGAACTGGGCGGCAGCATCGTCGGCGGTGTACTGCGGCGACTGGGAGGCGACACGGATCGGGAAGACGTCCATGGACGCGTTCGCGGGGACGTCGCCCTTGCGGAGGATGACGATGTAGCCGACGGTGCCCTTCGCGAGCATCTCTTCGGTGTCGGAGTCGACCTCGTCCTCGTAGAACGTGAACGTCGACGTGTCGGCCTTGTCGGAGCCGGGGATCGTCGAGTTGTACGTGTCCGCCATGTCCGGCGTGTCGATCTCGTTGTTCGTGACCGTCCAGCCGTCCATCGCAGCGATGAACGCGGAGAACTCGGTACCGGCGGTGAGCTCGGTCCGGGTGGGGATCATTCCCTCGTCGGCGATGGTCTCCAGGAAGTAGAACTTGCTGGTACCGCGCCGCATGTACTTCTTGACTGCTGGCATTGCTGGGCCCCTTGTCCCCGGGGCTTGCGGACGGTTGGTCCTTGCCCCTTCACGTGATGTGTGGGTGCGGCCACGAGTGGTGGCGTCCGCGTAGGGGTCCCGCCGCGGTGCGGTACTGCCTGACCGAAAGTCAGGCTGAGGTCAGGTCGAACCTGAACCTCTGCACATAGGACATGATTCCATCTGCGGGATCACTTGTTCCCCCTGCCTCGATGTCGAGGTCTCGGCAGATGACTCGGGCGCCGGGGATGGTGAGCGCGTGGAGCCACAGTCCGGTCGTCGGGTCGCGCCCGAGGATCGCGGCGCGCGCATTGTCGGCTAGCCACTCCGTCTGGTCCTCAAGGCCGGCAGGGATTCCGGCTGCGGGGTTCGGGCCGGACACGGACGTCAGCTGGTACACGAATGACGCGTCCTCGTTGAGGTCGCTGTACGGGGCGCCGCTCGTGTGGGTGTCGAGGGAGTACAGGACGTAGTAGGGCGGTGTTGCTCTCGCCGGCATAGTGCCGCGGCCGACGGGGAGGCCCGTCGCGGAGGTGAGGAGCCCGTGGAGGGCCATCGTGACGGGCAGGCGGGAGATCACTCGAACACCGCCTCCATCGCCTCACGGACGCTCTGCTGAAGAGCCTCGCCGATCGCGGGCAGAGCCGGGCCGACATGCGGGAAGGGCGGCTGGTCGTAGTACCGGCCAAGGGAGTCGACACCGGTGAACCCGAACTCCAGCCGACGGCCCTGCGGGGCGTCGGTGCCGATCGTGCACATCGCCCCGTATGGAATGCGGATGGGTTCGGTGCGCCATGACGAGCGGTAGGCGCCGGTGATGACGTTCGGACCGGGGCGGCCTGACGCGTTCGCCTGGATCAGGGCTTTGCCGAGGGCGCCAGCGTGGGTGACGGCACCGAGCATGGCCGTGTCGAGATGCTCCGCAGCATGCCGGAGCCGCGCGGCTAGCTCCTCGGGTGTCATACCGTCCCTCCGCTCAGGGGTGCCCGTAGCTGGTCAAGGGCGGTACGGCGGACGACTTCGACGGTGCCGCCGAGGGTCGGGTCGGACACGAGCCATGACCTGCCGAGGAGACCGTCACGGGCCGGGTCGTGGACGGCCGGCACGGTGACGGTGGCGTCCTTCGGGAAGATCGGCGCGGTGAGGGGTGTCAGCAGCAGGTAGCGGGACGTCGTCTCCTTCACCCACGGTTCGCCAGCGTCGGGCACGGCGAGGAACCCGGCCACATCGTTCCCGGCGATGACCGCGCCTGGCCCCTCGTAGACGACGGTGGAGGCGGGCGGTTCGATCTGCCCTGTGTCGGGGTTGAAGACGGGGTCGCCGCTTCCGGGGAGGGTGACGCGGATCGTGTCGATGAGGAGGTTCGCGCCGATCCATGTGGTCACTCCGGCGAGGATCTTGTCGAGGCCTGCCATCAGGTCCTCCCCTGTGCCCAGTCGATGAGCTGCGCGAGGGTGGCCCGGGTGATGGAGTGCTTGGACGGTTCGAGGTCTCGGTCGAGAGCGGCGCGTGCGAGGGCGTCAGGGTCGATGCTGGAGAGGAACGCAACGATTCCGTCGGCCGGGTCCTGGGGTACCCCGATGGCGACGCGGGCGAGGCCTTCCCATTCGACGCCATCGGTCTGCCGGGTATGGAGGACCAGCATCGGCAGGGCGTCGGTGATGGAGTGCTGGACGGTGTAGCCGGTGACTTGCCCCTCGGGGAGGGGCGTGCCGTCGATGCAGATGGTGGCGTGCCCAGGCTGCGCAGCGATGCGGACGCCGTGCGCGGTCGGCTCGGTGGGCGCGGTCATGCGTCGTCTCCTCTGAGGCCGATCTCCCGCTGCGTGAGGATCTGCTGCGCGGACGCCAGGAGACCGTTCTGGTCGATCCAGGAGAGGCTTCCGCTGGTGCTCAGGGCGAGGGACACTTCGCCTTCGGAGTCGACCACCTTGGCGATGACGAGGGCAGACATGACAAAGTCTCCCTCTTCGAGTTCGATGGTCGTGTCGAGGCCGTCAAGGATCGGCCCTACAGGCTGCTCGCTCATGCCTTGCGGCCTTCCTTTGCCTGGCTCTCCACCCAGGCAGGGTCAGGTCCCAGCGGAACTTGCTGGCGGACCCAGCGCTCGTATGTGAAGGGCTCTACTGTCTTCTCGTTCAGTTCCTTGTGACCGTCTCCGTCCAGGTAGTACTCCTGGAAGCCGATCAGTCCCTGCCCGATGAGCTGGCCTTCGTGCATGCGGGTCTCGACGGTGATCGGACCTCGCTGGGAGACACGCTTCGGGTCGATCCCGTTGGCCTCCAGCCAGTCCGCAAGGCGCGCACGCTGCTCCTCGACGATTTCCTGGCCCTCTGCGACGACAGTCACGACATGCAGAGCAACTGGGTTCGGGGAGTACTTCTCGGCGAACGAGGGGTCGTACGTGGCTGCGAAGATGTCCGGCTTGCAGGGGTAGAACTCTCCCTGAACTCCCTTGATGATCCAGTCGTTGAGGTCGGCCCTCATCGTCCCTTCAAGGGTCTGGATCGCGATGCTGTGTGGTGTGTCCCCGTCGGTCTCTGAACAGCGATCAGGATTCGAGCAGGTGTAGGTCGCGGTGGCGTCGTGGGCGAGGAGCCAGTCGATGATGCGAGTGGCTCCCTCGGCAGTGCCATCCCACTGTTCGGCTTCGATCTCTACGGGCTTCTTGCGGTAGCGGGCCGGGCTGGTCATATCGGGTCTCCGGATTCGAGGTCGGGGGTTCCGTTGAGGTCGGGGCGTGGGGTCCAGGAGCGGATACAGCCGTAGTGAGAGGTAGGCCACTCGGAGGCGTCCTCGGCCGAGCGGATCGTGCCGTCGGCGTGGTCCGTGTCCTGATGGCCAGCCCATCCACACTCAGGTCCGTCAGCACACTCGAACCACTGGGTTCCTAGATCCCACGCCCCGTAGTTCAGGGCGGCAGCATTCCGGGTCTGTGTGGCCTGTACCGCGAGGGCGCCGCGAGCCCACGAGTCGATCGGATGCCGGGCGTCGTTCCGATAGACGATCGTGCCCAGCGGGAACTGGTCGAGGAGCTGCCCCCGGTCGATGCCCTCCAGGCTGCGAGCCTGGTCCTGCGCGGCACGAGCGAACGCCTGGGCGCGGCGCACGGTCTCGGTGATGCGGCCGAAGAGATCCGTGTAGTACTGCGCCGACAAGGCCGTCACAGCCCCTTGGTGCTTCTCTGACCATGCGAACGCGGCGGCTGCCCGCCGGATCGTGTCGGTCGCCTTATCGAGGGACGTGAGGGCCCCGTCACGGTAGAAGATCGGCAGGTCCTGCGCCGCCCACCGTTCCACGGCGGCACGCGCGTTCCGGTCGAACGTGCCCACCGACGTCAGGAAACGCTGAATCGCCGCCTTGAGGCGCTGTGTGGCTCCGAGAGCGGGTTCTGAGCGGTGCTGCTCCAGCGTGGCGAGGAGCGACAGCTGGGCGCGGTACAGGTTCGCCCAGGCCGTGGCCAGTTGCAGAGCGGTCGCGGCGACAACAGCGTTCCGATCCTCGCGCTGCTGTGTAGTGGGGGTCGTCACCGGCGTCGCCTCTCGTGTAGGCGCACAACCCCGAACCCGAGCGGGCCACTGCCACCGGCTCCCGGGTCATCAGGTGCAGGCGGGTCGCCTTCCTCGAGGGACGCGATCTGCCGTTCGATCCCAGCGAGGTTCGCGGTCTGGTTGATGGACACGACACCGTTGACGGTGATCGCTGTCGGGCTGGTGAGGAGGTCAGCGCGACGCTCGTACAGCACCTCGATGGCGACCTTTCGGGCGTTGCCGAGGCGCTGGTAGCGCAGGGCGAGGTCATCGAGGTTGGTGTCGCTGCCCAGCTGGCTGGTGAGCCAGGCGGTGACTGCCGAGTCCACGTGGTCCTCCCCTGTCGTGTGTGGGTGTGGCGGGGCGGGACCGTCCTGGCGACCCCACCAGGTGGTCCCGTCCCGCCGTGTGGCCGCCGGTGCCCTCGTCGGCGGCCTCCGGCCCCCGAGCCGGGTCAGTTGGCCGCGGGCTTGCGGGCGGCCGTCTTGCGTGCCGCCGGCTTCTTCACGGTCGGCTTGTCGTCCTCGGTGTTGTCCGAATCCGACGAGCGGTCGTCCTTTCCGTCCTGGTCGTCGTCGCCGTCATGCGACGCTTCCGGTGCGGCTGGGGCGTTGCCGTCTTCCCACGCGTCGGGGTTGGTGACCAGGGCCGCGAGGCGCGGCTCGGGCTCTTCCCCGGCGTGCAGGACGACGGTGCAGCTGTGCTCGACGTCGCGCACGAACACGGTCTTCGCGAGCTTGGCCATGGGGATCAGCTCCCGAGGACGGTCGCGGAGATGTGGATGTCCGGGACGTACAGGACGGGCATGCCGATCGCGGCGCCGCGGGTGTAGATCTGCACCGGGTTGTCGTCGACGTGGGTGACGACGACGATGCCCGGGGACTCCTCGCGGGTGAGGGCCGGGTTGGTGCCGGAGGTGAACTGGACGGCCTCGCGGGTGACGCCGTACTGGGTCTGCGCCCACTCGGATGCAGGAACCCCAGGAACCATGATCCACTTTGTGTCGGGGAGCACCCGCACGTACTGGTCGTCGTTCCAGACCTGCACGTCGTACGTGACGATCGGCGGGAGCCCGTAGCGGGACCGCACCGTGTCGACCTCGTTCGGAGCGAGTGTCGCCGTCGGCGTGCCACCGATCGTGGAGGACCCGTAGTACGCCGCCCGGTACTCCGCATTCGACGCCAGCAGTGCACGCGCCCGACGCGAGGTGATGACCTCACGCGGCGCCGGCGCACCACTGTCGACAAGGGAGTCGATCCACGCGCGCTCGTCGCTGAGGGGCGTGGCGTCGGGGTCGTCCCACAGGATCGCTGCGGTCGGCATGTTCGCCGAAGGCACGTTCCAGTCGATGTTGAGACCCAGGCCCGGCAGGTTCACCGAGCCGTTGGCGAGGAGCTGCCCCGCGGCGAGTTCCTGCGCGGTCTGGATGGACTCCACGTGCCGCTCGGTGTCCGAGTACAGCAGGTCGATGTACTGCTGCGTGTCCTGACCGTGTCCAACGTCCAGGAGGATCTGGTCCATCTCGGAGACCGCGAGGGTCTGGCCGAGCGCAGGGAGCATGCCCTCGTTGACGACTCGCTCTGCCTGCCGCTTCGCCATGGCAGTCGGCGCGTCGTACGCCCGGAACTTCGCCGCGTTCACTCGGCGCTTCGCGCTGGTGGTGCGGAACTTGACGCCCTGGATGCGGGTCTCCGGCAGGACCTCACGGGTCAGCCGGTAGTTCGCGGGGGTGTCCATCTGGCGGGCGAAGACCGTGAGGTCCGCCGCGTTGGTGTCCTTGAGAAGGAGCTCAAGCGCGTCCATCGATGTTCAGCTCCTTCTTACCGGTAGTGGATGTTGACGCCGGGGGCGACGTCGGTGACGTCGGCCGGGTCGAAGGGGGTGGGGCACTGGTCGGCGAAGACCTCGCCGTGCCAGAGCAGGGCGCCGCCGGCCTTGGTGCTGCCGGGGTTGAAGAAGATCCCGTCGACGAGGAATCCGGCGAGGATCTGGGTGCCGTCGGAGGCGCCTGCGGCGCCGCCGGCCGAGGTGGTGGCAACGGTGACGGCCGGGGTGCTGCCGCCCGTCAGGTTCGTGCCGGACGCGGTCATCTGTGCGACGTCGTCGCCCGCGAACTGGCCGGCGAACGTGACCACGACCGGAGTTCCAGGGTGAGGACCACCGGTGACGTTCACGTCACCCGAGTTGACGTTCGACAGGGCCTCCAGTGCCGTCTTCACCTGCGCCGCAGTGGCGTTGTAGGCGATACCAGCAGTGGTCTGCCCGGAGAACGTCAGCGTGTACGTGCCGCCCGTGGGGCTGCCGGTGACGGTGACGGTCTGGACCTCGGACGTCGGCCCGGACCACGGCCCGTACAGGCCGCTCTCGGTGACCTTCCCGAGGGGAATGCCGGACTTCATGATGAACCGGCCGAACGCCATCGGCGTCGTCGCGGCGGTGTAGTGGATGCCCTCGGTGAACTTCGACAGGTCGAGGGTGATGGTGTTGGTGTCCTGGACTCCTACCAGGGACGCGAGCCACGGCCGGTCGGCGGTGACGCTGTCCGAGTAGGAGTAGGGCTGGAAGTCGTTCACGACTGCCTCTCCTCATGGGAACCATGTGGTTTCTGCTGCACCGGGTGGTGCGCGTCCACGTGAGGAGGGCGTGGTCCCTGGCCCGGCCCCTGGAGGGGCTGGGAGGTTTAGGCGGCGTTTCGGTTGTGGCCTCGGAGGCGGGCCATTTCACGGCCGCGGTCTCCGGGCTTGCTGGTGGGGGCCTGCCGCTGTGGGGGTCCTCCTGCGGGTGCCCCGCCGGGTGCGGGCGGCAGCTGACTCGTGCCGGCCGCGGGCGCGGTGGTGGCGCCGAAGAGTTCCGGGCGGCGTTCCTTGAGTGCGGCAGCAGCGTCGGCGACGGTCTGGTCGTCGGCGTCGTCGGCTACACGCAGCAGCGCGGCTGCGTCTTCGAGGTCGTCTCCGGTGGCGCCGAGGCCGACAAGGACGGCGCGCCGGTTCGCGGCCCGCTCGCGGGCAACAGTGGCGGCCTCTCGGGCGGCGAGGTCCTGCTCGCGCTTGTCGAGGGCTTCCTGTCGCTTCTGGTCTTCGGTCTTCTTCTCGTCCTCTGCCTGGCGGGCCGCGGCGATGAACGCTTCGGCGTCCTCGACGGTGGAGAAGCCGTTCTTCTCGGCGAACTCCTTCGCGGCGGACCGCTTGCCCTGGGCCTTCTCCTTCGCGGCGAGCGCTTCGACTTCGGCTTGTGTGAAGGTGCGGGCGGCCGGCGGGCCGGGCTTCGGCGGGTCGACCGGAGCGGGATCGACGGGCGCGGGGTCGCCGCCGTCGTTGTAGAACACGCCCATCGCCTGGATGCCGGTGTAGGGGTGCATCCAGGCGCTCGTGTCGGCGGGGGTGGGGTGGTGCAGCGC
>NZ_JAIUKE010000199.1 GCF_020176795.1 Streptomyces sp. 8L
GCCCAGCGGGGCGCGCCGCTCGGGGGGCGCCTCGTGCGGGCGGGGGGCGCCCCCCGCGGGCGGGTGCGGCTACTCCCCCGTCTCCCCGTCCACCGCCTCCCGCAGGAAGTCCGCGTGGCCGTTGTGGCGTGCGTACTCCTCGATCATGTGCACCACGATCCACCGCAGGCTGGGCGTACGGCCGTCCGGCCAGGCGCGGCGGGCCGGACGCTCCAGGCCGCCGCCCTCGGCGAGGGCCCCGGCCACCAGCTCCCTGGAACGCGTCACGCTCTCCTGCCAGAGGGCCCGGAGCCGCTCCGGGCTGTCCCCGGCCGCCGAGTGCCACTCCCAGTCGGGGTCCTCGGTCCAGTCGACGCCCGCCCAGGCGGGGGCGGCGTCCGCGCCGTGCAGCGACACGGAGAACCAGCTGTCCTCCACGTATGCCAGGTGCTTGAGGATGCCGCCGAGGGTCATGGACGAGGCGCCGACCGTCGCGGCCAGCCCGGACTCGTCCAGCCCCGCGCACTTCCACGCCAGGGTGGCGCGCTGGAAGTCGAGGAAGCCCAGCAGGGTGGCGGCCTCCCCGCCCGCGACCGGGGCTTCCGGCCTGCCGTGCGGGTCCAGCGCGGTCAGGCCGGTGGACGCGGCCGGCCCCGCGCCGCCGGCCGCCGACGGCGCCTCCCCCACGAGGACGGCCGTCAGCTCCTCCGGTGCGGAGAACATGGGCCAGTGGCCCGTGTCCAGCTCCTTGAGCCGCCAGCTCTCGCCCTTCAGCAGCCCGGCCGCCACCGGGTCCGGCTCCGGGCCGTCCAGCAGGCACTTGACGTACGTCGCCGGGAGGTCGTCCAACGGGCGTGCGAGGACGGCCGGTTCGGTCAGAGTGGCGCCGGGGTGCGGGGTCGCGCCGCGCACGAGCCGCCCGGCCTGCCCGTCCGTCAGGCCCTGGCCCTCGCAGTCCTCCGCCGTCAACGGGGCCCAGAACCCGTCGTGTTCCTCGAAGGACCTGGCGAGCGCCGCCCGTCCCTCGTCCGACCAGGCGGACGCGAAGGACTCGCCGTCGACCGGCACACTGGAGTCCACGAAGACCACCCGCGCCAGCCGGTCACCGATCCGCCGGGCCGCCTGCCCGACCGGGACGCCCGAGTAGCTGTGGCCGACCAGCACGACCTCGCGCAGGTCGCGCCGCTCGACCTCCGCCACGATCGCGGCCACGTGGCCCTGCTGCCCCGTCTCCTCGCCGCGCCGCTCGGCCAGGCCGGGCAGCGTCAGCGGATACGCGCCGTGCCCCGCCGCCCGGAGCCCGGGCGCCACCTCGTCCCAGGCCCACGCACCGAGCCACGCCCCTGCCACCAACACGAAGTTCGCCATGCCGGACAACGTAGCGGCCAGCACTGACAACGGGCCCGGGACGGCCGAGGGCCCACGGCGTCCGCCTCAGTGGTGCTCGCTCGGGAAGCCCAGGTCGACGCCCGCCGGCGTCTCCGCCGGGTCCGGCCAGCGGGTCGTGACGACCTTGCCGCGCGTGTAGAAGTGGACGCCGTCGTTGCCGTAGACGTGGTGGTCCCCGAACAGCGAGTCCTTCCAGCCGCCGAACGAGTGGTAGCCCACCGGCACCGGGATCGGCACGTTCACGCCGACCATGCCCGCCTCGACCTCCAGCTGGAAGCGGCGGGCCGCGCCGCCGTCGCGGGTGAAGATCGCGGTGCCGTTGCCGTAGGGCGACGCGTTGATGAGGCCGACGCCCTCCTCGTACGTCTCCGCGCGCAGCACGCACAGCACCGGGCCGAAGATCTCGTCGCGGTACGCGTCGGAGTCCGTGGCGACCCGGTCCAGCAGGGACAGGCCGATCCAGTGGCCGTTCTCGTAGCCGTCGACCGTGAAGCCGGTACCGTCGAGGACCACCTCCGCGCCCTGGCCGCCCGCGCCGCGCACATAGCCCGCGACCTTGTCGCGGTGTGCGGCGGTGATCAGCGGGCCCATCTCGGAGGCCGGGTCGTCGCCCGGGCCGATCGTGATCTTCTTCGCGCGCTCCGCGATCTTCGCCACCAGCGCGTCGCCGGCGGAACCGACCGCCACTACCGCGGAGATGGCCATGCACCGTTCGCCCGCGGAGCCGTAGGCCGCGGAGACGGCCGCGTCCGCCGCCGCGTCGAGGTCCGCGTCGGGCAGGACCAGCATGTGGTTCTTCGCACCGCCGAGCGCCTGGACGCGCTTGCCCGCGGCCGACGCCCTGCCGTGGATGTAACGGGCGACGGGGGTGGAGCCGACGAACGACACGGCGGCCACGTCCGGATGGCCGAGCAGCCCGTCCACCGCCACCTTGTCGCCGTGCAGGACGTTCAGCACGCCCTGCGGCAGGCCCGCCTCCGCGGCCAGCTCCGCGAGCAGCACGGAGGCGGACGGGTCCTTCTCGCTCGGCTTCAGCACGAACGTGTTCCCGCACGCGATCGCCACCGGGAACATCCACATCGGCACCATCGCGGGGAAGTTGAACGGCGTGATGCCCGCGACGACCCCGAGCGGCTGCCGGATCGAGGCCACGTCCACCCGGGAGGAGACCTGGGTGGACAGCTCGCCCTTGAGCGCGGTCGTGATCCCGCAGGCCAGCTCGACGATCTCCAGACCGCGCGCGACCTCGCCGAGCGCGTCGGAGCGCACCTTGCCGTGCTCCGCGGTGATCAGCGCGGCGATGTCGTCGCGGCGCGCGTCGAGCAGGGCGCGGTAGCGGAAGAGGACCGCCGTGCGCTGCGCGAGCGAGGACGTGCCCCACGTCGTGTACGCGGCCTTCGCGGCGGCCACCGCCGCGTCCACGTCGTCCGTCGAGGCGAAGGCGACCCGGGTGGTGACCTCGCCGGTCGCCGGGTCGGTGACGTCGCCGTACCGGGCGGACGTGCCCTCGGCGCTCTTGCCGTCGATCCAGTGGTTCACGGTCTTCATCGGCGGGATCTCCTTTACAGATCGCGGCTCGCGGGCCGCCGCTCACAGGTCGCGGACGGCGGGTCGCTGTCGGACGGATCTCGGCTCACAGGTGGCGGCGCCGGGCGGCCCTGTTCCTGTCGTACACCTCGCGTGCCCCGACGGCGGCCGGACGGCCCGCCGTCTCGGCGACCGGTACATCCCACCACGCCTGCGCGGGCGGTACGGCGGACACAGTGTCGGGCGTTTCGGTCTCCACGTAGACACATGTGGGGGCCTCGGCCGAGCGCGCGCGTGCCAGCGCCTCGCGCAGTTCGCCCACGGTCTTGGCGCGCAGCACCCGCATCCCGAGCGCCGCCGCGTTCGCCGCGAGGTCGACCGGCAGCGGATCACCCGTGTACGTGCCGCCCGGGTCGCCGGCCCCGCCCGTGCGGAAGCGGTAGGCCGTGCCGTACCCCTCGGCACCGACCGACTCCGACAGGCCGCCGATCGACGCGTACCCGTGGTTCTGGAGGATGACGAGGCGCAGCGGCAGCCGCTCCTGCACCGCGGTGACGATCTCGGTGGGGTTCATCAGGTACGTGCCGTCGCCGACGAGCGCCCAGACCGGGCGGTTCGGCCGCGCCATCAGCACGCCGATCGCGGCCGGGATCTCGTAGCCCATGCAGGAGTAGCCGTACTCGACGTGGTACTGGTCCCGTGACCTGGCCCGCCACAGCTTGTGCAGGTCGCCGGGGAGCGATCCGGCGGCGTTGACGACGATGTCGTCCGCCGTCACCAGCGCGTCGAGCGCGCCGACCACCTGGCCCTGGGTGGGCCGCGCCGACGCGTCGGGCGCGTCGAAGGCGGCGCTGACGCGCGCCTCCCAGCGCTCCTTCGCCGCGCCGTACGCCGCCGCGTAGGCGGGCTCGACGCGGTGGCCGGCGAGGCCCGCCGCGAGCGCTTCGAGCGCCGTGCGGGCATCCGCGACGAGCGGGTGCGCGGCGAGCTTGTGCGCGTCGAACCCCGTCACGTTGAGGTTGAGGAAGCGGACGCCCCGGCCGGCGAACAGCGTCGCCGACGCCGTCGAGAAGTCCGACCAGCGGGTGCCCACCCCGATCACCAGGTCGGCCGCGCGGGCGAGTTCGTCCGCCGTCGCCGTACCGGTGTGGCCGACGCCGCCGACGTCGCAGGGGTGGTCGTAGGGCAGCGATCCCTTGCCCGCCTGGGTGGAGGCGACGGGGATGCCGGTGGCCCCGGCGAACGCGGCGAGCGCCTCCTCCGCGCGGCTGTGGTGCACTCCGCCGCCCGCCACGAGCAGCGGCCTGCGGGCCGCGCGTACGAGAGCCACGGCGTCCGCGAGTTCGTCCGGGTCCGGCGCCTGGCGGCGCACCCGCCACACCCGCTCTGCGAAGAACTCCTCGGGCCAGTCGTACGCCTCCGCCTGGACGTCCTGGGGCAGCGCGAGCGTCACGGCGCCGGTCTCGGCCGGGTCGGTGAGCACCCGCATCGCGGCGAGCGCGGCGGGGATCAGCGCCTCGGGGCGGCCGATCCGGTCGAAGTACGCGGAGACGGGCCGCAGCGCGTCGTTGACGGACACGTCGCCCGCCGCGCGCACTTCGAGCTGCTGGAGCACCGGGTCGGCGGGCCGGGTCGCGAACGTGTCGCCCGGCAGCAGCAGTACGGGCAGCCGGTTGACGGTCGCGAGGGCGGCGCCCGTGACGAGGTTGGTGGCGCCGGGGCCGATGGACGTCGTCACGGCGTGCGCGGAGAGCCGGCCGCTCTGCCGGGCGTAGCCGACGGCGGCGTGCACCATGGCCTGTTCGCTGCGCCCCTGGACGTAGCGCATGGCGCCGTCCGCCTCCACGAGGGCCTGGCCGACACCCGCGACGTTGCCGTGGCCGAAGATGCCCCACACGGCGTCGATGAGCCGGTGGCGCTCGCCGTCGCGCTCGGTGTACTGGCGCGTCAGGAAGGTGATCAGCGCCTGGGCGACGGTGAGCCGGCGCGTGGGAGGCGTCTCGTGTGCCGGGTCCGTGCCGTCGGCGGGGTCCGTGGTGTGCGCGGGGTTCGTGGCGGTGCCCATCAGGAGTCCCCTCGGTCGGCGGTGTACAGCGGAAGGCGCGGGTCGACCGCCTGGTCCCGCCAGGTGTCCCTGACCCAGCGGTGGTCGGGGTGGTCGCTGATCAGCCACTCGCGCGCGCCGGGGCCCGCCATGACGTTCAGGTAGTACAGGGCGCGGCCGGGGGCGGCGATGGACGGGCCGTGCCAGCCGTCGGGGATGAGGACGGTGTCGCCGCCGCGCACCTCCGCGAGGACGTCGGTACCGCCGGGCCGCGACGGCGAGACGCGGTGGTAGCCGACAGCGCCGTCATCCGCGCCGTCAGCGCTGTCGTCCGCGTCGTCAGTGCCGTCAGCGCCGGGCCGGGGCGCGGGGGCGCCCTCGCGCCGGTCGATCTCGAAGTAGTAGATCTCCTCCAGCACCGACTCGGCGCCCGGCCGGTGCTCGTCGTGCTTGTGCGGCGGGTAGGACGACCAGTTGCCGCCCGGCGTCAGCACCTCCACCGCGATGAGCCGGTCGCACGGGAACACGCCCGCCGCCGCGAAGTTGTTCACCTGGCGCGAGCACATGCCCGCGCCGCGCAGCTCCACGGGAACCTCCGGCGCGGGGCCGTAGCGAGCGGGGAGTCGTCGCTCGCACTTCGCTCCTGCCAAAGCGAACCGGCCCCCCGCACCGGAGGCGATCTGGGCGTTCCCGTCGCGCGGGAGGTAGGCGAAGTCGGAGACCGCGCCGAACACGCCGTCGCGGCCATGCAGTTCGAAGGTCTCACGCTCCGTGCGCACCGTACAGCCACCGGTGAGCGGCAGCACGATCCACTCGCTGTCACCGGTGTCGAAGGTGTGGCTGCCGCCGGGCGGCAGATCGAGGACGCGCAGGGAGCAGTACGTCCACCCGGCGCGCTCGGGACCGATGTCGAGCGCGTACGGCCCCGACGCGGCCTCGCCCGCGCGCACATGGTGGCGGCGGCCACCGCCGGGGGCCGGTGACATGCCCGCGCCGCCCGCCCCGTGGACAGGGCCGCGCGCCGGTCCCCGGGCCGGTCCTGGTGCCGGTTCCCCGGCTGCCGGGGTCCCTCGCTCCGCTGGTGTCGCCATACGTCTCTCCCTACCCGCTCCCGCCGCTGTCCGCGCCCTCGCCGTACCCGCACCGCCGCGCACCCGGCCGGCCGTGGCCGTCACCGGGGGCGACTCAGAGCAGTCCGACGGCCGTGTCGACCGCCTTCACGACGTCACCGTCCGCCGGGTAGAGCAGCGAGCGGCCGACGACGAGCCCGTGCACGGTCGGCAGCCGCAGCGCGCCGCGCCACTTCTCGTACGTACCCTCCTGGTCGTCCCCGATCTCGCCGCCGAGCAGCACGGCGGGCAGCGTGGACGTCGCCATGACCCGGGCCATCTCGTCGGGGTCCTCGGTGACGGGCACCTTCAGCCAGGTGTACGCGGACGTCCCGGCGAGCCCCGAGGCGATGGCGATGGACCGGATGACGCCCTCGGCGCTCAGGTCGCTGCGCAGCCGCCCGTCCGCGTCCCTGCGGCAGATGAACGGCTCCACGAACACCGGCAGTCCGCGTGCCGCCATCGCGTCCACGGCGCGCGCCGCCGCGTGCAGCGTGCGGACCGAGCCGCTGCCGGGGTCGTCGTAGTCGACGCGCAGGAGCAGCTTGCCCGCGTCGAACCCGTCCCTCGCCAGGTCCTCCGCGCGGTATCCGGTGAACCGGTCGTCGAGTTCGAAGGACGCGCCCGCGAGACCGCCGCGGTTCATGGAGCCGAGGACGACCTTGTCCTCGAGGGCGCCGAGCAGGAGCAGGTCCTCCAGGATGTCCGCCGTGCCGAGCACGCCGTCCACGCCCGGCCTCGCCAGCGCGGCGCGGAGCCGTTCGAGCAGGCCCGCCCGGTCGGCCATGGCGAGCGGGTCGCCGCCGGCGCCGAGCGCGCCGCGCGCGGGGTGGTCCGCCGCGATGATCATGAGCCGTCCCGACGCGCCGAGCAGCGGCCTGCGCGAGCGCCGCGTCGCGGCCTCGGCGACGGCCTCGGGACGCCGAGCCCGCAGCCGCGCGAGGGCGGCGACGTCCACGGGTCCGAGCGGATCGGCGCTCACCGCCCGCCTCCGGACGCGGGCGGCGCCTGCGGCGATGCGGGTGGGGGTGCGGACGCGGGTGCCGGTGCGGGTGCGGACGCAGGTCCGAGGGACGCCGGTGCGGGGGCCCCTGCCGGTGCCGGTCCGGGGGGCGCCGCCCGCTCCGGTGGGACCGGGCCGCCCGCCGCCACCTGGTCGACCTCCTGCGCGTACGGCATCGCCGACGAGCAGGCGAGGCGCGAGGCGACGATGGCGCCCGCCGCGTTCGCGTACCGCATCGTGCGGTCGAGTGGCCAGCCCGCCAGCAGTCCGCGGCAGAGCGCGCCGCCGAACGCGTCGCCCGCGCCGAGGCCGTTGACGACGTCGACGGCCACCGGCGGCACCTCGGCCGTCGTCCCGTCGCGGTGGACGGCGAGGACGCCCTTCGGGCCCTGTTTCACGACGGCCAGTTCCGGGCCCGCCGCGAGCAGCGCGCGGGCGGCGGCGTGCGGTTCGCGCTCGCCGACCGCCGTCTCGCACTCCTCCAGATTGCCCACCGCCACCGTCGCCTGCGCGAGGGCCGCCGCGTACGCCTCGCCCGGGTCCTCGTCCCAGAACATCGGCCGCCAGTCGAGGTCGAAGACCGTGGTGCCGCGCCGTGCGCGGGAGCGGAGCGCCGTCAGCGTGGCGGTGCGGCTCGGCTCGGCGCACAGGCCGGTGCCCGTCATCCAGAAGATCCGCGCGGCCCCGACCGCGTCCAGGTCCAGTTCCCCCGGGTGGATCTCCAGGTCGGGCGCCTTGGGGCGGCGGTAGAAGTACAGCGGGAAGTCGTCGGGCGGGAAGACCTCGCAGAAGGTGATCGGCGTCTGGTACTCGTCCACCGGCGTGACCCAGCGGTCGTCGACCCCGAACTCCCGCAGCTGCCGGTGCAGATACGCGCCGAACGGGTCCGCGCCCGTGCGGGTGACCACGGCGGTGCGCAGCCCGAGCCTGGCGCCCGCCACCGCGACATTCGCCGCGGAGCCGCCGAGGAAGCGGCCGAAGCTGTCCACATCCTGGAGAGGCACCCCGGTCCGCAGCGGATAGAGGTCCACCCCGATCCGGCCCATCGTGATCACGTCGTACGGTCCGGAGTCCATGGGTCCCGTCCCCTCCACCTCTCTCGGACCTGCCTCGCGCCCGGCCCGCCGTGCCCCGCGCCGCGCACCGGGCGCCCGCGCCGCGCGGACTCTCCTCGCGGAGGCCGGCACCTGTCTACTGGGCCGCGTGAAGCCCTGTCAACGGTATGTCATGACATTCGGACGTTGCCTTGACACCGCTTCCGGGCGGCCGGAAAGCTGAATGCCATGGCCTCCTCAGTGCCCTCGTCACCGTCGTCGCCCTCACCGTCGCCTTCGCAGTGGTCGTCGCCGTCGGCCCCGGCGGGACCGTCGCGGCGCATCAGGGTCGGCTCGGCCCCCGACTCGTGGGGCGTGTGGTTCCCCGACGACCCGCGGCAGGTTCCGTGGGAGCGCTTCCTCGACGAGGTCGCGGGCGCGGGATACGAGTGGATCGAGCTCGGCCCGTACGGCTACCTGCCGAGCGACCCGGCCCGCCTCCTGGAGGAGACCGGGCACCGCGGGCTGCGGGTGTCGGCGGGCACGGTCTTCACGGGCCTGCACCACGGCCCGGCCGTCTGGGACGCCACCTGGGAGCATGTGGCCTCCATCGCGGAACTGACCCGCGCGACGGGCGCGGAGCACCTCGTCGTGATCCCCGCGTTCTGGCGGGACGACAAGACGGGCACGGTACTGGAGGACAGGACGCTCACGGCCGCGCAGTGGCGCGATCTGACCTCCCTGACGGAACGACTGGGGCGCGAGGTGCGGGAGAGGTACGGCCTGCGGATCGTCTTCCACCCGCACGCGGACACGCACGTCGACACCGCGGAGAACGTGGCGCGCTTCCTCGACGCCACCGACGCGGCCGACGTGTCGCTCTGCCTGGACACCGGCCACTACACGTACTGCGGCGGCGACAGCGTCGAACTGATCGAGACCTACGGCGAGCGCATCGGCTACCTGCATCTGAAGCAGGTCGACCCGGCGGTCCTCGCAACCGTCGTGGCCGAGCAGCTGCCCTTCGGCCCCGCCGTCGCACGCGGGGTGATGTGTGAGCCGCCGGCCGGGGTGCCCGCGCTGGAGCCCGTGCTCGCGGCGGCGGGCCGGCTGGGGGTCGACCTGTTCGCGATCGTCGAGCAGGACATGTACCCGTGCGAGCCGGACCGCCCCCTGCCCATCGCCCGCCGCACGCGCCACTTCCTGCGCGGCTGCGGCGTCTGACCCGTCCAGCACATACGGCAGATACGCGCCGTCCGACCCGTCTGGCCCGAGCGACCCGACCGGCACATACGTCACGTCTGACCCGTCGGGCCCGTACGTCACGTCCGGCATGGGCCTGTCAGCGGGGCGTCGCGCGGGATCACTACAACGAATGCCTCTTTGCCACAAGAGTTGACGTCCGTCTGCTTCAGTCCCCCAGAACCGTTTCTGTCACAAAAGTCGACCATTGGTCACAGACGTCTCGGTTACGCGGGTTTCGGGTCACAGGCGCACCACAGGCATCGACACCCCATCACGCTGCGTCGCTGAATGGACACAGGCTCGGTGATCAACCGGCCGATCGCACCGCAGCCCCTCCGCCGGCCGACAGGACCGGCGCTGCGGTGCGCGCAGGGAGGTACGGACGCACATGACCGACACCAGACTCTGGTCCTACAAGGAGATCGCCGCGCACATCCGGGTCCAGCCGGACACCGTCCGCTCCTATCGCAAGCACGGGCTGCTGCCGCCGCCCGACCACGTGGAGAACGGCAGGCCCTTCTGGTTCGCGGACACGATCCGCTCCTGGGTCGCGAACCGGCCGGGCAACCGGAACCGCAGGACCTGACCGCCCGGCCGGGCCCGCGGGGCCCGCACAGCCCCCGACACCCCTCCACCTGCGGACTCCATACCCCCTAGGGGTACAGTGAAGCCGTTGTGCCACCCACGTTCGTCAAGGAGGACGTCATGAGCAACGTCACCACCGTGTACCAGGTCACGGGCATGAGCTGCGGCCACTGCGAGGGCGCCGTGGCCGACGAGATCTCCGGCATCGACGGAGTCGTCACCGTCCAGGCGGTGGCCGACACCGGCAGGGTGACCGTGACCTCCGCGAGCCCCCTCGACGAGACGGCCGTCCGCGCGGCGGTGGACGAGGCCGGCTACGAACTCGCAGGACAGGCCTGAGCCGGGCGGCCGGACCACCGCCACCAGGGCACCTGACCAGGTCTTTGCGGTTGCGTGTCCTTCACATGGGGCACGAGTCCTTCACATGGAGACCTAGATCACATAGATTTATGGGTAACCATCAGAGCAGCTCGTGTGTCATAGAGGACGATGCCAGAGAACGTCTTGGGGGACGTTCACGAGATGTCTTGGGGGACATCTCGGGCAAGCGATTGGCCGGGGCACGTGCACAGGGGAGCTTGAGCGGCCCTCCCGTACGTACCCCGGTCGAACCGCACACGTGACCGCAGGTGGTTACGGCATACGCCCGGCCCGGATCCCGTGGGGGGAATCCGCTCCGGGGAAATGGAAAGCGCCCCCCCCACCCCCCCCGGGGGGGGGGGGGGGGGGGGGGGGGTTTGGGGGGGGGGGGCCGCCGCCGGCCCCCCCCCCCCCCGCGCCCCCCCGGGGGCCCCGGGGCCCCCCCCCGGGGGGGGGGG
>NZ_JAIUKE010000200.1 GCF_020176795.1 Streptomyces sp. 8L
CGCGGGGTCCACCCCCCCCCCCCCCCCCCCCCCCCCGGGGGGGGGGGGGGGGGGGGGCCCGCTTTTCGCTGTCCTGGACCGCCGGGCGCACACGGCACCCGGCGGCACACGGGCGGACCCGGTCGCCGGACTCCGGTCAGCGGGCCTCGACCGGCACGAAGTCGCGCTCGACCTCGCCCGTGTAGATCTGGCGCGGACGGCCGATGCGGGAGCCGGGCTCCTTGATCATCTCGGTCCACTGGGCGATCCAGCCGGGCAGCCGGCCGATCGCGAAGAGCACCGTGAACATCTCGGTCGGGAAGCCCATGGCGCGGTAGATCAGGCCCGTGTAGAAGTCCACGTTCGGGTAGAGCTTGCGCTCGACGAAGTAGTCGTCGGCGAGCGCGTGCTCCTCCAGCTTGAGCGCGATGTCGAGCAGCTCGTCGGACTTGCCGAGCGCCGAGAGGACATCGTGCGCCGCCGCCTTGATGATCTTCGCCCGGGGGTCGAAGTTCTTGTAGACGCGGTGGCCGAAGCCCATCAGCTTGACGCCGTCTTCCTTGTTCTTCACCTTGCGGATGAAGGTGTCGACGTCGCTGCCGCTGGCCCTGATGCCTTCCAGCATCTCCAGCACGGACGCGTTGGCGCCGCCGTGCAGGGGACCCCACAGGGCGTTGATGCCCGCGGAGATCGAGGCGAACATGTTCGCCTGCGAGGAGCCGACGAGGCGCACGGTGGACGTCGAGCAGTTCTGCTCGTGGTCCGCGTGCAGGATGAACAGCTTGTCCAGCGCGGAGACGACGACCGGGTCGAGGTCGTACTCCTGGGCCGGGACGGAGAAGGTCATCCGCAGGAAGTTCTCGACGTACCCGAGGTCGTTGCGCGGGTAGACGAACGGGTGGCCGACCGACTTCTTGTAGGCGTAGGCGGCGATCGTCGGCAGCTTGGCGAGCAGCCGGATCGTCGACAGGTCGCGCTGGCGCTCGTCGAACGGGTTGTGGCTGTCCTGGTAGAACGTCGACAGCGCGCTGACCACGGAGGACAGCATCGCCATCGGGTGGGCGTCCTTGGGGAAGCCGTCGTAGAACCGCTTGACATCCTCGTGGAGCAGGGTGTGCCGGGTGATCTCGCTCTTGAACGCGGCGAGCTCGTCCACGGTCGGCAGTTCACCGTTGATCAGCAGGTAGGCCACCTCGACGAAGCTGGACCGCTCGGCCAGCTGCTCGATGGGGTAGCCGCGGTATCGCAGGATGCCCTGCTCGCCGTCCAGATAGGTGATCCCGGACTGGTAGGCGGCGGTATTGCCGTAACCGCTGTCCAGGGTCACCAGACCGGTCTGGTTGCGGAGCTTGCCGATGTCGAAGCCCTTGTCACCGACGGTGCTGTCGATCACCGGGTAGGTGTACTCGCCATCGCCGTACCGCAGTACTACCGCGTCGTTGTCGCGTTTGTCGCTCACGTCATCCCTCACCGACGTAGTGCCTCTTCTTCGAGGTGCCCTGATGTCCCTACCATCCCCCATTTGGCGCAGGAAGGTGCACTCGGGGTCGACCATTGGGCTCATTGGCGGCACTCAGTGCCGCCAACTTCCTCATCCTGCCCCCTTCGCCCTGGTTCCGGAAGTCCTACGTGATGTTTCATACCCCGACGGCCCGGGCTCCGAGGCGGTGGTCGAGCGCCGTGAACCTGCGACCGGCGGAGACGGACCGCACGGCCTGGGCCACCGCCTGCCGGGAGCCGACGAGGACGACCAGTTTCTTCGCGCGCGTGACCGCCGTGTAGAGCAGATTGCGCTGGAGCATCATCCACGCGCTCCTGGTGACGGGGATGACGACCGCGGGGTACTCGCTGCCCTGCGACCGGTGGATCGTGACCGCGTACGCGTGGGACAGCTCGTCCAGCTCGTCGAAGTCGTAGGGCACTTCCTCGTCCTCGTCGGTCAGCACGGTCAGCCGCTGGTCGTCCTGGTCGATGGCCGTGACGACCCCGACCGTGCCGTTGAAGACGCCGTTCTCCCCCTTCTCGTAGTTGTTCCTGATCTGGGTGACCTTGTCGCCGACCCGGAAGACCCGGCCGCCGATCCGCTTCTCCGGCAGGTCGGGCCGGGCCGGCGTGATCGCCTGCTGGAGCAGGCCGTTGAGCACGCCGGCGCCCGCGGGCCCCCGGTGCATGGGGGCGAGCACCTGGATGTCCCTGCGCGGGTCGAGCCCGAACTTCGCGGGGATGCGGCGCGCCGCCACGTCCACCGTCAGGCGCCCCGCGTCCTCCGTCTCCTCCTCCACGAACAGGAAGAAGTCACCGAGCCCCCGCGTCACGGGCGGAAGGCCCTCGTTGATCCGGTGCGCGTTGGTGACCACCCCCGACTTCTGGGCCTGCCGGAAGATCCGCGTGAGCCGGACGCGGGGCACCGGGCCGCCCTCGGCGAGCAGGTCCCGCAGGACCTCGCCCGCGCCGACGGACGGCAGCTGGTCCACGTCCCCGACGAGGAGCAGGTGGGCGCCCGGCGGAACCGCCTTCACCAGCTTGTTGGCCAGCAGCAGGTCCAGCATCGACGCCTCGTCCACCACGACCAGGTCGGCGTCGAGCGGGCGGTCCGCGTCGTACGCGGCGTCGCCGCCCGGCTTGAGTTCGAGCAGCCGGTGCACGGTGGACGCCTCCGCGCCGGTCAGCTCGGCGAGCCGCTTGGCGGCGCGCCCGGTCGGCGCGGCGAGCACCACCGTCGCCTTCTTGGCCCGCGCGAGCTCGACGATCGAGCGGACCGTGAAGGACTTTCCGCAGCCGGGGCCGCCGGTGAGCACGGCGACCTTCTCGGTGAGCGCGAGCCGGACCGCCTGCTCCTGCTCCGGGGCCAGCGAGGCTCCCGTACGCCCCGCGAGCCAGTGCAGGGCCCTGTCCCACGCGACGTCCCGGAAGGCGGGCATCCGGTCCTCGTCCGCGCGCAGCAGGCGGCGCAGCCGGCCCGCGAGGGACAGCTCCGCGCGGTGGAACGGGACGAGGTAGACCGCCGTGACCTCCTCCCCGCCGGGTCCCGGCACCCGTTCCCGCACGACGCCCTCCTCGTCGGCGGCGAGTTCGGCGAGGCACTCGATGACCAGGCCCGTGTCGACCTGGAGCAGCTTCACCCCGTCGGCGATCAGCTGGTCCTCGGGCAGGAAGCAGTGCCCCTGGTCGGTGGACTGCGACAGCGCGTACTGGAGACCGGCCTTGACGCGCTCCGGGCTGTCGTGCGGTATGCCGACGGACTGGGCGATCTTGTCGGCGGTGAGGAAGCCGATGCCCCAGACGTCGGCCGCGAGGCGGTACGGCTCGTGCCGGACGACGGAGATCGACGCGTCCCCGTACTTCTTGTAGATGCGCACGGCGATGGACGTGGAGACACCGACCCCCTGGAGGAAGACCATGACCTCCTTGATGGCCTTCTGCTCCTCCCAGGCGGCCGTGATCTTCCTGGTCCGCTTGGGGCCGAGCCCCGGCACCTCGATCAGGCGGCCCGGCTCCTGTTCGATGACGTCCAGGGTGTCGAGACCGAAGTGGGTGACGATGCGGTCGGCGAAGACGGGGCCGATGCCCTTGACGAGGCCGGAGCCGAGATAGCGGCGGATGCCCTGGATCGTGGCGGGCAGCGTGACCCGGTAGTTGTCGACGGTGAACTGCTTGCCGTACTGGGGGTGGGAGCCCCAGTGCCCCTCCATGCGCAGGGACTCGCCGGGCTGGGCGCCGAGCAGCGCGCCCACGACGGTCAGCAGGTCACCGCCGCGCCCG
This sequence comes from Streptomyces sp. 8L, assembly GCF_020176795.1. GTDB lineage: Bacteria > Actinomycetota > Actinomycetes > Streptomycetales > Streptomycetaceae > Streptomyces. The sequence continues at coordinate 3,742 of NZ_JAIUKE010000200.1, forward strand.
GTATCGACGCGCGCGACCGTGTACCCCGTGTCCTCGTTGGCGTACGTGATCCGTTCGAGCACGGCTTCGAGTACGGCGAGGGGGCGGGGCTGCGTGGCCTGCTGAGGCGTACGGCTGGACATGTCCCCGACGTTATCCCCCGTCGCCCGCGCTCCGCCGGGCCTGTGGACAACCCGGAGAACCCGCCGGACCGACGCCGTGTCACCGACAGCCCGGCGGGCGCAACTCCCCGCGCCCCGGCCGCGATCCGCGTTCCCGACCGGCCTTGCAAAAAGTAAACGGTACGGTAGAGTTTACATCACGAGGGATCAACCGAGGAGATGGCACATGACCACGCACAGCACGGCAGAGGCCGCGGTCCGGCGTTTCTACGAAGCACTGGGCACCGGCGACCTGGCCCTGGTCGACGAGGCACTGGCACAGGACTGGGAAGCGATTCCGGCCATGCGGACCGGCCCCGGGCCCGACGGCTGGAAGGCGGGCATCACGCACCTGCGCGGTGTGTTCGCCGACCTCAGCGTCACCATCGAGGACGTCGTCGCGGCCGGGGACCGGGTGGCGGTGCGCGCGGTGGCCCGAGGCGTCCACCGGGGCGAGTTGCTGGGTGTTCCGGGGTCGGGGCGCGAGGTCGAGTTCAGGGCGGCGGACTTCCACCGGGTCGTGGACGGCCGGATCGTCCAGAGCTGGCACCTGGAGGACTACTTCGGCCTCGCCGGCCAGCTGGGGCTCACGTTCTCCCCGTGACACCGCCCGCTCAGGTCAGGCACCGCCACGCCGTGACGCACCGCACGCCGTGGCGCCACGGGCCCAGGACCCGGCAGCGCACGTCGCGGGCCCAGGAGACCCGGCACCGCACGCCGCGGGCCAGGCACCGCCACCTCCTGGCGCACCGCACGCCGCGGGTCCAGGAGACCCGGCACCCCACGTCAAGGCATCACGGACCCAGCCCCGGCCCGCACACGAGAACACCCCGGACTCAGCTGGAGAAGGCATGGCACTCGCACTCGCAGGAAAGACCGCGCTGGTCACCGGGGCCGCGCGGGGAATCGGCCACGCGTACTGCCGGCGGCTCGCCGCCGACGGCGCCCATGTCGTGGCGGTCGACATCGCCCCGGCGGACAACCTCGCGGAACTCCCGGGCGACGGGGTCAAGATGGGGCTCGTCTGTGACGTCGGCCGGCCCGAGCAGATCCGTGCCGCCGCCGACACCGTCATCGAGCGTTTCGGCCGCTGCGACATCCTGGTCAACAACGCGGCGATCTTTCCGCGCACCGAACTCGCCGGCATGACCGTCGAGTTGTGGCGGAAGGTCCAAGCCGTCAATGTCGAGGCCGTGCTGCTGTTCGCCCAGGCACTCTCCCCCGGCATGAGAGCGGCCGGGTGGGGGCGCATCGTCAACACCGGTTCCGGTGTCACACTGCTTCCGGTCCGCGACCTCGCGTACCTGACCAGCAAGGGGAGTGTGCACGCCCTGACCCGGGCCCTCGCCAACGAGCTGGGGGACAGCGGGATCACCGTCAACGCGATCGCGCCCAGCGTCGTACCCACCGAGGGCTTCATGGGGCGCGCCCGCGGCGGCGGACCGACCGCCGAGGACGTCATCGCCCGCACCGTGTCGACGCAGACGGTCAAACGCGCCTCGGTCCCCGACGACCTGGGCGACGCCCTCGGCTTCCTGGTCTCCGACCGGGCCGGCTTCATCACCGGCCAGATCCTCCACGTGGACGGCGGGGCGACCAGGACCGGCGCCTGAGAGCGGGGGCCACGCCGCGGAACGGGGGCCGGGGGGATGTCCCCGCCCCCGGCCGGCGTGTTCCGGGCGGACGTCCTACAGGACGTGCCGTACGTAGCGCTCCGCGACGTCGCGCAGGAGCTCCTCGCCGTCCCGCGCCCACAGGTCGTCGTTGAACAGCTCCACCTCGATCGGGCCGGTGAACCCGGTCGCGTCCACGCGTTCCCGCCACTTCCGCAGATCCACCGACCCGTCGCCGATGAGCCCGCGGCCGTTGAGGACGCCCGCGGGCAGCGGGGTGACCCAGTCGGCCAGCTGGAAGGAGCAGATCCGGCCCAGCGCGCCCGCGCGCGCCGCCGCCGTGGGCGCGCGGTCGTCCCACCAGATGTGGTACGTGTCCACGACCACACCCACCTGCTCGGCGGGGAACCGCTCGGCGAGCGCGAGCGCCTGGTCGAGTGTCGAGACGACACACCGGTCGGACGCGAACATCGGGTGCAGCGGCTCGATCGCGAGCCGTACGCCCCGCTCCCCCGCGTACGGGGCGAGTTCGCCGAGCGCGTCCGCGATGCGTTCCCGCGCGGCGCCCAAGTCCCTCTCGCCGGGCGGCAGTCCGCCCGAGACCAGGACCAGTGTGTCGGTGCCGAGCGCCACGCACTCGTCGACGGCGGCCCGGTTGTCGTCGAGGGCCGCGGCGCGGGCGTCCGGTTCTGCGGCGGTGAGGAAGCCGCCCCGGCACAGGGTGGTGACGCGCAGCCCTGCGTCCCGTACGAGCTCCGCGGCGGCGCCGAGCCCGTACTCCTGGACCGGCGCGCGCCACAGGCCGACGCCTCCGATGCCGAACCGCACGCAGGCGTCGGCCAGTTCGGGCAGGGACAGCTGTTTGACGGTCATCTGGTTGATGCTGAAGCGGCTCAGGTCGCCCGCGACTCGTTCGCTCACTGGGCCACCCCGTAGACGTGCAGCAGGCTCCGCATGCGGGCGGCGGCCGACGACGGGTCGGGGAACAGGCCGAGTGTGTCTGCGAGTTCGTACGCGCGCGCCAGGTGCGGCAGGGAGCGGGCCGCCTGCTGGTGGCCCACCATCGCGAAGTGGTCCTGGTGCCCTGCCAGCCAGGCCAGGAACACCACACCGGTCTTGTAGAAGCGGGTCGGTGCCTGGAACAGGTGCCGCGACAGCTCCACACTCGGGTCGAGCAGCTCCCGGAAACCCTTCACATCGCCCGTGTCGAGCACCCGCAGCGCCGCCGCCGCCAGCGGTGCCAGCGGGTCGAAGACGCCCAGCAGCGCGTGGCTGAAGCCGCGTTCGTCGCCCGCGATCAGCTCGGGGTAGTTGAAGTCGTCGCCGGTGTAGCAGCGCACGCCCTCCGGCAGGCGGCGGCGCACGTCGATCTCGCGCTCCGCGTCGAGGAGCGAGATCTTGATGCCGTCGACCTTGTCCGGGTGGTCGGCGATGACCTGGAGGAACGTGCTGGTGGCCGTGTCGAGGTCGCCGCTGCCCCAGTAGCCTTCGAGCGCCGGGTCGAACATCGGGCCGAGCCAGTGCAGGATCACCGGCCGGTCCGCCTGCCGCAGCAGGTGCGCGTACGTCTCCAGATAGGCGTCGGGGCCGCCGGCCGCCGCCGCGAGCGCGCGGGACGCCATCAGGATCGCCTGCGCGCCGGTCTCCTCGACAAGGGCGAGCTGCTCCTCGTACGCGGCCGTCACCTCGGCCAGCGAGTGCTCCCCCGGAGCCAGTTGGTCGGTGCCGACGCCGCAGGCGATGCGCCCGCCGACGGCCTCCGCCTCGGCGGCCGACCTGCGGATCAGCTCGGCGGCGCCCGCCCAGTCGAGCCCCATGCCGCGCTGTGCGGTGTCCATGGCCTCCGCGACGCCGAGGCCCCGCGCCCACAGATGGCGGCGGAAGGCGAGCGTCGCGTCCCAGTCGAGGGCCGCGGGCGCATCGGGGGTGGTGTCGGCGCGGGGGTCGGCGACGACGTGCGCCGCCGAGAAGACCGTACGGGAGACGGCGGGCGGGGCCCCGGCGCCCGCGGCGCCGCCGCCGCTCCCGGAGGTGAGGAAGTCGGCGGGCGCGGTGCGGTGGGTGTACGTGCGCACGCCGCCGCCCGCGTCCGGCAGCCGCAGGGACGTAGGGCTCACAGCGTCAGCTCCGGAACGTCGAGGCGGCGGCCCTCCGCGTGCGACCTCAGGCCCAGTTCGGCGAGCTGCACACCGCGCGCCCCCGCCAGCAGGTCCCAGGCGAACGGCTCGTCCAGCGCCACATGGCGCAGGAACAGCTCCCACTCCGCCTTGAAGCCGTTGTCGAACTCCGTGTTGTCGGGGACCTCCTGCCACTGCTCGCGGAACGCGTAGGTGGCGGGCAGATCGGGGTTCCACACCGGCTTCGGTGTCGTACTCCGGTGCTGTGCACGGCAGTTGCGCAGGCCCGCGACGGCCGAGCCGTGCGTGCCGTCGACCTGGAACTCGACCAGCTCGTCGCGGTTGACCCGCACCGCCCAGGACGAGTTGATCTGGGCCACCGCGCCGCCCTCCAGCTGGAAGATGCCGTACGCCGCGTCGTCGGCGGTCGCCTCGTACGTCCTGCCCCGCTCGTCCACCCGCTGCGGGATGTGCGTGGTGACGTGCGCCTGGACGGCGGTGACCCGGCCGAACAGGTCGTGCAGGACGTACTCCCAGTGCGGGAACATGTCGACGGTGATGCCGCCGCCGTCCTGCGCCCGGTAGTTCCACGACGGCCGCTGGGCCTCCTGCCAGTCGCCCTCGAAGACCCAATACCCGAACTCGCCCCGGATCGACAGAATCCGGCCGAAGAAGCCGCCGTCGATGAGGCGCTTCAGCTTCAGCAGGCCCGGCAGGAAGATCTTGTCCTGGACCACACCGTGCTTGACGCCCGCGCGGTCGGCGAGGCGTGCGAGGTCCAGCGCGCCTTCGAGGTCCGTCGCGGTGGGCTTCTCGATGTAGATGTGCTTGCCCGCCGCGATCGCCTTCTTGACGGACTCGACACGCGCGGAGGTCACCTGGGCGTCGAAGTAGATCTCGACGGAGTCGTCCGCGAGGACCGTGTCGAGGTCCGTGGACCACTCGGTCAGGCCGTGGCGGCGGGCGATGTCCTCAAGGGCGTGCTCGCGCCGCCCGACGAGGACCGGCTCGGGCCACAGCGTGTCGCCGCCCGCCAGGTCCAGCCCGCCCTGTTCCCGGATGGCGAGGACGGAACGCAGCAGGTGCTGCCGGTATCCCATCCGTCCCGTGACGCCGTTCATGGCGATCCGGACTGTTCTGCGTCCCACGAAGTTCCCTCCATACCGCACTAGCAAGCGCTTTCTACAGCTATGAAACTAACCTGCGGCGCGGGTCCGGACAAGAGCGGGACCGCGATCGGGCGCCACCGGGTGGCCGATCGGCCCCCGTTTGCCCCTGTCCCGACCGGTCCCGCGGGCCGGCGGGGAGGCAGCCGGTCGCAGGCGCCGCGCGCCGATCGACCACAATCGGCAGCGGCGGGAACCATGCCCGCGGACCACGTACGAGCAAGCGGAGGAAAGCGATGACAGTCACCCTGGCGGATGTGGCGGCCCGCGCCCGGGTGTCACCCGCCACCGTCTCCCGCGTACTGAACGGCAACTACCCGGTGGCCGCGGCCACCAGGGACCGCGTGCTGCGCGCCGTCGACGAGCTCGACTACGTGCTCAACGGCCCCGCGAGCTCGCTCGCCGCCGCCACCTCCGACCTGGTGGGCATCCTCGTCAACGACATCGCGGACCCGTTCTTCGGGATCATGGCCGGGGCGGCGCAGAGCGAGATCGGCGGCCAGGACCCGGGCGGCGGGGCGGGCCCCGGACGTGCGGGGAGCCAGAAGCTGGCCGTCGTGTGCAACACCGGCGGGTCGCCCGAACGCGAACTGACGTACCTGACACTGCTCCAGCGCCAGCGCGCGGCGGCGGTGATCCTCACCGGCGGCGCGCTGGAGGACCCGGACCACAGCGCGGCCATGACGGCGAAGCTCGGACGCCTGGTGGAGGCGGGCACGCGCGTGGTGCTGTGCGGGCGCCCGCCGCTCCCCGAGGGCGAGGCCGCCATCGCCGCGCTCGCCTTCGACAACCGCGGTGGCGGGCGGCGCCTGACGGAGCACCTGCTGGCGCTCGGGCACCGCACGATCGGGTACGTGGCCGGGCCTCTGGAGCGCACGACGACGCGCCACCGCCTTGAGGGCCACAGGGACGCGCTGCGGGCCGCGGGCGTGCCCGGCGCCGACGACGGGTCCGGCCGGGGGCCGTTGACGCTGCACGGCCCCTACACGCGGCGATCGGGTTACGAGGCGACGCTCGAACTGCTGCGCAGGGAGCCCGGCCTGACCGCCCTCGTGGCGGCGAACGACACGGTGGCGCTCGGCGCCTGCGCGGCGGTGCGCGACCAGGGCCTGCGCATCCCGCAGGACGTGTCGGTCGCGGGCTTCGACGACCTGCCCTTCTCGGTGGACGCGGTGCCCGCGCTGACGACCGTACGGCTGCCGCTCCAGGAGGCGGGCGCGCGGGCCGGCCGGCTGGCGATGGGCACGGAGGCGCCGCCGCCCGGCGGGATCGCGACGATCGCGGCGGAGCTGATGGCGCGCGCGTCGACCGCGCCGCCGAGAAGCTGACGGGCGACGGTTCCCCGGGGCGGACGATTCCCCGGGGCCGGTCCGGGCAGGCTGTGCGTGCGGGTCCTGGACAGGCCGGATGCGGCCGGCAGCCGATGGGCGGCGGCAGGTGGCTCGTGGCCGGTGGCTCGTGGCCGGTGACCGCCGGCAAGCGGCAAGTGGCCGAAACCGTGGCCGACGACTGAGAGGAACACACTCGTGAAGCTCGCCTTCTCGACCCTGGGCGTACCCGGCATGCCGATCCCCGAGGTGGCCGAACTGGCGGTGTCGGCCGGCTACCAGGGCGTCGAACTGCGCGGCCACCCCGAGGAACCCGTGCACCCGGGCCTCGGTGCGGCCGAACGCGCCTCTGTGGTCAAGGAGTTCGCGCGCGCCGGGGTGGAGATCCTCACGGTCGCCGGATACGCGCGCGCGGCCGATGTCACCGTGCCGGACAGCGCGTTCCGGGACGAGGTCGACGGCCTGCTGCGGCTCGCGCGGGACCTCGGCGCCTCGTACGTACGAGTCTTCCCCGGCGGCGGCGACACGGGCGGCCAGGAGGCCGACGACACGGCGGCGCGCCGCCTGGGCGCCGCGGCCGAGGCCGCCGCGGACCACGGTGTGCGCATCCTGCTGGAGACGCACGACTCACACCGCAGGGGCGTGGACGCCGAGCGGGTGGTGGCGGCGGTCGGCCATCCGCAGGTCGGCGTGGTGTGGGACCTCATGCACACCTGGCTCGGCGGCGAACCACCGGAGGTGACGCGCGCGACACTGGGCCCCTACCTCGGGTACGTGCAGGTCAAGGACATCGCCTCGGCGGAAGACACCACACCGCTGGCGCTGGGCGCCGGGGTACTGCCGCTGGGCGAGTGCCTCGGCACACTGTCGGACGACACATGGGTGTGCTGGGAGTACGAGAAGCGGTGGTACGAGGGCGCCGCCGCGCTGCCCCCGCTGCTGGCGCCGGGACGGGCCCATCTGGAGGGGCTCCTCGGACACTGAGCCCTCGGACACTGAGCCGCCGCGCGGTGTGTTCGCGGAACGCGTCCGCCGGGCAGTGTGTTCGCGGAACGCCTCCGGTATGCGGTCTGTTCGCGGAACGCGTCCAGCGTGCCGCGGCGCGGGGGGGGGGGGGGGGGGGGGGGGGGGGGGGGGGGGGGGGGGGGGGGGGGGGGGGGGGGGGGGGGGGGGGGGG
>NZ_JAIUKE010000201.1 GCF_020176795.1 Streptomyces sp. 8L
CCGGGGCGGGCGGGGCGCCCCCCCCCCCCCACCCCCGGGCCCCCCCCCCCCCCCCCGCGGGGCGGGGCGGGGGGCGCCGGGGCCCCCCGCCGGCCCCCCCCCGTCCGCCGACAGCCCACGCTGGCGGCTGAACTCGACGAAGGTGTTCGGCGTGGACATCACGGTGACACCGCCGGCCAGCGCCAGCGAGCACTCGCCGGCGCGCAGCGCCTGCGCGGCCATGTGCAGGGTGACCAGCGAGGACGAGCAGGCGGTGTCCACGGTGACCGACGGCCCCTCCAGGCCGAAGGTGTACGAGATGCGGCCGGAGGCGACACTGCCGGTGTTGCCCGTGAGCAAGTAGCCCTCGAACCCGTCCGGCGCGACCGGCATCCGCGAGGCGTAGTCGTGGTACATCAGGCCTGCGAACACGCCGGTGTGGCTGCCGCGCAGCGACAGCGGGTCGATGCCGGCCCGCTCCAGGGCCTCCCACGACGTCTCCAGCAGCAGCCGCTGCTGCGGGTCGATGGCCAGCGCCTCGCGCGGCGAAATGCCGAAGAACTCCGGGTCGAACTCGCCCGCCTGGTACACGAAGCCGCCGTGGCGGGTCGTGGACGTGCCGGTGTGCTCGGGGTCGGGGTGGTAGAGGCTGTCCACGTCCCAGCCGCGGTCCTCGGGGAAGGTGCCGATGGCGTCCACGCCGTCGACGACCAGCCGCCACAGGTCCTCCGGCGTGCGCACGCCCCCCGGGTACCGGCATCCCATGCCCACGATGACGATCGGGTCCGCAGCATCGGCCACGCTGGTCCGCGCCGCGACCTCGGCGGTGGAACCGGTAGTCGTGGTGCCGGCGACCTTGTCCAGCAGGAAGCCGGCGAGCATGGCCGACGTCGGATAGTCGAACACCGCTGTGGTGGGCAGTCGGACGCCGCTGCTGGCATGCAGGCGGTTGCGCAGCTCGACTCCGGTCATGGAGTCGAAGCCCAGCTCACGGAACGTGCGGTCGGGGTCTGCCCCGGCCACGCCATCGTGACCGAGCACGGCGGCGACGGTCTCCCGCACCAGACGCATTACCTCACGGCCGCGGTCGGCCTCGGGCAACGCGGCCATCCGCCCGGCCCACGAGTCGTCGGCCGCGGAGGCGGTCGCGGTCCGGCGGCGTGGTGCGCGGACCAGACCGCGGAACACGTCCGGCACAGATTCGGCGGCCGCGAGGTCGAGCGTGGCCGGCACCAGCACGGGGTCGGCGGACGCCAGGGCGGCGTCGAACAGTTCGAGGCCGGTGGCGACGGGGATCGGCGTGATGCCCAGGCGCGCCCACCGCGCCAGCTCGGTCTCGCCCAGACCGCTGGTCATACCGGTGTCGGTCCCCCAAAGGCCCCAGGCGAGCGAGGTGGCGGGCAACCCGGCGGCACGGCGGTGGTGAGCCAGGGCGTCGAGGTAAGTGTTGGCGGCGGCGTAGTTGGCCTGCCCCGCGTTGCCGATGGCACCGGCGATCGAGGAGAACAGTACGAAAGCCGCGAGGTCCACGCCCAAGGTGGCTTCGTGCAGGTTCCACGCCGCGTCGGCCTTGGCCCGCATGACGGTGTCGAGCCGAGCCGGCGTGAGCGACTCCACGGTGGCGTCGTCCAGCACACCAGACGCATGGATCACGCCGGTCAGGGGGTGCTCGACTGTGGCCAGCAACTCGGCCAGCGCATCGGCGTCCGCCACATCGCATGCGGCCACGCGGATGTCGGCGTCCAGGTCGTCGAGGTCGACCGTGCGACCGCTGCGGCTGACCAGCAGCAGGTGCCGCACGCCGTGCGCGGTGACGAGATGACGGGCGAACAGCTGCCCCAGCGTGCCGGTGCCGCCGGTGATCAGCACGGTGCCGCCGGGATCGAAGGCCACCGGCTCGCCCGGCGTGACCGCGTGCTCCAACCGCGGCACGTAGGCGCGGCCGTCGCGTAGCACCAGCTGCTGCTCAGCGGTGGCCAGCGCGGCACCCAGCAGCGGCAGCGATTGCTCGTCGGCGTCCACAAGCACGAACCGGTCCGGATGCTCGGACTGGGCGGCGCGGACCAGGCCCCACAGTCCGGAGTAGACCAGGGCAGAGTCGGCCTTCGTGAGCAGCACCAGCCGCTCGGTGCCGGCCAGCGACTCCTGCACCAGCGCCAGCGCGCGGTGCGTCACCTCGTGCGGCGTGCCGGGCTCGATCGTGACAACCCGGTCGACGACGGCGCCTTCACCCAACGGCACCTCGACCAGCCCGGGCCGGTACAACGACGGGTGCCGTACGGCCGGCCGAGCGGCCGGCCGTGGGCGGAGCACCAAAGAGTCCACCGACAGCACCGGTTGGCCGGCCGCGTCGACTGCCAGCAGTTTGTAGCTGTCGGGGCCGGTACGGGTGACGCGCGCGCGCAGCTCGGTCGCACCGCTGGCGTACAGCATGACACCGCTGAAGGAGAACGGCAGTCGCTGCTGACCGTCCGACTCGGCCGCGGCGAGCACGAGCGGGTGCAGGACAGCGTCCAGTAGCGCGGGATGCACGCCGAAGCCGGTGACCCCTTCACCTGACGGCACCTCGGCCAACCGCACCTCGACCAGGACGTCCTGGCCGGACTGCCGTGAACCGAGGAGCCCTTGGAACGCCGGGCCGTAGTGGTAGCCGTACGTCGCCAGCCGCGCGTAGTCGTCGGCGGCCGCCGGGTCGGTGCCCGGCCAGTCAGTAACGGGGACGGCGGCACGCCGGGTACGCGCCACCACACCGTTGGCGTGCCGTCTCCACGTGGTGTCCCGCTCGTCGCGGGCGTAGATCTCCACGTCCTGGCCGCTGACCACGACCTGGACCTGGACGGCGGCATCCGGCGGCAGCACCAGCGGCGCCTCGATCACCAACTCGGCGACCTCGTCGCAGCCGATCTCGTCCGCGGCCCTGATCGCCATGTCCAGCAGGGCGGTCCCGGGCAGCACCACGGCGTCGCCGATGGTGTGGTCGACCAACCACGGGTGGCTACGCGTGGACAGTCGTCCGGTGAGCAGGGTGCCCTCACCGTCGGCCAGCTCGATCGCCGTGTCCAGCAGGGCGTGTCCGGAACCACCGGTGGTGTGCGTCGGTGCGTTGAGCCAGAACCGGTTGCGCTGGAACGCGTAGGTGGGCAGGTCAACGGTATGCGCCCCGGGGAACACCTTTGTCCAGGCGATGTCGACACCGCCCGCGTAGGCGCTGGCCAGCGCGGTGAGTACTGTGACATCCTCCGGGCGGTCGTGGCGCATCAGCGGTGCCAGAACGGGCACGCCGGTGAGGCAGGACTGCGCCATGCCGGTGAGCGTGGCGTCCGGCCCCAGCTCCAGGTACACGCCGACGCCGTGGCTGTCCAGGCAGCGTACACCGGCCATGAACCGCACAGTTCCGCGCAGGTGGCGCACCCAGTACTCCGGTGACGCCAGATCCTGCGGAGTGGTCAGGTCACCGGTCACATTGGAAACGACGGGGATGCGCGGCTCATGAAAGGTCAGCGTGCGCAGGACGTCGGCGAACTCATCCAGCACAGAGTCCATGTGCGGCGAGTGAAAGGCGTGGCTCACCTTGAGCTGGGAGGTCTTGCGGCCCTTCCGGCGCCAGTGTTCGGCGATGCGCAACACCTCCTCGGCGTCACCGGAGACGACCACGGAGCCCGGGCCGTTGACCGCCGCCAGCGCCACGAGGTCGCTGAGCTCGCCCAGTTCCTCCTCGGTGGCCTGCACGGCCACCATCGCGCCGCCGACCGTGGCCGCCTGCATGAGCCGGCCCCTGGCGCCGACCAGCGCGGCGGCATCGGCCAGTGACAGGACACCGGCCACGTGCGCGGCGGCGACCTCACCGATGGAGTGGCCGAGCAGGTAGTCCGGCTTGACACCCCAGTGGTCGAGGAGGTGAAACAGCGCCACCTCGTGCGCGAACAGCGCGGCCTGCGCGTATCGAGTCTGGGCGAGCAAGTCGGCGTCGTCGGTGATGACCTGGCGCAGGTCGACGTCCAGGTACGGAGCCAGCGCCGCGCACACGGTGTCGTGGGCCCGGGCGAAAACCGGCTGGGCGGCGCGCACTTGCTCGCCCATGCCCGGGCGCTGGCTGCCCTGCCCGGTGAACAGGTACGCGACGGCACCTACCGCAGCGGTGGCCTGCACGACGTTCGCTGCCGGCTCGTCGGCGGCCAGTGCGCGCAGTCCGCGTAGGTAGCCGTCACGGTCCTCGGCCAGCACGGCCGCGCGATGGTCGAAGGCGACGCGCGTGGTGGCCAGCGTGAGACCGACATCGGCCGGGCTCAGCTCGGGGTCGGCGTCCAGATGCGACGCCAGGCGCGCGGCCTGTCCGCGCAAGGCTTCCGGCGTCCGCGCGGACAGCACCCACGGCAGTGCCCCGTCGGTCGGTGTCGCAGCGAGGGCGGGACTCGGGGCGTGTTCCAGTACTACGTGCGCATTGGTGCCGCTGATCCCGAACGACGACACGGCTGCACGACGTGGATGTCCGGTCTCCGGCCAGTCCACGGCGTCGGTCAGCAGGTGCAGCGCCCCAGTGCTCCAGTCCACCTCGGGGCTGCGCACGTCGGCGTGCAGCGTCCGCGGCAGCAGCCCGTGCTGCATGGCCAGGACCATCTTGATCACACCAGCGACGCCGGCGGCGGCCTGGGTGTGCCCGATGTTGGACTTCAGCGACCCCAGCAGCAGCGGCCGTTCCCGGTCCCGCCCGTAAGTGACCAGCAGCGCCCCGGCCTCGATCGGGTCACCGAGCCGGGTGCCGGTGCCGTGCGCCTCCACGGCGTCGACGTCGGCGCCGGACAGTCCGGCCGCCGCCAGCGCCTGCCGGATCACCCGCTGCTGCGACAGGCCGTTCGGTGCGGTCAGCCCGTTCGAGGCGCCGTCGGAGTTGACCGCGCTACCGCGCACGACAGCAAGCACGCGGTGGCCACGCGCGGTGGCGACCGACAGCCGCTCCAGCGCCAGGATGCCGACGCCCTCAGCCCAGCCGGTGCCGTCGGCACCGGCCCCGAACGACTTGCACCGACCGTCCGCGGACAGTCCGCGCTGTTGGCCGAACTCCACGAACATGCCGGGACTGGCCAGCACCGCAGCGCCACCGGCCAGCGCAAGCGTGCACTCACCCTGCCGCAGCGACTGCACGGCGAGGTGCAGCGCCACCAGCGACGACGAACATGCGGTGTCCACGGTGACCGCCGGGCCTTCCAGCCCGAAAACGTAAGCGACGCGGCCCGAGGCCACGCTGATGGACGTACCGGTCAGCGCGTGGCCCTCGGCCTGGTCCAGCCGCGGGCCGTACTCGTTGGCCGTGGCCCCGACGAACACGCCGGTACGGCTGCCGCGCAGTGCCGACGGTTCGATGCCGGCGCGCTCCAACGCCTCCCACGCCGTCTCCAGCAGCAGCCGTTGCTGCGGGTCCATCGCCGTGGCCTCACGCGGCGAGATGCCGAAGAACGCGGCGTCGAAGTCGGCGGCGTTGAGGAAGCCACCGGCCCGCGTGTACGTGTGGCCGGTGGTGCCCGGCCGCGGGTCGTAGATGCCGTCGAGATCCCAGCCGCGGTCGGTCGGGAACTCGCTGATCGCGTCACCGCCGGCCAGCAGCAGTTCCCACAACGCATCCGGCGTGTCGACGCCACCGGGCAGCCGGCAACCCATCGCCACGATCGCGATCGGCTCACCGGGATCGGCCGTGCCGAAGTCGTCCTCCGCCACCACGGGCGAGGTTCCCAGCCGGGCGGCGATCGCTCGCGGCGACGGATATTCGTAGAGCGCGGTCCCGGTCAGTTGGACGCCGCTCGCGGCCACCAACTCGTCCCGCAGCTCCACCGCCATCAGCGAGTTGAAGCCCAGGTCGTGGAAGGTGCGGTCCGGGTCGACCTCGTCGGGGCCGTCGGCGCCCATGACTACGGCCGCATGCCGCCGCACCAGATCGAGGAAGTCGCCGGTCTCCCGCGGCTGCCGCACCGGTTCGACCGTCTCAACGGGACGGTCGCCGAGCCAGTAGTGCTTGCGCTGGAAGACGTATCCGGGCAACGGGATGCGCTGCCCGGCCAGCCGGAAGTCGACGGCGTGTCCGCGCACGTGCAGTTCGGCGAGTGCGGCGGCGACCGTGCGCCGCTCGGGACGGCCGGCACGGAACAGCTGCGCCACCACGGTTTCCGCAGTCACGGCGATGTTGTCGCGGACCATCGCGCTCAGCACGCCGTCCGGGCCCAGCTCAACGAACGCGGTCGCGCCGAGATCGGCCAGGCCGCGCAGGACGTCGGCGAAACGGACCGCGTGCCGGACGTGCCGCACCCAGTAGTCCGGGTCGTCCAGTTCGGTGGCCAGCGACCCGGTCATGTCGGACACGATCGGGATGCGCGGTTCATGGAACGTCAGGGACTCGGCGACTCGGCGGAACTCGGCCAGCATCGGTTCCATGCGCGGAGAGTGGAACGCATGGCTCACCTTCAGCCGCTTGGTCTTGCGACCCCGCTCCGCCAGCCTGCCGGCCACCGCCAGCACGGCCTTCTCGTCGCCGGACACCACGACCGCGTTCGGCCCGTTGACAGCGGCAATGTCCACGCCGTCGGTCAGCAGCGGGCGAATCTCGTCCTCAGGTGACTGCACGGCGACCATCGCGCCGCCGTCGGGCAGCGCCTGCATCAACGCACCGCGTGCGGCCACCAGCTTGCACGCGTCAGCCAGTGACAGCACTCCCGCGACGTGAGCGGCGGCGAGTTCGCCGATGGAGTGGCCGGCCAACAGGTCCGGACGCACGCCGTGATGCTCGGCCAACCGGAAGGCCGCCACCTCGAACGCGAACAGCGCCGCCTGCGTGTGCACGGTCCGGTCCAGCTCAGCGCTGTCCTCGGCGAACATCACTTCGCGTAGCGAACTGTCGAATCGGGCACACACGGCGTCCAATGCCCCGGCGAACACCGGCGAGGTCTCGTACAGTTCACGACCGGCGCCGGCCCGCTGACTGCCCTGTCCGGAGAACAGGAACGCCACCTTGCCGGTGGTCGCTGAGGTGCCGGTGACGACGTTCTGGGCCGGCAGCCCGGCGGCCACCGCGTCCAGGCCGCTGCCCAAGGACGCGGGATCGTCGGCGAGCACGACCGCTCGATGCTCGAACGCGGCCCTGGTCGCGACCATCGAGAACGCCAGATCGGCCAGGTCGACGTCCGTGTTCTCACGCAACGCCAGAGCCTGCGCACGGACAGCGGCCTGAGTCCGTCCGGACAGGACGAACACACCGCCGGCCCGCACCGGCTCGTCGGACGGCACGGGATCGGGCTCGACCAGCACGACGTGGCAGTTGGTCCCGCCCATGCCGAACGAGCTGACGCCGGCGACCAGCGGGCGGTCCGGCACCGGCCAGGGGCTGGTCTCGGTGACCACGCGCAGCTTGAGTTCGTCGAGCCGGATACCCGGATTGGGCGTGCGGAAGCCCAAACTGGCCGGCAGCGTGCGGTGCCGGATCGCCAGCACAGCCTTGACCAGACCGATGATGCCGGCAGCGGCTTCCAGGTGACCGATGTTGGTCTTGACCGAACCCACCGGCAGCGGGATATCGTCACGGGCGGTTCCGAGCACGGCACCGAGCGCTGCCGCCTCGATCGGATCGCCGAGCTTGGTCCCGGTGCCGTGCAGCTCGACGTAACCGACGTCGGCGCGGCCCACAGTGGACCAGTCGTACGCCTGGCGGAGGACTTCCTGCTGTGCCGGGCCGTTCGGTGCGGTCAGGCCGTCGCCGCCGCCGTCGTTGTTGACCGCGCTGCCGTCGATCACGGCGAGCACGGTGTTCCCGTCGGCGAGTGCGTCCCGATAGCGCTTGAGCACGACCACCGCGCCGCCTTCACCGCGCACGAAGCCGTTGGCCTCGGCGTCGAAGGTGCGGCACACGCCATCAGGGGACAGCGCGCCGAAACGCTCGGCGGCCAGCGAGCTGTCCGGCGCGAGGATCAGGTTGACGCCCCCGGCGAGGACCAGGTCGGTCTCGCCGTTGCGCAGGCTTTCCGCAGCCAGATGCACCGCGACCAGCGAAGACGACTGTCCGGTGTCGACGGTCATGCTCGGGCCCTGCGCGCCGAAGAAGTACGACACGCGGTTGGCCAGCAAACTCCGTTGCACACCGATGAAAGCGTGCTGCCCCAGAGCACCGGGCGTGCGGTGGGTCAGCAACGCGTAGTCGTCGTGCATTGCGGCCAGGAACACACCCGTGCGGCGCCGGGACAGCGCGTCCGGCAGCAGGCCCGCGTCTTCCACGGCCTGCCAGCTCAGTTCCAAGGCGAGTCGCTGCTGCGGGTCCATCGCGGCGGCCTCGCGCGGCGAGATGCCGAAGAAGCCCGGGTCGAAATCCCGGACGCCATCGAGGAAAGACCCCCACCGGGCGCCGGGGGCGTCCGCGACCCGGTCGGCGGCCCACCGGTCGGCCGGGACCGGGCCGATCGTGCAGCGGCCCTCGGTCAACAGTCGCCAGAACTCGTCGGCGCCGTCCGCGCCGGGCACCCGGCAGGACAATCCGACGACAGCGATCGGTTCGCGCGTCACCTCGGCACCCGTCCATCCACGAACTCAGACCCGCAGAATTCCTTGATCAGCCGCGACCACTCAGCCGCCCGCTCCAACGCGGGCTGGTGCCCGCAGTCCAACTCGGCCAGCCGCGCGCCGGGGATGCCGTCGGCGATCTCCACCGAGGACAGCGGCGGCACCAGCCGGTCGGCCATCGTCGCCACGACCAGCGTCGGCACGTGCACCCGACCCAACTGCCCGCGCACGTCGGCGTTCAGCACCAGCTCGATCTGCTCGGCGGTGCCCGGTCGCAGCGACAGGCCGATCAGGTCGACGAAGCCATCCACCTGGTCCTGGGTCATCGCGTTGAGGTACCGGTCGCTGAACGTCACCGACATCAGGAACCGGGCCAGCACGTCCCGGTCGCCGTCCAACAGGGCCCGCCACAGCTGCACCTTCAGCCGCATCGACATCGCCGCCCGGGCGAAGCCGGCGGTCAGCACCAGCCCGACGACCCGCTCGGGGTGGCGGATCGCGGCCTTGACAGCGACCAGGCAGCCCAGCGAGTGACCGGCCACCACGAACCGCTCGTGGCCGGCCCGCACGGCCGCCGCCACGTGCAGGTCGGTCAGGCCGTCGAGATCGGCGGCAGCACCGGCGGGCGCCTGCGAGTAGTCCGGGGCGATGACGGTGTTGTCCTGGGCCAGCGCGCCGATCAGGGGGCCGTACGTGTTCTCCCTGGTCGCGCCGCCGCCGTGGACGAGCATCACCGCTGGCCCCGATCCCCGCACCAGGCAGGACAGCGGAGCGGGCTCAGCAGTAGCCATGGGGGTTCCCTCTATTCCCTTTGGGCCGCCAGTCTTCGGGCCGCGAGTCACTGTGTCGGCCGGTTCGAGGCTATGGGCGCCCGCGTCGCGTGACCACGACGTTCGCCCACCGCCCGGCCACGGACCGGTAATCGCCGACCACCAAGGCAATCCGATTACCGCGCAGTGACCGCGGTGCGGAACCACACCACTGCGCGCCCACCCGTGCGGCACCTACGTTGGCCGGGACGACACGCCTGCCGAACGCACATCCGACGGTCCAGGCCGGGCGGTTTTCCGCAATTTCCCTAGGAGGTAGGCCCATGGGCAAGCCAGTCGGGTCCGAGTATGACGTGGTCATCATGGGTGGTGGGCCGGCAGGCTCCACACTCGGCGCACTGCTGGCCAAGCGCACCGACCTGAAGATCGCGATCTTCGAGAAGGAGCCGTTCCCGCGTGATCACATCGGCGAGTCCTTCGCCCATCAGATGATCCCGGCGATCGAGCAGAGCGGCGCGCTGGAGAAGGTGCTGGCCAGCGACTGCTGGGTGCGCAAGTACGGCGGCATCTTCAACTGAGGCGAGACCCCGATGGTGGCCTACTTCGACCACCGCAGCGTGCTCGAGGACGGCGTGTACCGGTTCGCCATGCACGTCAACCGCGCCGAGTTCGACGACATCCTGCTCAAGCACGCCGCCTCGCTGGACGTCGACGTGTTCGAAGAGACCTCGGTGCAGACGCTGGACTCGGACGCCGAGGGTGCCACCGTCACGCTCAAGGACGGCACGAAGGTCCGCTGCCGCTACTTCGTGGACGCCTCCGGCCGGCGCAACAGCATCGCCACCAAGCAGAAGCGAGAGTGGCTGTCCAGCTACCGCAACATCGCCATCTGGCAGCACTTCGTCGGCGGCAAGCCGGCCCAGAGCCTGCCCGGCGACTGGAACATCTTCCGCGCCGAGAACCTCTCCCCCATCGGCTGCTTCGCCTTCCGTGACGGCTGGTGCTGGTACATCCCGGTGCCCAAAATCGTCAACGGCGAGCGGGTGATCACCCACTCGGTCGGCATCGTGACGATTCCGGAGATCCTCAAACAGGACGGCACCGACTTCACCGACCAGGAGACCTTCATCAGGACGGTAAAGCAGGTGCCGTACCTGAAGGACCTGATCACCGAGGCCGAGCCGATCGACAACAAGATGCTGACCGCGACCAACTACTCAATGATCAACGGGCAGTTCGCCGACTTCGACGAACGCTGGCTGCTGGTCGGCGACTCCTCCTACTTCGTGGACCCGCTGTTCTCCTCCGGCGTCGCGTTCGCCACCAACCAGGCCGTCACTGCGGCGATGCTGCTGGAGAACACGTTGTGCGGCACGCTGTCCGAACAGGACAAGCGGGACCTATGGCGGGACTACGACGAGGGCTGGCACGGCATGGCCGAGACCTTCGCCCTGTCCATCGACCAGTGGTACCACGCGCTGGGCAAGGCCGACCCGGACAGCATCTACTGGAGCCACCGCGGCGGCGGCCCCGACCTGGACATCCAGGAGCGCACCTTCGACGTGCTGCTCAACACCGCCGTCACGCCGAACCTGATGCAGGTCATCACCGGCGCCCCGGTCGTCGGCGCCGCCCCACTGTCCCGGGCCGCCGAGAAGGCCGAGCCGGCACCGCTGCCGGCGGACACCGTCGTCACGCTGGCACCGGACGTGACGGTGCGCGAGGCCGTGGCGTTGGACGTCCCCGGCTTCAAGGCATTCGTGCCGGCGCCGCCGTTCGACACCGACGTGGACGAGAAGACCAAGGCGTCCTACGGCCGCTACTGGTCGGACCCGGTCGCCCACGGCGACGAGGTCGTCTCCCCGGTCGACTCGCCGACCATGGCATACCGCTTCAGCCGCAGCGACGGCGAGGACAGCACCGAGGTCCGTGGCCTGGCCCGCGAGGGCGCCGAGGAGTTGCTGGGCATCCTTCGAGCCGGCGCGGCCCCCATGCGCCAGCTGGAGGACAAGCTGACCGCCGCTCAGCTCCAGCTGCTCAAGCGGCTGGCCCGGGCCGGCATGGTGACCTCGGTCCAGGCCTAGGTGTTCCGTCCGGGAAGATTGTGGACGGGTGAGCAAGGTCTCGGCTGAGGGATCTCGAAATGGGTGAGGGGCCTCTGGCCTGGTGTGGTGCGATATCTGCACCAGCGACCAGAGGCCCGCGTACCTCCACCGTGATGCGACCCTGACCGAGACCGGACGGCTGCGCCTGGCGCGCTGCGCCGTGGGCGACGGCCGGCACGACGGGCCTCCGAACGCTTCCAGGTCTCGCCGACCACGGCCCAGCGTTGGGCGCCCCGCTACCGCGAGTTGGGCGAGGCCGGGACAAGTGACCTGTCCAGCCGACCATGTACGGGCCGGCGCCAGACCCCCACCGGACCGAACGGCGCATCATCAAAGTCCGCCTCGCACGCCGCTGGGGCCCGGTCCGCATCGCCATCTGCTTGACCTCGTGCCCTCTACGTGCACCGCGTCCTTGTCCGCTACGGCGTAGCCCGCCTGGCCCACCCGGACCACGCAACCGGCCACCCTGTCCGCCGCTACGAACGCGACCGTCCCGGGCGAACTCGTCCACGTCGACATCAAGAAGCTCGGCAACATCCCCGACGGCGGAGGACACAAGGCAGGCCCTGGCTGCCAAGCAGGGCGCAAGACCCGCTCAAACACGGGCTACAGCCTCTTGCAGTGCTGATCGATCCTCCGGAGACCTCGTCGATGTGGACGCCGGCGGCCGCGTCACGGTGTCCGGCGGACCGGCTCGTCACCATGCGCCGTCGAGCTCTCCCGCAGCCGACTGAGCCATTCGGCGGCCCTGCGGTGCTTCTCCATCAACACCGAGGTGACCAGGCGCTCGTTGGCGACGTCCCGGATCACGCCCCCTCGGAACCGGTACTCCGGCCGGCCCTCCACAGTTGATCCGGTGCGAGTCAGGAACTCCTGGCGCTCCAGATACCGCAGCCCCCCTTCGGCCTCATGCAAACTGATCTCGCCCATGGCCGCGATAGCCGTGTCGCACACGATGTCGCCGAGGACGGCCGCGTCCAGCAGCACCGACTTGACCGCGGCGGGGAGCAGATCGATCTGCGATCCCACTATGCCGCGCACAGACCGCGGCAGCGGGTGCCGGCTCGCGTCGTCGGCGAAGGTCGTCGCCAGCTCGATGGCGAACAGCGGGTTGCCGTCGGCCTTCGCCACCACGCAGTCGTCGATCTCCGCTTCGGTCATTCCCCCGAGCCCGGCCGCCAACTGCCGCACCTCGACGTCCTCCAGCGGTTGCAGCACGGTGGTGCTGGCGTGCAGTTTGCCGCCACCCCACCCCGGCCTGCGGTCCAGCAGTTCCGGTCGGGCCGTGACGACGGTGAGCAACGGGACCTGGCTGGTGTACTTGGCGAGCATGTCCACCGTGTCCAGTACTGCGTCGTCGGCGTGCTGGAGGTCCTCGATCACCAGGAGCGTCGGTCGGCCGACCGCCATCTCCTCCAGGAAACGGCTCCACGCTGACACGGCGTCCTCGCTGGTGTCGCTGCCGTCGAATATCAGCCCACGTAGGTGGTTCAGCACCCAGTCCACCCGTCCGGGCAGCTCCGCGACGGCGGCGGCGAGCTTCCGCTCGACCGTGCCGTCGTCGTCGGCGGCATCGATTCCGCAGTGGGCCCGCACCACGTCCCTGAGCGCGGTCAGCCCGCTCTGGGCAGAATAGCGCGGGCCGGCGCGACCGACCAGGAAGCGAAGCCCGGGGCTGTCCTCGCTCAGTCGCCGCTCGAACTCACGTATCAGCCTCGTCTTGCCCATGCCCGCGGAGGCCAGCACGGTGGCCAGGTGCGGTTGGCCGAGCCGGCGCACCTGCCACCACCACTGCCGGAGCATGGTCAGGTCCCGTTCACGGCCGACGAACGGCGCGGTTTCCGTGCCGGGCAGGTCACCGGCCTCGGTGATGCGCGCGGTGGTCTCGCAGATGGACAGTTCTCCGGCCGGAAGGGCCGTGAGCCGGCCTAACGCCTGGTCGATGACCGCGCCGGTGACCGAGATCGGCGCGCCGGACAGCGTGCCCTGCTGACGTACCAACGCCTTCCCCGTGTTGACCGAGATCGCGGCCGACACCGGAACACCCCCGGTGGCCAGCCGCTCGCGTATGTCGTGCGCGCCGTGCACCGCCCGCCAGGCGTCGGACTCGCTGGTCGCCGGTACACCGAACACGATCTGCCACAACGGACCCAGCACTCCGATCACGGTGCCGCCCCAGTCGGTGGCGGTGCAGTGGATGACGCGACCGATGTGATCGTGCACGAGCGCCATCTGTTCCGGATTGACGTGGTCGCCCACGCTGGCCCGCACCAGCGCCAGGGTGATCTGCTTGAGCTCACCGGACAGTGGCTCACCACTGGCGACCGGCGCCGGTGACGGTGCCGGCGCTGTCTCCGGCCGGATCTCGACCACCGGCCGCGGCCGGTCCCGTCCCTGGTCGTGGCCGGGTAGGTCGTGCTCGAGAATGGCCCGTTCCAGTGCCTGCAGCGCCGGGCTCGGGTCCAGGCCGAACTCCTCGACGAGCGCGGTGCGGGTGCGCTGGTAGACGGCGAGCGCGTCGGACTGGCGACCGCAGTGGTAGAGCGCACGCATCAACTGTCCGGACATGCGTTCCCGCAGCGGGCCGTTCCGCGTCCACCAGGTCCTCGATGGTGGCCAGCCGAGTGTTCTCCAGCGTGGTCAGCTCCGGCCAGGCGATGCCGGCCTCCACCAGGTCGACCAGGGCGGTGCCGCGCCACAGGCTTAACGCGCCGCGCAGCGTCGCCATGGCCTGTTCCCACCGGCCGGCGACGAGTTCGGCGTGGCCCTGCTCGGCCTGCTGCTGAAAGAGCGTCAGGTCGACGTCGTCGGGAGGGACCCGCAGGAAGTAGCCCGGCGCATGGGTGAGCAGGGCCGGGGCATCGGAGTCCATGGCGCGGCTGCCGAGCACGACACGGACCCGGGAGATCGCATTGTGCAGCATCTTGCGGCCGGTGGCCGGCGTGCCGTTGGGCCACAGCGCCTTGACCAGGCGGCTGGTCGGGATCATCGAGTTGTTGTTCAGCAGCAGGTAGCCGAGCGTCGCTCGGGACCGGACACCGCCGAGCGGCACCGACAGACCCTCGGAGACCACCTCCAAGTGACCGAGAATCCGAAAACGCATCGTGAACAGCCCTTCCACTATTGACGGTGCACGCGGTACGGGCCCGTACGAGCCCACGCCGTCGGCCTGTTGGCGCTCGCTCCGGTCAGACGGTGGCGAGGAAGGCGATGGTCGCTTCCTGGCTTTTCATGAACAACGCCTTCTTCTGCTCGTCGGACCTCTTGAAGTTGAGTTCCCGGCGCACATCATCGGCGGAGCCGGGGTCCACGGCGATCGACCAGGTCCTGGGGTCCCCTCCACATCGCGTCCGTACCGACGCCATTCCAGCAGCGAGACAAGCGAGTTGGCGGCGAACCGGAGCACACCGGCTTGTCCGTGGTGGTCGGCTCGCTGAAGAGCGTGATCCCTCACGTAGGCCAGCGGGGCGGACGGCCGTCGACGAGGTCGAAGGTGGTGAGCTGGTAGTGAGCGACAAGGCCGCCGTCCACCCTGGTGACCTTGCCACCCGACCCAGTGGTGAACTCGACCGGTTCGAAGACGAAAGGAGAGGCCATCGAGGCGGCCACCGCGCCGGTGATCATACTGCCATGACGGCAACAGGGCGAGTCGGGGTCGTTCAGGCACAGATCACCGAACGTACGCGATTGTGCAGGGTCAGCAACGCGCCGACCGCCCCCACCGCCTTGGTCCCGTATCCCCCGTATCACGATGTCCGCGTTCTTCATCAGGTCTTGCCGCACAGTGATGTCCTTACTGAGAGAGCACGATTATTGCCCTCCGGCCTTAGAGCCCACGCCGTCGCCACGCGGGGTGCGGGAATGGTCTGTCTCACTGCTTCGTCCTCGAACCGGCGGCCCGCCGCGTCGCGTTGTTCACTGGAGCAAGGTCGGCCGAGCTCACGAGGAGCAGGTGGACCGGCGGAGGCGAGCCCCTTCGCGGGGATGGCGAGTGTCAAGATCGAGGCACGACTGAGGGCCCACGACGGGTTGCGCGCTCAGCCCGGTACTGGCGGCAGGCCGGCTGTTGAGGTGAGTTCCTGCCGGCCCGGCGGCGCGCAGGGGTCGTATGCGGTTCATCTGTACGAACACGGTGGCAGGACGGGGCCGTCGCCAGCATGGGCGGACTCTCACAAGGTGCGCAGGGAAGCCGTCGATCGCGAGTTGGTATCTTTGCATATTACTCCGTCGCGGACATGCGGAACTGCGACCTTGTTGAATGTCTGGCAACTCCGAAGTGAACAGATCAAGCACGGCCGGTGTCAGTCGGAGCGAACGGGTATAACGTCGGGTCAGCGTCGATCGACCGTCAGGTCCGGTCGGTGCGTCACGCGGTGATGCGCAGCCGTTCCGCGAAGGCACGCGCGAGTCGGTGGTCGCGTTCCACCGCCGCCGCGTCGCGGTCCGCCGGCAGGGCCCAGCCGAGCGCGTTGGACGAGAGCAGGTCCGAGGTGGCCGCGATCGTGTCGCCGGTGCGGACCCTGACCTCCAGGCCCCGGCACGTGGGCAGGGTCCGGATCTCCTGCAGGATCTCGGTGTTGGTCACGGTCCCGGTTCTCGGCGCGACGAACATGGCCACCCGCACCGCTCGCGCGAGTCGGAAGGCGTCGGGGGCGGGCGCCCACGTATCGGACCGTGCGCTGGATGCCGTTGTCCCCCGTTGCCAGGGCCGCGGCGGCGGCCATCCCGCTGCCCGCGACGCGGGCGTTGACCTCGATCAGACGCGGGCCGTCCCCGGTCGACATCACCTCAGTGTGGGCGGGACCGAAGCGGAAGCCGAACGCCTCCAGGGCCCCACGAACGTAGGCCAGCAGTTCCTCGTGTCCGGGGCCGTCGAAGGGCAGGAGCTTCACGTCCTGGTAGACCGCGAAGTGCCCGGTGTTGGCGACCTTGCGGTAGCGGCGCAGGTCGGTGACGGTCTGCCGGCCGTCGTGGCTGGAGGTGTTGACCACGTACTCCGTACCGGTGAGCCGTCGCTGGACGACGACCTCCTCGCTGACCAGTCCGACCGCGTTGCGCCGGACCGGCAACGCGGTGACGGCCGACTCCCGGCCCAGGCCGCCCCCGACCGGGGTCACTCCGTCCGTGCACACCGCCGCCGCCGGTTTCACCACCAGGTCTACGCCGGTGAAAGGCGCTGCGGTCAGGACCGGGGCGGCCTCGTCGATCTGGCGCGCCGTCACAGCCGGTGTCACCGGCGGCCCGTGACCGGCCAGGGCCTGCTGCATGAGGCCCTTCGGCGAGAATACGACGGGCCACACCCCGCAGCACCTCGGCTGCGTGGGGGTGCAGTTCCACGTGGTCGACCTTGCCGCCCATCACCTTCCGGACGTACCGGAACCCATAGGACGGCTTCCCCTTGGGCCGACCCGCCGACCGGATCTTGACCGTTGCGTCCCGGTTACGGCGTTGAATGGCACGGAGCTCCATCTGGGCAGCCCCAGGCCTCCATGGTGAAGCGGTTCTCGTCGGCGGGATCATCCAGTTCCCAGGGCCCGTCGTGCCCGTACGTGACGAGCATTTTCTTCTCGTCCCGCATCTTGTAGCCCGTGTTCAGGCAGTCGACGACGTTGCGACCGAGGCGGTCCACCGCAGCCGAGACCAGCCCGTCGTACGGGCCCCTCTCGTCACGCAGCCAGGGGCCGAGCTTCGGCCGGCTCATGGGGTCGGTGGCGCCCGAGACCTCCCAGTCGTCGGCCCGGCCGATGATGTGCCCGCCGACGGACCCGGCAGCAGTCAGTACGTTCTCCCACTGGGGCTCGGGAGATGACGTGGCAATCTTCACGCCCGAAAGCCGCCATGCCCCGAGCAGGCACTTACCGCAGCGGCCGTAGAGACGTTCGATCACAGCTGGGTCCAGTCCCTGCGTCTTCCTCTCCATTCGCGCACGCACGCTATGGAGAACCGGCGGCACGGCCCGGCAGCGGTCACGCTCAGCACAGGAAGCTCAGCCGTACCTGGCGGTCGGGGTTGTCCACGTTCGTGTCGACCAGGCAGACCGACTGCCAGGTGCCGAGTTCCAGGTGGCCCTCGACGACCGGGAGCGTCGCGTGGGGCGGGACGAGGGCCGGCAGGACGTGGTCGCGGCCGTGGCCCGGGGTGCCGTGGCGGTGTTGCCAGCGGTCGTCCGGGGGGAGCAGGTCACGCAGGGCGGCGAGGAGGTCGGTGTCGCTGCCCGCGCCCGTCTCGATCAGGGCGATGCCGGCCGTGGCGTGCGGGACGAAGATGTTGAGCAGGCCGCTGCGGCCCCCGGCCGCGGCGCGCAGGAAGCGCTCGCAGTCGGCCGTGAGGTCGGTCACGGTCTCGTCGCTGCCGCTCGCGATGTGCAGGGTCTTGGTGGTGAAGGTGTCCGCCATGGTTTCCATCTTTCCCCGAGGGGAAGATCGATGCCGCTCGGGGCGTTCCATCGGCGTGGACGATTTCGGTGGGCGCGCGGTGGACGTCGTGGTGGTGGGGGCCGGGCAGGCCGGATTGTCTAGCGCCTACCACCTGGGCCGTACGGGTTTCGTGCCCGAGCGTGACTTCGTCGTACTGGACCACGCGCCGGGGCCCGGCGGTGCCTGGCAGTTCCGGTGGCCGTCGCTGACGTACGGCAAGGTCCACGGCATGCACTCGCTGC
Source organism: Streptomyces sp. 8L (assembly GCF_020176795.1). GTDB lineage: Bacteria > Actinomycetota > Actinomycetes > Streptomycetales > Streptomycetaceae > Streptomyces. The sequence continues at coordinate 18,048 of NZ_JAIUKE010000201.1, forward strand.
CGGGGATGGAGCTGGAGACCGGTGAGGCCGACGCGGCGCGGCCGTCGTCGTAGGTCGTGGCCGGGTATTTCGCCGACTACGAGCGCCGCTTCGGCATCCGGGTGCACCGGCCCGTGGACGTGTCCGCGGTGCGGGAGGGGCCCGGGGGCCGCCTCCGGGTCGAGACGTCCGCGGGGGTGCTGCTGACGCGGGCCCTCATCAGCGCGACCGGGACCTGGGACCGGCCCTTCCTGCCGCACTATCCGGGCCAGGAGGCCTTCCGCGGGCGGCAGTTGCACACCGCGGGCTACACGGGCCCGCGGGAGTTCGCCGGGCTGCGCGTGGTGGTGGTCGGCGGCGGTGCCTCCGGTACGCAGCACCTGATGGAGATCGCCCCTTACGCGGCCTCGACGACCTGGGTCACCCGCACACCGCCGGTCTTCCGCGAGGGTCCGTTCGGCCAGGAGCAGGGCCGGGCCGCCGTCGCGCTCGTCGAGGAGCGGGTACGCCGCGGTCTGCCGCCGCGGAGTGTGGTGTCCGTGACGGGCCTGCCGCTCACCGACGCCGTGCGGCGTGCGCTGGCCGAGGGAGTGCTGGACCGGCAGCCCATGTTCGACCGGGTCACACCGGAGGGCGTGGCCTGGGACGGTGGCCGCCAGGTGGAGGCGGACGTGATCCTGTGGGCGACGGGCTTCCGCCCCGCGGTCGGCCACCTCGCACCGCTCGGGCTGCGGGAGGCGGGCGGCGGCATCCGGGTGGAGCGGACCCGGGCGGTGCGGGACCCGCGGGTGCATCTCGTCGGGTACGGCCCGTCCGCCTCCACGATCGGCGCGAACCGGGCCGGGCGCGATGCCGTGAACGACATCAGGCGGCTGCTGGGCGCCGGACACGAACCGGCCGGCGAGCTCGTCGCCTGACATCAGCACGGCGCCGCCTGACGACGGGCGCGTGGAGAGAGACGGGTGCGCCAGAGCGACGGGAGCGCGTCGCGTCAGCCGCCCTTGTTGGCGTTGAACTCCTTTACGTTGCGCTGCTGTTGCGCGTAGCTCGTGGCGAACCTGGTGTCGCCGTCCCGGACCGTCACGAAGTACAGCCACTTTCCCCGCGGCGGGGCGCTCACCGCCTTCAGCGCCGCCTCCCCCGGGTTGCCGATCGGTGTGGGCGGCAGGCCCTTGTTCGCGTACGTGTTGTAGGGGCTGCGCGTCCTGGTGTCACGGTCGGTGGTTTCCAGTGTGGAACGGTGGAGCGCGTAGTTCAGTGTCGAGTCCATCTGCAACGGCATGTCCCTGGCGAGCCTGTTGAGCACCACGCGGGCCACTCTGCCCATGTCGGCCGGCGTCGCCGCCTCGGCCTGGACGATGCTCGCGATGGTGACCGCCTGGTACACGGTCATGCCGTTGCGCTCGGCGCCCGCTCTGATGTGATCCGCCCCCAGCTTCTTGTTGGCGGTGTTCACCATGAAGGTGAGCAGGCCCGTCGGTGTGGTGTGCGCGTCGACAGGATAGGTGGCGGGGAACAGGTATCCCTCCGGATTGCCGTGCGCCGGGCCCGCGAGTTCGAGGTGCGCCGCGCTCGCGGCGCGCCGCGTCGTACCGGGCTGTACGGACAGGGCCTTGTCGATGGACGCGTACACCTCGCCGGCCCTGCGGCCCTCCGGCACGACCAGCGAGGCGGGTCGGCCGCCGCCGCCGCTCAGCAGCAGGACCGGCACGAGCACCGCCGCACCGAGGACGAGCACGGCCGCCATGACCAGCGCGGCCCGGCCGCGCCGGGTCAGCCGCGGCCTGCCAGGACGCCCCGGTCGAGGCCCGGGACCGCGACGCCCTCCTGCCCGATATGACCTGTTTGTCATATCGGAACCGTAACGTGCGGCACGGAGCGATCACGGGAGGCCGGGGCCCGGCGGCGCGATCGTGCCGCCTCGGGGGCCGATCCGCCGCGCGGGTTTCGTCAGCCCCCGACCGGAGCCAGCGCCCCCGCGTCCGGCTCGGCGGGACCGGATGTCGTGCCGGGCGGCACCGCCTCGTCCGCGACCGCCGCGAGGGCGTCTCCCGCCGCAGCGTCCGCCGCGTCCCGCGTACCGCTGTCCCGGCGCACCAGCGCCGCGTACCGGCCCTCGCGCGCGACGAGTTCGTCGTGCGTGCCGCGCTCCGCGATGCGCCCGCCGTCCAGGACGACGATCTCGTCCGCGTCGCGCACCGTGGAGAGCCGGTGGGCGATCGTGATGGTGGTCCGGCCCGCCGAGAGCCCGTCGATGGCCTGCTGCACCGCGTGTTCCGTACGGGTGTCCAGCGCGCTCGTCGCCTCGTCCAGGACCAGTACGGGCGGGTCGCGCAGGATGGTGCGGGCGATGGCGAGGCGCTGCTTCTCGCCTCCGGAGAAGCGGTAGCCCCGCTCCCCCACCAGGGTGTCGTAGCCCTCGGGCAGGGACGCGATGTGGTCGTGGATCTGCGCCGCCCGTGCCGCCGTCTCGATCTCCTCGTCCGTGGCGTCGGGCTTGGCGAAGCGCAGGTTCTCCGCGACGGACGCGTGGAAGAGGTACGTCTCCTGGGAGACGACGCCGACCGCGCGGGCGAGGGTGTCGAAGCTCAGGTCGCGCACGTCCACGCCGTCGAGCGTGACGCGGCCGCCGGTCACGTCGTACAGCCGTGGCACCAGGTAGCTGAGGGTGGACTTGCCGGAGCCCGTGGGGCCGACCACGGCGAGGCTGCCGCCGGCCGGCACGCTCAGGTCGATCCCCGCCAGCGTCGTACGTTCGGACGGCCGCGCGCCGCCCTTGGTGAGGGACACGGCTCCGGCCTGCGCGGCATAGCTGAAGTCGACGTTCTCGAAACGGACTTCACCCCGCGCCCGGTCCGTGGCGAGCACCGCGGGACGCTCGGGTTCCGTGATCTCCACCGGCAGGTCCAGGTATTCGAAGATACGGGCGAACAGCGCCAGCGACGTCTGCATCTGCACACCGGTGGCCAGCAGGCTCACGGCGGGCCGGAACAGGCCCTGCTGGAGGGAGACGAAGGCGACCAGGGTGCCGATGGAGATCGCCACGCTGCCGCTGTGCAGGACGAGCCCCGCCACCCAGTAGATGACCGCGGGCATCGCGGCCATCACGATCCCGATGACGGACATGCGCCAGCGGCCCGCCATGTTGGACCGCACTTCCAGGTCGACGAGCCTCTCGGACTCGTCGGAGAACGCCTTGGTCAGCGAGTCGGCCCTGCCCATCGTCCGCCCGAGCAGGATGCCGCTGACGGACAGCGACTCCGTGACGGTGGCGGCCATGGTGGCCATCTGCTTCTGCCGCTGCGTCGTGATCTTCTTGCGCTCCCTGCCGACCCGGCGGCTGATCCACACGAAGACCGGCAGCAGCAGCATGGAGACGATGGTGAGCCGCCAGTCCAGGGCGATCATGGCGACGACGGTGGCGACCACGGACGTCAGGTTGGACACGAGCGACGTGGCCGTGGACGTCACGGTCGCCTGCATGCCGCCGATGTCGTTGGCGATCCTCGACTGCACCTCGCCCGTCCTCGTACGGGTGAAGAACGCGAGCGGCATCCGCTGGAGCTGCGTGTAGACAGCCGTCCGCAGATCATGCATGACGCGCTGGCCGACCGTCGTCGAGATGAGCGTCTGGAGCACGCTGAAGACGCTGTTGACGACGGCCGTGAGGATCATGCCGAGCGCGAGCAGGCTCAGCAGGCCCGTGCGGCCCTGCGGGATGGCGACGTCGAGGATCTGCCGGAGCAGGAACGGGGAGGCGACCGAGACCAGCGACGACGCGGCGACCAGGAGGCCGACCACGGTCAGCCTGGTCCGGTAGGGGCGGAAGAGGCCGAAGATGCGCCGCAGCTGCGCCGGGCGCTCGGTCTGCTCGGCGCCGTCGGGACGGGCCGATGGGGTCCAGGTGGAGAGAACGCGGTTCATGGGCTCCTTAGTGGGGGCGGAGGGGCGGCCGGGGAGGCCGGGGC